>NZ_JADHVT010000003.1 GCF_016783915.1 Acidovorax sp.
CCTTCAACATTTGCCGGAACGATGCCGTCACCATAGGTTTTCTCCTGTCGTCCCGGTGGGGGAAGAGATGGGTTCGGTTGCCGGTGAGCGTGTGTAGGCTGCGCAGCAATGCAACGGCCTGGGCAGGCAAAGGGATCAGGTGTTCCTTACGCTTCTTCATCCTCTGCGCGGGGATACGCCATAACGCTTGATCCAAATCGAACTCGCACCATTCGGCCTCGATCACTTCTGATGGGCGGGCCAGGGTCAACCACATGAGGAAGAACGCGGCCTGGATTTGGTAGTAGCCGCCATGGCCTTCCACCGCGTTCAGCAATGCTCCAACCTCCTCGAAAGATAAAGGCCGCTTGTGCTGGGTCTTGTTCGCCGCCACAGCCTTGCGTACTGGGTACACCGGGTCTAGATCGGCGCGTAGTGTGGATACCGCGAGCTCGAACACGGAGGACATGGTTCGCTTGGCTTCGCAGGCCACGCTATTGCCGTTGCGGGAGTTGGCCCGCTCCAGGATGTCAAGAACATGCACGGACTGGACCTGTCGGATTGGCAGCGCTCCCACATGAGGAAACACGACGCGCTCCAGCATATTCAAGCGCCGAGCCTTGGTCACGTCTTGCCAATCTTGCCGTGCCACCCACTCACGGGCAACAGCTTCAAAGGTGTTGGCGTGGTCTACGCCAGTTTTGAGGCGTTCGAGCTTCTTTTGTTGGGCTGGGTGAACGCCTTGGGCAACCAGCTTGCGAGCGGCTTCCATGGCCTCTCTCGCTTCACGAAGGGACAGCTTCGGATAGCTCCCCAGAGCTACGCGGCTCTCCTTGCCAAGAAGACGGTACTTCCAGCGCCAAAGCTTGGCCCCGTTGGGCTTGACCTCCAGATAAAGCGCGTTGCCTGCAGAGAGTTTGTAGGGCGTGCTCTTGGGCTTGGCGGCGCGAAGGGCTGCATCACTGATGCCACGCCGGGCCTGACTTTTGGGGGCATCGGAAACGGCTGCAAAGCCAGCATCCATGCGGGTTTCGAGGTGGTTTGGGGGCATGATTTCTCCTTGGGGAGGGGGCATGCACCGTGCGTGCCCCCAGTCATGCCCCCATATATGGAAAATGCCCCCGAACGATCTAGTTCACCGGCGAACAACTTTCCCTATATCTATCAATGGGTTAGCCAACACCTTCGAACATTGGCGAACCCTGAAGAACAGCTCTTCCTGTTCAGACGTTAAAGAGGAAGTTCAGAACGTCGCCATCCTTGACCACGTATTCCTTGCCTTCGGCGCGCATCTTGCCAGCGTCCTTGGCACCCTGCTCGCCCTTGTAGGCAATGAAGTCCTCGAAGGCAATGGTCTGCGCCCGGATGAAGCCGCGCTCGAAATCGCCGTGGATCACGCCAGCTGCCTGGGGTGCGGTGTCGCCGATGTGGATGGTCCAGGCGCGCACCTCCTTTACGCCTGCGGTGAAATAGGTCTGCAGGCCCAGCAGCTTGAAGGCGCCGCGGATCAGGCGCGCCAGGCCGGGCTCCGTCTGCCCCATCTCGGCCAGAAACATGTCGCGGTCTTCGTCGCTCATCTCGGCCATCTCGGCTTCCATCTTGGCGCAGATGGCCACCACGGGCGCGTTCTGGCTGGCGGCGTAGTCCTTGAGACGATCCAGGAAGGGGTTGTTCTCGAAGCCGTCTTCACTCACGTTGCCCACAAACATGGCGGGCTTGGCCGTGATGAGGCACAGGGACTTGAGCAGGGGCTGCTCTTCCTTGGTGATCTCCACGGAGCGGGCCGGCTTGCCCTCGTTGAGTGCGGCCTGGATGCGGGTGAGCAGCGCCACCAGCTTGGCGGCATCCTTGTCGTTGCCCGACTTGGCAGCCTTGGTGTAGCGGTTGAGCGCCTTCTCGACAGTACCCAGGTCGGCCAGGCACAGCTCGGTCTGGATGACTTCGATGTCGGAGATCGGGTCCACGCGGCCAGCCACGTGGATCACGTTGTCGTCTTCAAAACAGCGCACCACATTCACGATGGCGTCGGTTTCACGGATGTGGGCCAGGAACTGGTTGCCCAGGCCTTCGCCCTGGCTAGCGCCGGCCACCAGGCCGGCAATGTCCACAAACTCGACGATGGCGGGAACGATGCGCTCGGGCGAGATGATCTCGGCCAGCTGCTGAAGGCGGGGATCCGGCACTTCCACCACGCCCACGTTGGGCTCGATGGTGCAGAAGGGATAGTTCTCGGCGGCAATACCAGCCTTGGTCAGCGCGTTGAAAAGGGTGGACTTGCCGACATTGGGCAGGCCCACGATGCCGCATTGGAGGCTCATGGCAGGGCTTTCTGGTGTTCTGGAGACAAACCCCGATTTTACGGGCCCGCCCAGCGCCCACTGCAGATAGCCCGAATCAGGCCGTCATTCAAACCGCAAATCGGCAGCAATGCGTTGCCCCACACGCAGCCACTGTCCTGCGCCGCTGCGCACAATGGCGTTCATGCCGAACGTGATGGCGCCTTCCAGCCGCTTGTCCTGGCGGTAGGTGCGCAGGGTGTCGCCCACCGACGGGTTGCTCTCGGCCGTGGCCGGGTCAATGTCGGGGATGGGGCATCGCGCGCAGGGCTTCACGGGTTGCAGGTGGATGTCGGTGGTGTCATCGCCCTGCACGTGGAGCAGGTCCACACGGTCCTCGTCGTGGGCATCCACCCCTGCCAGCACCACGTTGGGCCGGAACCGCTCGATGCCCACCGCCGCGTGACCACCCGCCGTGAGCCGCGCATTGAGCTCCTGCAGGGATGCCTCGCTGGCCACCAGCAGTGGAAACCCGTCGGCAAACTGGTTGGGGGCCTCCACCCCATTTGTCCATTCCAGGCTGGACAGGCGCTGGTGTTCCGGGTCAAACCGCACCAGGCGGCAGGGTTGACCGAGAAAATCAGTGAACCATTGGGCCGCCACGGCCCCCATGTCCCACGCGGGTACGGTGTCGCGCCAGACGGTCACCGTGGCCGGAGCCTCCACCGCGTCGATCGCCACATGCAGGGCCAGCATGCCGGGGGCACGGAGCACCATTTCATCGCTCTTGAGTTGAGGCCGAATCAGCGCCATGCGTGGCAGGCTGCGCTGGGTAATGAACATGCCCTGCGCATCGACCACCATCCAGGCACGGTCCAGGTCCAGACCCGTCTCTGTCAGCAATGCCTGCTGCACCTCAATGCCCGCACAGGATTTGACGGGGTACACAAACAGCCGCGCAATGATGCCGGACAGATCGGACTCGGAAGGGAAACTCACGCCAGGTGCTCCTGAAGAAGGGTGCCAGAAAGGCCAGACCGCAATTCTGCCCTCTCCTTGCAGGGGGTAAGACCCCTCCTACAATGCCTCTCATGGCCCCAACCTTTGATATCTGTATTCGTGGCGCCGGCATCGTGGGCCGCACCCTGGCGTTGTTGCTGGCGCGGGAACGACTGAAGGTGGCACTGGTCCCAGCCCCGGCCCCACACAGCGCGGCAGCCACAGACGTCAGGGCCTACGCCCTGAATGCCGCGTCGCGCAGCTTGCTCGAATCGCTGCGCAGCTGGCCCGACGCCGAGCACGCCACCGCCGTCAAGCACATGCAGGTGCAGGGCGACCAGGATGGCTGCGTGCATTTTGATGCCACGCCCCAAGGGCTGGAGGCGCTGGCGTGGATCGTGGATGTCCCGGCCCTGGAAGAAAGACTGACACAGGCCGTGCGGTTTCAACCGCTGGTGGAGGTGGTGGATACCCAGGTGGCCGCGCCACTGACCGTCGTGTGCGAAGGCCGCGCCAGCGCTACCCGGGCCGAGTTTGGCGTGCACTTTGACGTGATGCCCTACGCCCAGCACGCCATTGCCACGCGGGTGCGCTGCGAACATCCGCATGGACAGGTGGCACGCCAGTGGTTTTTGCCACAAGGCATCCTGGCTTTTTTGCCGCTGGAGGGAGCCCAGGGGAACTCTGTGGCCGTGGTGTGGTCCGTCCCTGAGGATCGGGTTTCCGCACTGATGGCATTGCCTGCCGACGTTTTTGCCCAGGAACTGCAGACTGCCAGCCAACAGACACTCGGCGAGGCCCACCTTATTGCGGAGCGCGCTACGTGGCCGCTGCAGCTGGCCAAGGCAGACCGATGGTGCGGCGTTGCCTCAACCAGTGGCACTGCTGCACGCAGCTGGGTGCTCGCGGGCGACGCAGCCCACAACGTGCATCCGCTGGCAGGGCAAGGGCTTAACCTGGGCCTGGCCGATGTGGCGGCCTTGGCCGAGGTGCTGCGCACGCGCGACTACTGGCGCAGCGTCGCCGACCTGCGGCTGCTGCGGCGCTACGAACGCCAGCGAAAAGCGGCTCTGGTTGCGATGGGCTTGGCCACCGATGGATTGCAGCAACTGTTTGCGCGCCCGGAGGCGCCCTGGCAGGCGCTGCGCAACTGGGGCATGAAGGGCTTTGAACGCAGCGGCCTGCTGAAGGATTTTGTGGCCCGCCAGGCCATGGGGATGCGCTGAACGCGCAAGTTTGATTGAACGGGAACATGATGAAATTGACCACTGCTTTGCTGACCGTCGTGGCAGCCACCCTGAGCCTGAGCGCCACGGCGCAAGAGGCTGCCATCCGCAAGGCATTGGCCGAGCGCATTCCTCAAATGGACAAGATTGATGAGGTGCGCGCCACGCCCATGAAGGGGCTGTACGAAGTGCGCATCGGTACCGACCTGTTCTACACAGACGCCAAGGGCGACTATGTGATCCAGGGTGAGCTCATCGACTCCAAGGCGCGCCGCAACCTCACCGAAGACCGCATTAGCAAGCTGACCGCCGTCAGCTTTTCGGCCCTCCCCTTGAAAGACGCCGTGACCATCGTGCGGGGGGATGGCAAGCGCAAGGTAGCCGTGTTTGAGGACCCCAACTGCGGCTACTGCAAGCGCTTTGAGCGCGACCTGCAGCAGATCAACAACGTGACGGTGTACCTGTTCCTGTACCCCATCCTGAGCCCGGATTCGGCCGAGAAGTCGCGCAACATATGGTGCGCCAAGGACCAGGCCACCGCATGGCAAGACCAGATGGTGCGTGACAAGCCAGCAGCTGCCGCCAGCTGCGACACCAGCGCGCTGCAGCGCAACCTGGCCTTTGGAAAGAAGCACAAGATCACCGGCACACCCACCTTGATTTTTGCCAATGGCACGCGCGTGCCAGGCGCGATCGGAGCCCAGGAGGTGGAAAAGCGCCTGGCAGAAGCCTCCAGCGACGCCCCAGCCGCCAACTGACCCCCCGCTGACCGACCCACCGACGACCCTGCGCAGCCCTCCCGCTGCACACACCATGCCACTTGCCCGCAAAGCCCCTGCCGCAGACGTTCACTACCGCATCGAACCCACGGACCTGCACGCGCATCTGTTCACGGTGACGCTCACGGTGCGGCGCCCCGCGGCGTCCCAAGAACTGTCGTTGCCGGTCTGGATTCCTGGCAGCTATCTGGTGCGGGAGTTCTCCAAAAATCTGCAGTCCCTGAAGGCCCAACAAGGCCAACGCGCGCTGCAACCAGTCCAGCTGGACAAGCACCGTTGGCAGGTGCAATGCACTGATAACAAGCCCTTGGCACTGACCTACCAGGTGTGTGCCTACGACAGCTCCGTGCGCACTGCCTGGCTGGACGCGTCACGTGGCTTTTTCAACGGCACCAGCCTGTGCCTGCGCGTGCACGGACAGGAGCAACAGCCCCACACGCTAGAGCTGGTGCGCACTGCAGCCACCGCCGCATGGGCAGCCGCCACGGGCTTACGGTCACTGGCGGTGGATAAACAAGGGTTCGGCCTGTATGCAGCGGCCGACTACGATGAACTGGTGGACTGCCCGGTGGAGCTGGGCCACTTCTGGGTCGGGCGCTTCAAAGCCGGTGGCATTGCCCATCAGTTTGTAGTGGCGGGTGCGGCTCCGTCGTTCGATGGCAAGCGCCTGCTGGCCGACACGCAAAAAATTTGTGAAACTGCCATCCGCTTCTGGCACCGCGAAGGCAAAGCGCCTTTCAAAACCTACGTCTTCATGCTCAACGCCGTAGGAGATGGTTATGGCGGGCTGGAACACCGCAACTCCACGGCGCTAATCTGCGGGCGGCGTGACCTGCCGCGTCAGGGCGAGGCAAGGGCCACTGAGGGCTACACCACGCTCCTGGGCCTCATCAGCCACGAATACTTTCACACCTGGAACGTCAAGCGCCTGCGGCCCGCCGAGTTCACGAGCTACGACTACACCCGGGAGAACTACACCGAGCTGCTGTGGTTCTTCGAGGGTTTTACCAGCTACTACGACGACCTGCTGCTGCGCCGCGCGGGGCTGCTGGACGACGCGACATACCTCAAGCTCATCACCAAAACCATCAACCAGGTGCTGCAAACGCCGGGCCGGTCGGTACAAACCGTGGCCCAAGCCAGTTTTGACGCGTGGGTGAAATACTACCGCCAGGACGAGAACACACCCAACGCCACCGTCAGCTACTACACCAAGGGCTCATTGGTGGCTTTGTGCCTGGACCTGGCCCTGCGGCGCGAGGGCAAAGCCACGCTGGACGATGTGATGCGCGCACTGTGGGAGCGCTGCGCGGGCGGCCCGATGACCGAAGCGGACCTGCGCGCCGTGCTCGAGGAGCTGACCGGTCGCCCATTCGACAAGGAACTGGCGCATTGGGTGCACAGCACCGTAGACCTGCCGCTATCGGAGCTTCTGGCAGCCCATGGCGTGGCACTCAAGGCCGACCGGCCACAACTGGCCCAGCGCCTGGGCCTGCGCGTGGCCGAGAACCACAGCGTGCAGATCAAGACCGTCCTGCGAAGCGGAGCCGCAGAGAAGGCGGGCATGTCTGCGGGCGACGAGTGGCTGGGCGTGGAGGTGCAAGGCCAGGGCTGGCGCATCAGCAAACTCGACGACGTCACTTTTTACGCGGGCAACCACACGAGCCTGTACGCACTGATTGCCCGCGACGGGCAACTCATGCGACTGCCATTGGAACTGCCTCCGGCCCAAGCGGCTGGAGTCCGCACCAAAGGCCGACGCAACACCGCCAGCGGATCCATGACCCCAGACACCATCAGCCTGACGGTGACAGACGCCGCAGCGCTAGGTCGCTGGCTGGCCTGACGGCAGCAAAGCACCACCGGCTTGGGTATATTGCAGCAGCTTCCATAACCAACCATAACCCCCAGGAGATTTCATGGCTTACGAAACCATCGAGGTGCGCGTTGAAGCGGACAAGGTCGGCATCATCACCCTCAACCGCCCCAAGCAGCTCAACGCGCTGAACGACCAACTCATGAATGAACTGGGCGCAGCCCTCAAGGCGTTCGACGCTGACGAGAAGATAGGCTGCATGATCGTCACCGGCAGCGAAAAGGCTTTTGCTGCGGGCGCGGACATTGGCGCCATGGCCAAGTACAGTTTTGCCGACACCTACAAGGGCGACTACATCACGCGTAACTGGGAAACCATCCGCTCCATCCGCAAACCCGTCATCGCAGCCGTCAGCGGCTTTGCATTGGGCGGCGGCTGCGAGCTGGCCATGATGTGCGACTTCATCATCGCCGCCGACAACGCCAAATTCGGTCAGCCCGAAATCAAGCTGGGCGTGATCCCTGGTGCCGGTGGCACGCAGCGCCTGCCCCGCGCCGTGGGCAAATCCAAAGCCATGGACATGGCCCTGACAGGCCGCATGATGGACGCAACCGAAGCCGAGCGCGCCGGACTGGTCAGCCGCGTGGTGCCTTACGACAAGCTCATGGACGAGGCGCTGGGCGCCGCCATCATCGTGGCGGGCTTCTCCCAACTGGCCGTGATGGCTGCCAAGGAATCGGTCAACCGCGCCTTCGAGGGCACGCTCGCCGACGGCGTGATGTTCGAGCGCCGCCTGTTCCACGCGCTGTTTGCCACGCAGGACCAGAAGGAAGGCATGGACGCGTTCATGAACAAACGCGCCGCGAACTTCACACACCAATAATTTTTGTTCTATAATTCTGGTTTCCGGTCGTATAGCTCAGTTGGTTAGAGCGCAGCATTCATAATGCTGATGTCGGTGGTTCAAGTCCACCTACGACCACCAAATACAAAAACCCACAGTGCGGCAACCCACTGTGGGTTTTTTCTTTGAGGCGAGCCCCAGAACCTGTTCCTGTGCCCATCGAGGTACGGAGCCACTTGACTTGCCAGAGGGATGTGCCACGCTGGCAACCCCGCCTAGAATTGTGCCTTCAGCCCCTGGATGTAAACCATGAACCGCTGCACCACACACTCTCCCAACCCCTACCCAGCCCATCGTGCGTCCCGCCTCCGGCAGGCTGCACTGCTGGCAGTAGTGGCATGCACGGCACTCTGCGCCGTGGCACCTGCCTCCGCCCAGATACAGCCAGGCCTGGGCCTCTCACGCCCCTTCCCCGAAGCCGCACTGCGTGGCACGCTGAGCATCAACACCACGTCCGAAGCAACACTCAATGGCAAGACCATTCGTATGGCCCCTGGCATGCGTCTGTTCAGCCCACAGAACACCTTGGTCATGGCACATACGGTGCTGGGTCAGTCCTTCAAGGTCAACTACGTGCTGGAGAACAGCACCGGCATGCTGCATTCCGCATGGATCCTGACCGAAGGCGAGGCAGCACAGCCCCGCAAGGGCAGCGACGCCGTCATCACGAACATCACGACCGGCTCGGGCGCCGCTCTGAAGTAACTCCTTTCCGGCGTGGCCGCTTAGCCACTGCGCCGTAGTGACATTCACAGTCTCCGCGCCTTGCAGAGCGCGGTGTTTGCTTGCTCTTTCGCGAAATTGCCATGGCCAAAAAAGTCTTCATCAAAACCTTCGGCTGCCAGATGAACGAGTACGACTCGGACAAGATGGCCGACGTGCTCAACGCAGCCCAGGGCTACGAGCCCACGCAGAACGTGGATGAGGCCGACCTCATCCTCTTCAACACCTGCTCGGTGCGCGAGAAAGCGCAGGAGAAGGTGTTCAGCGACCTGGGCCGCATCAAGCACCTGAAAGCGCGCGGGGTAAAGATTGGCGTGGGCGGCTGCGTGGCCAGCCAGGAGGGCGCCGAGATCATCAAGCGGGCACCTTACGTGGACGTGGTCTTCGGCCCTCAGACCCTGCACCGCCTGCCTGAGATGCTGAACCAGCGCGAGCGCCTGGACAAGCCCCAGGTGGACATCAGCTTCCCCGAAATCGAGAAGTTCGACCATTTGCCGCCCGCACGTGTCGAGGGCGCATCGGCCTTTGTGTCGATCATGGAAGGCTGCAGCAAATACTGCAGCTACTGCGTGGTGCCCTACACCCGTGGCGAAGAGGTGAGCCGCCCGTTTGACGACGTGCTGGTGGAAGTGGCGGGCCTGGCTGACCAGGGCGTCAAGGAAATCACCCTGCTGGGCCAGAACGTGAACGCCTACCTGGGCAAGATGGGGGGCACGGCCGAGATTGCCGACTTTGCGCTGCTGCTTGAATACGTGTCCGACATTCCGGGCATCGAGCGCATCCGCTACACCACCAGCCACCCCAACGAGTTCACGCCCCGTTTGATCGAGGCCTACGCCAAGCTACCCAAGCTGGCCAGCCACCTGCACCTGCCCGTGCAGCATGGCAGCGACCGCATCCTGATGGCCATGAAGCGCGGCTACACCGCTATGGAATACAAAAGCACGGTGCGCAAGCTGCGCGCCATCCGCCCCAACCTGGCCATGAGCAGCGACTTCATCGTGGGCTTCCCCGGCGAGACGGAAGACGACTTCAACAAGATGATGAAGCTGATTGACGACATCCACTTCGACAACAGCTTCAGCTTCATCTTCAGCCCCCGCCCCGGCACCCCGGCGGCGGGCCTGCACGACGACACGCCGCACGACGTGAAGTTGCGCCGCCTACAGCACCTCCAAGGCGTCATCAACGCCAACATCAAGTCCATCAGCGAAAGCCGTGTAGGAACGGTGCAGCGCATTCTGGTCGAAGGCACCTCCAAGCGCGACGCCACGGAGCTGATGGGCCGCACCGAGTGCAACCGCGTGGTCAACTTTGTGGGCCAACCCCGCCTGGTGGGGCAGATGGTCGATGTGACCATCACCGAGGCCAAGGCCTATACCTTGCGCGGCGCGGTGCTGACCCACGAAACCGCCGCACTGGCCGGCTGACGCGCGGGCACAGACACAGCGCGTACCGCCCCACCTGGCTGCAATGCCCACCCCGAGCACACCACCCACGGCACCGCCACCCTCAGAAGGCCTGCTGCATGGCCTCTCTTTCCAGCAACTGTTGCTGCTTGCGTTTGTGCTGATTGCAGTCTTGCTGGGGGTCAGCTCGCTGCGGGCCTTGCACACGCTGGAGCAGCTCATGGTGCTCAGCCGCCATGGCGCTGCCGAGGCCACCGCGCTGACCACGGCCGCGCAAGGCCTGAACCAACGCGGGCAAACCCTGGAGCGTGCGGCGCGGCAGTCCCTGGTGCTGCGCGATGCCCCCCTGCGCCGCAGCTTTGACGACATGGCGGTCGAAGCCATCACCGTGCTCGACCACCTGCAGGCCGCCGGCTTGCCCGCCGCGCAGACCGAGGCGTGGCGCACCCACATGGAGGCCGTCAAAGCCCTGCTGGACGCTCCACCTGACCGCGCTCTCGACAACGAACGCCTGGTCGCCGAAGAGTTTGTGGCCCTGGAGACCTTGCACAGCACCATGGTGCAGACCGTGCAGGACATCAATACCCAACGCAACCAGGCGCTGCAGGACGAGGTGGAGCAAAGCCGCCGCAGTGTGACGCACCAGTTGGTGAGCGCCATTGTGCTGGCGCTGGTGCTGGCGTTGTCGCTGGGCATCTGGCTGGCGCGGCCGTTCAAACGGCTGGAAGGCGCAATCCGTCAGCTGGGCGAAAACCAGCTGGACCAGCCAGTGCTGATCTCCGGCCCGGACGACGTGCGCCGACTGGGCCAGCAGCTGGAGTGGCTGCGACTGAGGCTGCTGGAGCTGGATGCCGACAAGGCGCGGTTCCTGCGCCATGTGTCCCACGAACTCAAGACTCCGCTGGCCGCGCTGCGCGAGGGTGTGGCGCTGCTGCAGGATGGCGTGACAGGCGAACTCACCGTGGGCCAGCGCGAAGTCGCGCAGATCCTGCACCACAACACGCTGCAGCTGCAAGGCGAGATCGAGGCCCTTCTGCGCTTCAACGCAGCCGCCTTCGAAGCGCGCCAGCTGCAGCGGCGTGACACCGACCTGCTGGCCCTGCTGGAGGCCCAGGTCGAGGCCCAGCGGCTCCAGTGGCAGGCCAAGGGCCTGACCGTACGGGTGGAGGGGCCGCCCGTGCGCATGCCCGTCGACGCCGACAAGATCACCTCCGCCGTCAGCAATCTGCTCTCCAACGCCATCCGCTTTTCTCCACCCCAGGGCACAGTGCGGCTGGTACTCTCTCACCCCCCCGGTCAGGTGCGTCTGGATGTCTTTGACCAAGGCCCAGGCGTGGACCAAGTGGACCGTGACCGCGTGTTTGAACCCTTTTACCGGGGTGTTCGCCAGCCGGATGATGCCGTGCGTGGCACCGGCATTGGTCTGTCCATCGTGCAGGAATACGTGCAGGCCCATGGTGGCCAAGTGCGCTTGGTGGAAGAAGGCGCACACTCCATCTTTCGCATCGAACTGCCCCATGCCACCTAGCCCCACCACCCTGCCTTCATACGCCCTGCGGTGGCCGCTGCTTGCGCTGACTGCGCTGCTGGCGGGCTGCGCCAGCACCCCGCCACCACCCGCCCCCGCCAAGCCGCCACCGGTGGCCATGATCATCGCCGTGCCCGTGGCCCCGGCGATTGAAGTGGGTTCCACCGAAACACACGGCACGGAGGCCGACACCAACGCTCCCGTTGCCTTGCTGCTGGCCCAGACAGACCGTGTGCTCAAGCTCCCCCCCGCCGAACTGGCCAAGGAAATTGCCCGGCTCAACGAAGCGGAGGACGGCACAGCCGATACGCCGCTGCTACTGGCCACGGCCCTTGCACAAACGCGCCAGGCGGTGGACACCGCCCGTGCGCTTGGCCTGGTGCAGCGTGTGCTCGGCAACACCAGCGCCGCGGCACAGCCCCTGCACCCCCTGGCCCGGCTGCTGGAGGCGCGGCTGCTGCAACAACGCCGACTGGAGGACCAGCTCGAACGCCAGGCCCAGCAGCTGCGCGACAGCCAACGCCGCAACGACCAGCTCAGCGAACGACTGGAGGCCGTGCGTGCCATCGAGCGCAGCTTGAGCACGCGCCCCACGCCGGCACTGTCACCCTCAGCCCCCGCCGCACCTGCAGCGAGCAATGGCGCAGCGCCGCGGCCCACCCCCTGACCTACTCACCCGTCATGGCCTCTTCCGCCCCCACCGGCGCCGCCCCACCCGCCCGCATCCTGGTGGTGGACGACGACGCCGACATGCTGCGGCTGCTGTCGCTGCGCCTGAACGCGGCCGGGCACGACGTGGTGGCCGTGGGCTCGGCCGAGGCGGCGCTGGCCCAGCTGGACATTGCGCGCCCGCAGCTGGTGCTCAGCGATGTGCGCCTGCCGGGGCGCGACGGCCTGGCACTGTTCGACGAAGTGCGCGCCCGCCACCCCTCACTGCCCGTGATCCTGCTGACCGCTCACGGCACCATCCCCGACGCGGTGGAGGCCACGTCGCGCGGCGTGTTCACTTACCTCACCAAACCTTACGACGGCAAAGAGCTTCTCGAAAAGATTGCGCAGGCCCTGGCGCTCAGCGCCCCAGCCGTTGCGCAGCCGCATGCCAATGACGACTGGCGGGCCGAGATCGTGAGCAGGTCGCACCGCATGACGGACCTGTTGTCCGAGGCGTACATGGTCGCCCAGTCCGACGCCAGCGTGCTGCTGCGCGGCGACAGCGGCTCGGGCAAGGAGCTGCTGGCGCGCGCCATCCACCGTGCCAGCCCGCGTGCGGCTCGCCCGTTTGTGGCGGTCAACTGCGGCGCCATTCCCGAGGCGCTGCTGGAGTCCGAGCTGTTCGGCCACGTCAAAGGCGCCTTCACCGACGCGGTGAGCAACCACAAGGGGCTCTTTCAAGCCGCAGACGGTGGCACCCTGTTGCTGGACGAGATTGGCGACATGCCCCCCTCCCTGCAGGTCAAGCTGCTGCGGGTGCTGCAGGAGCGTGCCGTGCGCCCTGTGGGCGCCAGCCAGGCCACCCCCATCGACGTGCGCATCATCTCGGCCACACACCGGGACCTGGAGGCCGCCATGGCCGCCGCCCAGTTCCGCGAGGACCTGTACTACCGGCTGAACGTGGTGTCGCTGGTGCTGCCCACCCTGGCCGAGCGGCGCGAGGACATTGCGCTGTTGGCCAACCACTTTCTGGACCGCTTGTCCCGCAAATACGACAAGCGCCTGTCGGGCTTTGCGCCCGAGGCGCTCAAGGCCCTGACGACGGCGGCTTGGCCAGGCAACGTGCGCCAGCTCTACAACGTGGTCGAGCAGGTGTGCGCCCTGTCCACCACCCCCCTGGTGCCGCTGACACTGGTGCAGCGCGCGCTGCGCACCCCGTCCACCCAGGTGCTGAGCTTTGCCGAAGCCCGCCAGCGTTTCGAGCGCGAGTACCTGGTGGGCCTGCTCAAGATGACCGACGGCAACGTGGCCGATGCGGCGCGGCTGGCGCAACGCAACCGCACCGAGTTCTACCGCCTGCTGCAAAAGCATGCGCTGACGCCTGGACAGTTCAAGCAGGATGCAGGCGATGCGGACGATGTCGTGGATGAGCGACACGAGTAAGTCCTTGATTCACAGGGTGTTTTGATCAAAGCACCCACCCCTTGTCGCCATCCGGCGACAAAAAGCGGGGGCTGATAGGCCCCCACAGGCCATTGCACAACTGCTTACACGCAGAGGCCACTCCAACCCGTTGATTTCAAAGCATTTTTTACAGCTGGCACAGGGTTTGCCCTATGCCTGGCATGCACGCAGTTTTTCCCTCCTTTTTTCGCCAGATCGGCAGGCGCGCAGGGCCCGCAATAGCCCTGGCCACCGCCCTGCTGGCCGGGGGCGCGCACGCACAGGGCTTTGACTTCGAGAGCGTGACCCGCCTCGCCCGCGACCGCGCCAGCCAACCCTACCGGCCGGTGAGCGACAAGCTCCCAGCCGAACTCGGCCAGCTCAACTACGACCAAGTGCGCGACATCCGCTGGCGCCCCGATCGCGCCCTGTGGCGGGCCGACAAGCTGCCCTTCGAGGCCATGTTCTTCCATTTGGGGCTGTACCAGAAAGAGCCGGTGCTGATCAACGAAGTGACGTCCCAGGGCGTGCGCCACATCCGCTACAGCCGCGCGGACTTCGACTACGGCAAAAACCAGGTGCGGCCTGATGCCTGGGGCGACCTCGGCTTTGCAGGCTTTCGGCTGCACAACCACCTCAACTCCAGCGCCTACAAGGATGAGCTGGTGGTCTTCCAGGGTGCCAGCTACTTTCGCGCGCTGGGTAAAGGCCAGCAGTACGGCCTGTCGGCACGTGGGCTGGCCATCGACACCGTAGGCGGTCGGGGCGAGGAGTTCCCCCGCTTCACCGAGTTCTGGCTGGTCAAGCCCGACACCAATGCTACGCAGGTCACGGTGTACGCGCTGCTCGACTCGCCGCGCGCCACGGGCGCCTACCGCTTTGACATCCAACCGGGCCCGCAGACCACCACCACGGTGCGCAGCCGCATTTTTGTGCGTGCCGCCTCCGGCAAACCGCCCATCGCCACACTGGGCGTTGCGCCGCTGACCAGCATGTTCTTCTTCGGCGAGAACCAGCCGCGCAAGGAGGACTTCCGCCCCGAAGTGCATGACTCCGACGGTCTGATGATCGCCACGGGCGAGGGCGAATGGCTGTGGCGCCCGCTGCAGAACCCGCGGCAGACGCTGGTCACTTCATTCGCCACCAAGAACCCCAAGGGGTTCGGCCTGATGCAACGCGACCGCCAGTGGGCCAGCTACGAGGACGTGGAAGCCCGCTACGAACGCCGCCCGAGCGCCTGGGTGCGCCCGCTGCATGACTGGGGCGCCGGCCGCGTGGAGCTGGTGCAGCTGAACACCCCGGACGAGACCCACGACAACATCGTGGCGTACTGGGTACCCGCCCATATGCCCGCGCCGGGCCAACCCCTCGAATTTGCGTACGAGCTGAGCTGGCAGGGCGAGGAGCAACAGCGCCCACCCAGCGCGTGGGCTACCCAGTCGCGCCGGGGCATGGGCTACACCAAGCTGTCCACCGAGGCGCTGCGCCAGCAGGCGCAATACGTGGTCGATTTCGAGGGCCCGGCTCTGAAGGCCCTGCCCGCAGACGCCACCGTGAAGGCGGTAGTGACCAGCGACGCCAACGGCAAGGTGCTGGAAAACATCGCCTACCGCAACCCCGCCACCGGCGGGTGGCGCATGACCGTTCGCATCCAGCGCCTGCAGGCCGACAAGCCCGTCGAGCTGCGCGCCTTTCTCCAACACGACAACCACGCTGTGAGTGAAACATGGACGCACATCAGTCTTCCCGAGTAAGCCCTCATGACCCCCACGGCACCCACGCACCCACAGGCCCTGCCGTGGTGACGCGGCGCGGCGCGGCCTGCCACCGGTCGGCCCCCAGCCGACGCAGCACGTTGCGCGAAGAGCGCCACCCCAACGCGGTGACGGCACCGCTCGTGCACCGGGGTTCCATGGTGCCCCTGCCCTGGCGCGGGTTCTGGAACAGCCTGGGCACTGCCATGCTGCTGCGCCTCACGGGCCGCACGTCTTCGCAGCCTGCCTCGACCCTGGCTGCACAAGCCCCCACCGAACCCACCGCCACCTGGCAAGGCGCAGCCCAGCGCCGCCGCTGGACGTTTGCGCTGCTCACCGTGCTGGCCACCGCCCTGGCCAGCACCCTGTTTGCCAGCGTGCAACCCGACTATGAAAACGCGTGGCTGGGCTACGGCCAGATTGCGTTGTTTGCGCTGCTGTCCGCTTGGGTGGTGACCGGCTTTTTGACCGGGCTGATGGGCTTTTGGGTGATGTTGCGCGGCGACCGGCATGCGTTGTCGGCACACAGCGTGGCAGATCACGCGATGGCTTCCGACGCCCGCACTGCCATCATCATGCCGATCTGCAACGAAGACGTGGCCACCGTGTTTGCCGGGCTGCGCGCCACCTGCGAGTCGGTGGCTGCCACCGGCCACGGCACCACGTTCGATGTGTTTGTGCTCTCCGACAGCAACGACCCCGCCATTGCCAGCGCCGAGCGCGCCGCCTGGGAAGAGCTGCGCAGCGCCCTGGCGCAGCACAGCCAGCAACCCCAGGTGCAGGTGTACTACCGCCTGCGCACACGCCGCACCCACCGCAAGGCAGGCAACGTGGCCGACTTCTGCCGCCGCTGGGGCAAGGACTACCGCTACATGGTGGTGCTGGACGCCGACAGCGTGATGA
Organism: Acidovorax sp.; assembly: GCF_016783915.1. Lineage (GTDB taxonomy): Bacteria > Pseudomonadota > Gammaproteobacteria > Burkholderiales > Burkholderiaceae_C > Acidovorax. The sequence continues at coordinate 16,391 of NZ_JADHVT010000003.1, forward strand.
GCGGCGACTGCATCGTCTCCATGGCCAAGCTGATGGAAGCCAACCCCACGGCCGGCATCATCCAGACCGCTACGCAGGCCATCGGCCATGTAACGCTGCACGCCCGCGCGCAGCAGTTTGCCTCGCGCGTCACGGGTCGTCTGTTCACTTTGGGCATGCAGTACTGGCAGCTGGGCGAATCGCACTACTGGGGCCACAACGCCATCATCCGCGTGGCACCGTTCATGCAGCACTGCGCGCTAGCGCCCATCCCCGGCAAGGGGGGCCTGGCTGGCGGCATCATGTCGCACGACTTTGTGGAAGCCGCCCTCATGCGCCGCGCGGGCTACCACGTGTGGCTGGTGGGCGACCTGATCGGTAGCTATGAGCAACAGCCGCCTGACCTGCTGGCCGAGCTGCAGCGCGACCGCCGCTGGTGCCAGGGCAACCTGCAAAACGCGCGCCTGATGGCCGAGCCCGGCATCCACGCGGTGCACCGGTCCATGTTCGTCACCGGTGCCATGGCCTATCTGTCGGCACCGCTGTGGCTGGCCTTCATGACTCTCGGCACGGCGCTGTGGCTGTCGGGCGCCAAGCTGGTAGCGGACTGGCACATCCTGCCCGCCGAGCTGCTCGCCCTGTGGGTCTGGACCTTGTGCCTGCTGTTCTTGCCGCGCATCCTGGGCGTGGCCGCGGTGTTCATGCGCCGCGAGCAAAAGCAGTACGGCGGCGCTTTCAGCCTGCTCAAGAGCGCCGTGCTGGAGAGCGTGATGGCCATCCTGCAGGCGCCGGTGCGCATGCTGGCGCATTCGCTGTTTGTGCTGATCGCGTTGACCGGTCTGAAGCTGGAGTGGAAGTCGCCCCCGCGCGAAGCCCATGCCGTGCCCTGGCGCCACGCCGTGCGCCAGCTCGCTCCCATGAGCGCGGTGATCGCCCTGCTGGCTGCGGGCGTGGCGCTGATCGACAGCAGCGCGCTGTTGTGGCTGATGCCCGTGGGCCTGCCGCTGGCGCTGGCGATTCCGCTGGCGGTATGGACAAGCCAGATCGCACTGGGCCGGGCGCTGCGTGCACAGCGACTGCTGCTGATTCCCGAGGAGTCGTGGTCCCCTCCAGTACTGCGCCGTGCCTGGTTGCACGCCAGCCGGCTGGAACGGCCCGTGGCGTTGCAAGCAGCCTGAGGCACCGCGCAGAGCCACCATCCACCGACCCACAAAAAAAGCCGACGCATGTCGGCTTTTTTATTCACTCATATTTTCATAGCACTCCAGGCATATGGTTGTAGCACCTGGTGCCAAAAAGGCTTGAAAACCCTTCAGAAAGGCATCTTGGGCATGCCTCCGCCGCCCATGCCCTTCATGCCGCCCATCTTCTTCATCATCTTCATCAGGCCGCCGCCCTTCATCTTTTTCATCATGCCCTGCATCTGCTCAAACTCCTTGAGCAGGCGGTTGACTTCCTGCACATGCACACCCGCCCCGTTGGCGATGCGCTTCTTGCGCGTGGCCTTGATGAGTTCGGGCTTGCGGCGCTCCAGGGGCGTCATGCTCTGGATGATGCCTTCCTTGCGCTTGATGTCTTTTTCGGCCTTGTCCATATCCAGCGAACCCGCCTTGGCGGTCAGCTGGGAGGGCAGCTTGTCCATCAGGCTCGACAGCCCGCCCATCTGCTTCATCTGCTGGATCTGCGAGAGAAAGTCGTTCAGGTCGAACCCGTCACCGCTCTTGACCTTGGCCGCCAGCTTTTGGGCGGCCTCCATGTCCACCCCGGCCGTCACCTGCTCCACCAGCGCCACGATGTCGCCCATGCCCAGGATGCGGCCCGCATGGCGCTCTGCGTCGAACACTTCCAGGCCGTCGATCTTCTCCGAGACACCGGCAAACTTGATCGGAGCCCCTGTGATCTGGCGCACGGACAGCGCGGCACCGCCGCGCGAGTCGCCGTCCAGCTTGGTGAGCACGATACCGGTGAGCGGCAGCGCCTCCTTGAAGGCCTTGGCAGTGTTGATGGCATCCTGGCCCTGCATGGCATCCACCACGAACAACGTTTCGACCGGGTTCAGGGCGGAGTGCAGGTCCTTGATTTCCTTCATCAAGGCTTCGTCGATGGCCAGGCGGCCGGCCGTGTCCACCAGCAGTACGTCAAAGTAGTGCTTCTTGGCGTAGTCCAGCGCGGCGTGGGCGATGTCGAGCGGCTTCTGGTCGGGCGTGCTCGGGAACCACTCGGCACCGGCCTGCTTGGTCACGGTCTTGAGCTGCTCGATGGCGGCCGGGCGGTACACGTCGCCGGACACGGTCAGCACCTTTTTCTTGCGCTTTTCAATCAGGTGCTTGGCCAGTTTGGCCGTGGTGGTGGTCTTGCCCGCACCTTGCAGCCCGGCCATCAGGATCACGGCAGGCGGCTGGGCGGCCAGGTTGATGTCGGCCACGCCCTCGCCCATGGTAGCGGCGAGTTCGCGGTTGACGATGCTGACCAGCGTCTGCCCGGGCTTGAGGGAACCCAGCACCTCCTGGCCCAGGGCTTTTTCCTTGACGCGGGCGATGAAGTCGCGCACCACGGGCAGGGCCACGTCGGCTTCGAGCAGCGCCATGCGCACTTCGCGCAGCATGTCCTGCACGTTGGATTCGGTGATGCGGGCCTGGCCACGCATCTCCTTGACGAGGCGCGTGAGTTTGTCGGTAAGGGCGGAGGCCATAGGGGTGTTTCCGGTATTGGCTGCGCGCCGTCAACAAGGGCGTTGTGCGCGCGGCCCCGCCAGGGCGCTGGCGGTGGGCGAAAGGCTAAACTGTGCCCATGATTTTAACGAGTAGCTCTCCGGTCAGTTGGCTGCTGGCCCTGGCCGCTGCCGTGGCTTATGCTGTGCCTGCCGCCGCAGCCTCCCGCCTGGGGGCGGCAGCGGCGCGCAATGCACTGCTGGTGGCGTGGTTGCTGCATGGGGCCGTGCTGGTGTGGGGCCTATGGGGCGAAGCGCCCCGGTTCGGTTTTGCGCCCGCGCTGTCGATGACTGCATGGCTGGTGCTCACGGTGTATGCCGTGGAGCGGCAGTTGTTTCCGCAAATGCAGTCGCGCTGGGTGCTGGCAGGCCTGGGCGCCGCAGCCATTGTGCTGGCCATGCTGTTCCCGGGTCAGCCCCTGCATGTGACCGCTTCGGCCTGGCTGCCGCTGCACTTGGCGCTGGGGATTGCTTGTTATGGCCTGTTTGCAGCCGCCGTGGTGCACGCCTGGCTCATGACACGCGCCGAGCGCCATATCCGGCAGGCTGAAGACCCGCACAGCGGCATACCGCTGCTCACGCTGGAGCGACTGACCTTCCGGTTCGTGACGGCGGGGTTTGTGCTGCTCACCGCCACACTGCTCGCGGGGTGGCTGTTCGGCGAGACGCTGTATGGCCGGGCCTGGCGGTGGGACCACAAGGCCGTGTTCTCGATGCTCTCGTGGCTGACGTTTGCCACCCTGCTGCTGGGCCGCGCGCGGTTTGGCTGGCGGGGCCGCAACGCGGTGCGCGTGTTGTATGCGGGCTCTGCCCTGCTGCTGCTGGCCTATGTGGGCTCGCGTTTTGTATTGGAAGTTGTTCTGGGCCGCAGCACATGAAATACCTGGTCTTGTTGGTCGTCATCGCGGTGGCGGTGGGTATCTGGCGCAGTCGCCGCGCTCCTGATGCTGCTGCGCCCAAGGCGCCCGCCACTCCACCGACCCTGCCGCAGGACATGCTGGCCTGCGCGCATTGCGGTGTTCACATCCCCCAGGCCGAGGCTTTGATGCTGGGCAGCCAGGCCTATTGCAGTGCCGAACACCGGCGCCTGGGCCCGGCCTGAACGGCGCTGTGCCCGTTTTGACCATGCAAGCTGTGCCCGCAGGTTCCCTGCCGCCTTCGGCGGATGCACCCTTTGCACGGCTGTGGCTGGGTTTCCTCACCGGCCGCGTCATGGTGGCCCTGGCACTGCTGGTGTTGCAAGGCGCCGGGCAGCTCATCAACCAGGCGGTGGGCGCCACCGTACTGGCGGTTTGTGCGGCCTACCTCGCGGCCACCGTGGTACTGCGGGTGCTCTCGCGCAGAGGGCCACCCTCGCCCGGCGCCGGGCCCCAGTGGCTGCCCTCCATCGGAGTGGACCTGGCCGCGATCACCGCGCTGCAGTTGCTGCATGCGGGCACCATGAATTACACACCGCTGTTCGGCCTGCCCATCCTGATCGCAGCGGTCATGGGCACGCTGACGCTGGCCCTGGGCACCACCGCCGCGGTCACCCTGCTGCTGCTGGGCTGGGCCTGGTGGGTGGGCCAGTACAGCACGGGAGACGAAGGGCAGCGCTACCTGCAAAGCGCACTGACCGGCACGGGCTACTTCATCGTGAGCTACCTGGTGCACCAGCTCGCGACCCGCCTGGCGCGCGAACAAGAAGTGGCGCAACAAAGCCAGGTGGCGGCGCGCGTACAGACCCAGGTCAGTGCACTGGTCATCCAGAACCTATCCGATGGTGTGCTGGTGGTGGACGAGAGCGATGTGGTGCGCATTGCCAACCCGGCAGGTCTACAGCTGCTGGGCGGCATGGCGCTGACCGAGTTACCTTTTGCACTGACATCCACCGCGCCATGGCACCCCCTGGTCGTACTGGCACGACGCACCTTCCGGCACGAACAATCCCAGACGGCCGACGTCGATCTGCTGCATGAAGGCCAGAGCCCTACCGGCCTGCATGTGCGCACCTGGCTCACGTCCACCCGCAATGCGGCCTTGCAAACGCGCTCCGAGCGGCTGTGCGTGATGTTTCTGCACGACCTGCGGGAGATGGAAGCGCGGCTGCGCACCGAAAAGCTCGCGGCCATGGGCCGCATGTCCGCCGCTGTGGCCCACGAGATCCGCAACCCGCTGGCGGCCATCGTGCAGGCCAATGCCCTGCTAGAAGAAGACTTGCACGACCCGGCACAAAAACGCCTGGCACACATGGTGCAACAGAACGCCGACCGCCTGGCCCGCATCGCCGAAGAGGTGCTGGACATTGCCCGCGTGCAGCATCAGATCAGCCATGCACCTGCCTCAACCGTGGCGCTGGACGAGACCGTCGCCCAGATCTGGAACGACTGGCAGGCCCAGGACCCCGCCCGGCGGCGCGCCGTGGTGTCACTTGATACAGACACCACCCAGGTGGAGTTTGACGCCGAGCACCTGCGTCGCGTACTGGTCAACCTGCTGGACAACGCCCTGCGCTACATGGGCCCGGAGCCCGACTCGTTGTCAGTAACCACGCGCAACACGCCGTCTGGCCAGGTCAGCCTACAGGTGTGGAGCGACGGTGCCCCGATGGACAAATCCGTGGAGCGGCATTTGTTCGAGCCGTTCTTCTCCTCGGAGAGCCGTTCCAGCGGTCTGGGCCTCTATATTTGCCGGGAGCTGTGCCAGCGCCATGGCGCCTCCATCAGCTACCAGCGCTTGAACCGCCCCACCGCACGCGGAGACATCGGAGGCAACGCCTTCACCGTGGGCTTCCGCCGCACGACCCGCCCCGCCGATACTGCCACCTTGTTTGACACCATCGTGGTCTGACTGCCACCTCCATGAACGCCCCTGCCGCCTCCATCCTCGTCGTTGACGACGAACCCGATCTGCGCACCCTGTACGAGCTCACCCTGTTGCGCGAGGGGTACCGGGTCGAGACCGCTTCAAGCGTACAGGAGGCGCGCGAGCAGCTCAAGGCCCACCGCTTTGACGCAGTGATCACCGACATGCGGCTGCCCGACGGGTTTGGCATGGAATTGCTGCAGGACCTGCGCGACCAGCAGCGGCGCGAACGCTGCGTGGTCATGACCGCCTACGGCTCGGCAGAAAACGCGGTCGAGGCACTGCGCGCGGGGGCCTTCGACTACCTCACCAAACCCGTGGACCTCAAGCAGTTCCGCTCGGTCGTGGCCTCGGCCATCCAGGGTACTGGCGGTGTTCCGCCTCCCCGCGCAGCGCGCAGCAGCGGGTCGAGCCGCTCGGCCAATGCGACGGCAGGTACCGAATTCGGTGGCGCCAACTCCGCCATGGATCGCCTGGTGGGCGAGTCTGACGCCATCCGCAACGTCAAGCAGCGCGTGGCCAAGGTGTCCCGCGGCATGGCGCCGGTGCTGATTCATGGTGAGTCGGGCACCGGCAAGGAACTGGTGGCCCAAGCCCTGCACGCCAGCAGCCAGCGTGCAGACGGCCCCCTGGTCGCGGTGAACTGTGGGGCCATCCCCGAGAACTTGCTGGAAGCCGAATTTTTTGGTGCCCGCAAGGGCTCCTACACCGGCGCATCGCAAGACCGTGACGGCTACTTCCAGGCCGCACGCGGAGGCACGCTGTTCCTTGACGAAATCGGCGACCTGCCGCTGGCCATGCAATCGAAGTTGCTGCGCGCCATCCAGGAGCGCAGCGTGCGGCCGCTGGGCTCCACCCAGGAAGAGACCGTGGACGTGCGCATCGTGAGTGCCACCCACCGTGACCTGGCGGCCGACGTGCAGGCAGGCCGGTTCCGCCAGGACCTGTACTACCGGCTCAATGTGATCGAGATCGTCATCCCGCCGCTGCGCGAGCGCCGCGAGGACCTGCCAGCACTGTGCGCTGCGCTGCTCACCCGCATTGCCAACGAGTCGGGCATGCCAGTGCCCCAACTCACCGACCGGGCCCTGAACGCCATCGCCGCCCACCCACTGACCGGCAACGTCCGCGAGCTGGAAAACCTGCTGCACCGCGCAGTGGCATTGAGCGATGGGGACGAGCTGCAGGTGGACACACCAAGCGGAGCAGTAGATGCACAGATGGCACGCCCAGCGTCGCCCGCGCCTGCGTTTGCGCTTGCGCCAGAGGGATCGGCGGTATCCGCCCCCTTCTCTGCCGGACCCCATGCTTCGACCTCCGCCGATAGCCAGGGCCCTCAGCCCCTGGCCAACGGATGCACGGTGCCAGTGCCCAGCGACCTGCAGGCCTGGCTGGACCAGCAGGAGCGGGAGATACTGATCCGCGCGCTGAAAGAATCCGGGTTCAACCGCACGGCTACCGCTGCACGCCTCGGCATCAGCCTGCGCCAGATTCGCTACCGCATCGCCCGTCTGAACATCGCCGTGCCCAATGACCAAGACCCGCATGACGACCTGGGCTGACAGCGCACCAGCAGAAAACCCGACGCCCTGGGGGGGCGGCTGGCACCGGGCGGCCCAGCGGCTGGCATCTCCGAATCACGGGCAGCGCCCGGTGCATGCCTCGCAGGTCGATCTGATCGTGGTGCATTCCATCAGCCTGCCACCGGGCGAATACGGTGGCGGTGCCGTGCAACAGTTGTTCACCAACACCCTGGACTGGGATGCGCACCCCTACTACCAGGGCATCCGCGGATTGCAGGTGTCCGCGCATTTTTTCATCGAGCGCACCGGGGTGCTGTGGCAGTTTGTGGATTGTGACCTGCGCGCCTGGCATGCCGGGCAATCGTTCTACCGTGGGAGGAGCCAGTGCAACGACGATTCCATCGGCATTGAACTGGAAGGACTGGAGGGCCTGCACTTCGAGCCCGCACAGTACGAAGCCCTGGCCAGAGTCTGCCAGGACATTGCGCTTCGCTACCCCATTAAGCACATCGCGGGGCATGAACACATTGCCCCAGGGCGCAAACTGGACCCGGGCCCGGGCTTTGACTGGCCACGGCTGCAAAGGGCATTGGACTGGCCTGCGCAGCGACTCCCGCAGAGCACACAAACGGGACCGTCGCAGCCCAGCTGACGCGGCGCCTTCACTGTCGCACGGGCGCATCAATACAAATTTTTCTTTGTGCGTTTGCACATGTTTACCCAAGCAAGTGCCGCGCGGTCTGGCGCAGGAAATCCGCCGCCAAGGTCCGCCGCTGCGCGGTTTGGCATCCCATGCGTCGCATCCACAAGGGCTGGCCGCAGACACCGATAGCTGGCGTACCGGGGCTGGGAACATACTGTTTCCGTTTTGGGGGCTCATTCCGGCGGTACACTACCGGTAGTGTCTTGAACCGCCTCGACACACCATATATAGTGTGCGCCAGACTAAAGTCCGGCGCATCACACACACGCTGCGGCGGCACACCAGGCCGTACGCCCACCCCAGACAGCCCACAGAAGAGGACCCCATGCAAGCTGCTTTGAACACGCCTTCCACTGCCCATGCCGTTACTACCGATGCCCCCGCATCCCAGGCAGCGCCTGCGGCCACGGCCTCCAACACGTTTGCGCACTACCAGATCATTCGCCGCAACGGAGCCGTAGTGCCTTTCGAACCGCAAAAGATCGCGGTGGCCATGATGAAGGCCTTCCTGGCAGTCCACGGTACGCAAGGCGCGGCATCGGCCAGCGTGCGCGAGGTGGTGGACACGCTGACTCATAACGTCACGCGCGCCCTGATGCGCTCGCGCCCTGGCGGAGGCACCTTCCACATTGAAGACGTGCAAGACCAGGTGGAGCTCGGCCTGATGCGTGGCGGTCACCACGAAATTGCCCGCGCCTACGTCCTGTACCGCGAGCGCCGCACGCAAGAACGTGCCCGCCAAGCCGAACAGCAAACCCCCGCTGTGTCCATCCCGCTGCTGCAGGTGATCGATGGGGGCGAGCGTGTTGCGCTGGACCCGAAGCGCCTGCAGGCCCTGATCGAGTCGGCGTGCGTGAACCTAGGCGCCGACGTGAAGGCCGACCCCATCGTGGCCGAGACCATGCGCAACCTGTACGACGGCGTGCCCATGGATGAGGTTTACAAGGCCTCCATCCTGGCAGCCCGTACTCTCATCGAGAAGGATCCCGACTACACCTACGCCACCGCCCGCCTGTTGCTGCACACCATCGTGCGCGAGGTGCTGGGCCGCGAGGTGACGCAGGATGCGATGGGCCAGGCGTACATCGAGTACTTCCCACAATTCATCAAGAAGGGCGTGGACAACGACCTGCTGGATGAGCGCCTGATGCAGTACGACCTGCAACGTCTGGGCGCCGCGCTCAAGGCAGACCGCGACCTGAAATTTGACTACCTCGGCCTGCAGACCCTGTACGACCGCTACTTTCTGCACGTCAAGAAAACCCGCATCGAGCTGCCGCAAGCATTCTTCATGCGTGTGGCCATGGGCCTGGCGCTCAATGAAACCGACCGCGAAGCCCGCGCCATCGAGTTCTATGAAGTGCTCTCGTCGTTCGACTTCATGTCGTCCACCCCCACGCTGTTCAACAGCGGTACGCTGCGCTCCCAACTGTCAAGCTGCTACCTGACCACGGTGCCTGACGACCTCGATGGCATCTACGAGTCCATCAAGGAAAACGCCTTGCTGTCCAAGTTTGCCGGTGGCCTGGGCAACGACTGGACCCGCGTGCGCGCACTGGGCTCGCACATCAAGGGCACCAATGGCGAATCGCAAGGCGTGGTTCCCTTCCTCAAGGTGGTCAACGACACAGCCGTGGCCGTGAACCAGGGCGGCAAACGCAAGGGCGCCGTCTGCACCTACCTGGAAACCTGGCACCTGGACATTGAAGAGTTCCTGGAGCTGCGCAAGAACACCGGCGATGACCGCCGCCGCACGCACGACATGAACACGGCCAACTGGATCCCCGACCTGTTCATGCGCCGCGTGATGGAAAAGGGCACCTGGACCCTGTTCTCGCCCTCCAACGTGCCCGACCTGCACGACCTGTTTGGCGCCGACTTTGAAAAGGCCTACGTGGCCTACGAAGAAAAGGCTGCGCGCGGCGAGATCAAGCCCGCCAAGACCATTCAGGCCACGGATCTCTGGCGCAAGATGCTGACCATGCTGTTCGAGACCGGCCATCCCTGGATCACGTTCAAGGATGCCTGCAACGTGCGCTCGCCCCAGCAGCACGCCGGTGTGGTGCATTCGTCCAATCTGTGCACCGAGATCACGCTCAACACCAGCGACACCGAAACCGCCGTTTGCAACCTCGGCTCAGTCAACCTGCTGCAGCACATCAAGGACGGCCAGATCGACCACGACAAGCTCAAGAGGACCATCACGGTCGCCATGCGCATGCTCGACAACGTGATCGACATCAACTACTACGCAGTCAAGAAGGCACGCGACTCCAACCTGCGTCACCGTCCGGTCGGCCTGGGCGTGATGGCCTTCCAGGACAGCCTGTATGAACTGCGCATCCCCTACGCTTCGCAAGAGGCGGTGGAATTCGCCGACAAGTCGATGGAAGCCATCTGCTACTACGCCTACTGGGCGTCCACCGAGCTGGCCAAGGAGCGCGGCAAGTACTCCAGCTACAAGGGCTCGCTGTGGGATCGCGGCATCCTGCCCTTTGACACGCTGGACATGCTCTCGCAAGCCCGTGGCGGCTATGTGGAAGTGGACCGCTCGTCCACGCTGGACTGGGACGCCCTGCGCAACAAGATTGCAAGGGACGGCATGCGCAACTCCAACTGCGTCGCTATTGCCCCCACGGCCACCATTTCCAACATCATTGGCGTCGATGCCTCGATCGAGCCTTCATTCGGCAACCTGTCGGTCAAGTCCAACCTGTCGGGCGAGTTCACGGTCATCAACGGCGGCCTGGTGCGTGACCTCAAGCGCCTGGGCCTGTGGGATGACGTGATGATCATGGACCTCAAGCACTTCAAGGGTTCGCTGCACCCCATCGACCGCGTGCCACAGGACATCAAGGCGCTGTACTCCACAGCCTTCGAAGTCGAACCCCAGTGGCTGGTGGAGGCCGCATCACGCCGCCAGAAGTGGATCGACCAGGCACAGAGCCTGAACATCTACATGGCCGGCGCATCGGGCAAGAAGCTCGATGACACCTACAAGCTGGCATGGGTGCGCGGCCTCAAGACCACGTACTACCTGCGCACCCAAAGCGCTACGCACGTCGAAATGAGTACCGTGAACACACGCCAGCTCAACGCGGTTTCGTCGGGCAATGACAGCGGCGCATCGGCTGCTTCAGCAACGGCACACGTCAAGCAAAGCCCGCTGGAGGCCGCTGCCGCAGCAGCCTCTCAGCAGGCCGCAGCCGTACCGGCCACGGACGTCAAGTTCTGCGCCATCGACGATCCTGGCTGCGAGGCCTGCCAGTAAGAACTTTGCCAGCAACGCTTCGGGCTCGCCCGAGGCGTTGCTCCGGTGCTGTGAAGCAACAAAACCTTGCTGCACAACGCTTCAGTGCTTTCCTTTTCGCAGCACTGCTTTCATAATCCGAACACTGGAAAATCTATGTTGACCTGGGACGAAGAAGTCAAGCCCTCATCGCAAAATCAACTGGACGGCGGTCTGCACAACAACCGCCAGGTGGGACAACCGCCTCTGCCTTTCCAGACACCTTCGCTGCAACCAGTGGGCACCACGGCACCAGCAGCAAGCACCACCACTGCCCCCGTCGCCGCCGCTGCACACCGCCGTGTCAATGCAGCCGACAAGCGCATCATCAACGGCCAGACCGACGTCAACCAATTGGTGCCTTTCAAGTACAAGTGGGCGTGGGAAAAGTATCTCGCCACTTGCGCCAACCACTGGATGCCCCAAGAGGTGAACATGACGCGCGACATCGCGTTGTGGAAAGATCCCAACGGACTGACCGAAGACGAGCGCCGCATCATTAAGCGCAACCTGGGCTTCTTCGTCACCGCCGATTCGTTGGCTGCCAACAATATCGTGTTGGGCACCTACCGCCACATCACGGCACCTGAATGCCGTCAGTTCCTGCTGCGCCAGGCGTTCGAAGAGGCGATCCACACCCATGCCTACCAGTACATCGTGGAATCGCTGGGCCTGGATGAGAGCGAGATCTTCAACGCCTACAACGAAGTCCAGTCGATCCGCGACAAGGACGAGTTCCTGATTCCCTTCATCGAAGCGATCATGGATCCGTCTTTCAAAACGGGTACCCCCGAGACCGACCAGACCCTGCTCAAGTCGCTGATCGTTTTCGCGTGCCTGATGGAAGGCCTGTTCTTCTACGTTGGCTTCACGCAAATCCTGGCGTTGGGTCGCCAGAACAAGATGACGGGCGCCGCCGAGCAGTACCAGTACATCTTGCGCGACGAGTCAATGCATTGCAACTTCGGGATCGACCTGATCAATCAGCTCAAGCTCGAAAACCCTCACCTCTGGACCGCAGAGTTCAAGGCCGAGATCAAGGCACTGTTCCTCAAGGCCGTGGAGTTGGAATACCGCTACGCTGAAGACACCATGCCCCGTGGCGTGCTGGGCATGAATGCCTCCATGTTCAAGGGCTACCTGCGCTACATCGCCAACCGCCGCGCCACGCAGATCGGGCTGGAGACGTTGTTCCCCAATGAAGAGAATCCGTTCCCATGGATGAGCGAGATGATCGATCTCAAGAAGGAACGCAATTTCTTCGAGACCCGGGTTATTGAATACCAGTCCGGTGGTGCGCTGTCCTGGGACTAGCGCCTTTTTTGCAGGCCACACCACCATGGATTTTTACACCACGCCCAGCACCGACAGCGCGGCAGAGCGCTGCCCTGCGGGGCGTTCCCGTGTTCATGGAGATGGAGTTTTCATCCATCTCCATGGATCGCTTTCTGTCCACTGCAGACAGGAAGTGCTCTTTGCAAATTGACCCAAGGAGAACATGATGGCAACTGCGAAAAAACCGGCCGCTAAAAAGGCTGCTCCCGCGAAGAAGGCTGCAACGGCCAAACCCGTAGCCGCGAAGAAGGCTGCACCTGCCAAGAAGGCAGCAGCACCGGCAAAGAAAGCCGCTCCTGCTAAGAAGGCCGTAGCTGCTAAGAAGGCTGCACCTGCCAAGAAGGCAGCAGCACCGGCAAAGAAAGCCGCTCCCGCCAAGAAGGCCGTAGCTGCAAAGAAGGCTGCACCTGCCAAAAAGGCAGCAGCACCGGCAAAGAAAGCCGCTCCCGCCAAGAAGGCCGTAGCTGCGAAGAAGGCTGCACCTGCCAAGAAGGCAGCAGCACCGGCAAAGAAAGCCGCTCCTGCCAAGAAGGCCGTAGCTGCGAAGAAGGCTGCACCCGCCAAGAAGGCAGCAGCACCGGCAAAGAAAGCCGCTCCCGCCAAGAAGGCCGCAGTAGCCAAGAAGGCCGCAGCACCTGCCAAGGCAGCCCCCGCAAAGAAAGCTGCCCCGGCCAAGAAGGCCCCCAAGGCGCCTGCCCCTGCGGCCGCTGCCCCTGCAGCACAAACCACGCTGAACCCTCAGGCAGCCTGGCCTTTCCCTACGGGCAACAAGCCCTGATCCTGGCGCGCCACGCGCTCAACCCGGTGCTCGCGCACCGGGTTTTTTTTCGCCTATACCCCCAGTGTGTGCACCCCAAAAAGGCTCACAGCGATCACACCGTGCAGCGCAGCGCCACGCTGCGTCACACATCCTGACGGACCTATCCCAGTGGGTCAAAATCGAGTGTGTAGTTCTGCGGGCCCCGCTGCGCAATCTTGAGCGCACCAACCCGGTTGCCCAGCTCGGCACAACGCACGAGGGGCCAGCCTTTTTCCAGACCAAACAGCAGCGCGCCGCGCCAGGCATCGCCGCAACCCGTGGGGTCTACCACTGCTACAGGTTTAACGGGTGGCACATGGGTTTTCTCGCCATCCACCCAGACCTCACAGCCTTCGGCGCCCAGCGTCACCACCAGGCCCTGCACCTTGCGAGAGATATCAGCCAACGACCAACCTGTTCGGTCACAGAGCATTTTTCCCTCATAGTCATTGACGGTAACCCAGGTGGCCTGGTCGATGAACTGCGCCAGCTCCTGCCCGTTGAACATGGGCAAACCCTGGCCAGGGTCAAACACAAACGGGATGCCCGCCGCAACGAACTGGGCCGCATGCTCCAGCATTGCATCACGCCCGTCAGGCGCAATCATCCCCACGCTGACACGGCCGTCCGGACTCACACGGTTGGCATGGGCCTGCATCATTGCGCCAGGGTGAAAGGCCGTGATCTGGTTGTTGTCACGGTCCGTCATGATCATGGCCTGCGCGGTGTAGGTGTCCTGCACCTGCCCGACGTGTCGGGCGCTGATACCTAGCGACTGCAGTCGCTGCAGATAGTCAGCACCGTCACTGCCCAACATGGCCATGGGCAACGGCTCCCCACCCAGCAGCTTGAGGCTGTAAGCAATGTTTCCGGCACACCCCCCAAAGTCGCGGCGCAACGACGGGACAAGGAAGGACACATTCAGGATGTGGAGCTGGTCCGGCAGGATCTGCTCTGCAAAACGCCCCTCGAAAGTCATGATGGTGTCGAACGCCAGGGAACCACAAATGAGGGCGGCCATAGATAGTGAAGCTCGGTAAGTTGTTGGGAGGAAAATCAGGGATAGAACGCAAGCAACCGGTAGCCCGCTACGCGCGCACCGCCCGTGGTCACAAGCACCGACACAGAGGTGCCCCACTCGCCTTTGGCTGGCAGCTCCACCGGAGCCGCCATGTCAGTAGGCAACAGAACCCGCCGCAACACAGGCTGGTCCTGCGCATCGGTCAGGGTCAGCTCCACCGCAGGCATGGCCAGCGGGATGGTGGCGGTGCTCTTCATCGTCAGCGCCAGCTGGTAACTGTCACCCCGGGCTTTGTTGAAGGAAGAACTGTCGATGACCACATCGGCAATCTGGCGTACCGGTGCAAGTTCGCAGTGCAAAGGCTCGCACAGTTTCGCCAGCCAGGGCCGGGTGCGCACGTCCAGGGCTGCAATGCGGTCGCGCTCCTGCACCGCAATCTGCAAAGCCAGCCCTAACAGCGAGACAACGAACACCAGCCCCAAGACCATCCGCACCACCGGCTTGCGCCAGAACGCCTTGCGGCGGGCTGCCACCACAAAACTGACCTCGGGGTCTGACTCCTGGGCGTCGGTCTCATCGTCGTCATCGACAACGTGTCCAGGGCGTGCCTGCAGGATGGCGGCATACGAATCGTCCTTCACCAACTCCATAGCCGGAGCCTCCGGCACAACCGCCTTGGACACAAAGTCCACAGAGGGCAACGTGGCGGCTGGAGTGGTGGGCCCAGCAACAGGTACAGGAGCAGGTTTCTGTGCATCGCCTGAGAGTCCGGCACCGGCACTGGCATCGGATGACGGAGCGAAAGCAACAGACGCTACCGGGGGCTGCGCAAGCTCTGCGGAGTGGCTCGCGCCCCCTGTGGCATCTACATCCATGGATGCATTCAGCTCTGCCTCGGAATCGCGAAGTTCTGCAAAAGGCAGTTCATAGCCTGCCGGGCTGAGGGGGGCGGGAACCATTGGCACAGCTCCACCAACGAAACCGCCAGATCCCTTGGCGACATCCTGCGCCGCAGCTCCTGATTGCGTCGTGACAGCGGAATGCCCTTGCCCGGTCACATGAACGGCTGGAGATGGAGCACCCGTGCGGGGCGCTGTGTCCGATATCACTACCGACTCTGGCGCATCCGAGGGCGCCGTAACGGATGGCGATGCCCCAGCATCCACCGCAGGCGCAGTCCGTGGCGCACTGTGGGCTCTCCATGCAAAGGGTGCGGCAACCTCCTCGCCCAAGACATCCGAAGATGTTTCAGTGCAGGCTGCGGCGGTAAGAAAAGCAGGTACCGCAGGACTGGGGATATCGAGGACCGGAGCAGCAGGTGCATCACTGACCATGCCGTACGGATGCGCGTCACCGGCGAGGGTGGCAGCGACCTCGGTGGCGACATCTGAAGCACTGCGGATGGTGGGAGCGTCTGCCTTGACAACATCCTGTGGGGCAGGCGGAGCGACGGGGGACGACTTGCCTCCACCCCAGGCCCCCAGTGCGTCCGGCTTGCGCGCTGCCGGTGCGGTGGGCGCACGCAGGTCCGTGAGCGATACATCGGGCAGCAACGCCGCCGGCGCCACAGGCAGCAAATGGGCCGAGGCATCGAATACCTCCTTGCATTGGCCGCAGCGCACCCATCCTTCCGAGATGCGCAATTGGTCCGCCACGACCTTGAAGGTGGTGGCGCAGGACGGGCAGCGAGTGATCTGGCTCATCAGCAATAGATTGTAGAGGCCATGCCACGGCCGCCAGGGCTGCGCTCGAGCACGCTCAGCGATGCGCGGTCATCAGGATCCAACCGTCTTCCGCATCCGCTACTTCCAACGGAAGCCAGGGGGCGTAAGCCTCCTTGAGCTCATCCGCCTGGCGCTCCAGGATGCCTGCCAACACCAGGTTTCCGCCTGCGGCCACATAGCTGCACAACAACGGGGCCAACACACGCAATGGAGTCGCCAGGATATTGGCCAGCACGGTCTGGTACTCGCCTTGCGCCTTGTCAGGCAGGCCCGCTCTCAGCGTGACTTGGTTCGCCTGGGCATTTTGCAACGTGGACTCCACTGCCGCCGGGTCGATATCCACCGCATCAATGTCCGTGGCACCGAACTTGGCGGCACCGATGGCGAGGATGCCAGACCCACATCCGTAATCCAGCACCCGCCCCAGCAGATTGCCCTGCTCAGGTTGCGTAGCGCCATGGCGCGCAATCCAGCGCAGACACATGCGCGTCGTGGGGTGGGTGCCGGTGCCAAACGCCAGGCCCGGATCCAGCCGGATGCTGCGCTTTGCCTCGGCCGGGAGCTCGTGCCAGGTAGGAACGATCCAAAAATCCGGTGTGATGTCCACGGGCGCAAATTGCGATTGCGTGAGCCGCACCCAGTCCTGCTCGGGCACGTGGGCAATCCCCAGCACCTGGCAGCCAACAAAAAAATCCTGAACGACCAGCAACTGCTGTGCTTCGCGGGCCGCCACCTCGGACGGAAACAAAGCGACCACGCGGCTGCGTTGCCAGCCATCCTTGGGCGGGGGCATGCCAGGCTCGCCAAACAGCGCCTGTTCAGCGTCGGTCTGGGCGTCGGCGTCTTCCACCGACACGGAGAGCGCATCCAGCGCGTCCAGCGCATCGCTGACCGCCTCTATCCCGTCCTCGGGACACATCAGACTCAGCTCAAACATAGGCGTCTCTCAGAAAAAGTGAAATGCTGGCACCCGTTGCCAGGAGCCAGCATGTGAATGACCTGCGGTGTGCCAGCTCAGCGTTTGTGCTGCGACAGCCACTCTTCCAGATAATGGATGTTGGTGCCGCCGGCCATGAACTTGGCGTCCACCATCAGCTCGCGGTGCAGGGGCACGTTGGTGTTGATGCCTTCGATCACCGTTTCGGACAGTGCCGTGCGCATGCGGGCCAGGGCCTGTTCGCGCGTGTCGCCGTGCACGATGATCTTGCCGATCATCGAGTCGTAGTTGGGCGGCACGAAGTAGTTGGTGTACGCATGCGAGTCCACGCGCACGCCAGGGCCGCCTGGTGGATGCCATGTGGTGATGCGCCCAGGCGACGGGATGAACTTGTAGGGGTCTTCGGCGTTGATCCGGCACTCGATGGCATGGCCCCGGATCTCGATCTGGCGCTGGGTGAATGGCAGCTTCTCTCCTGCCGCGACCATGATCTGCGTCTTCACGATGTCCACGCCAGTGATCCACTCGGTCACGGGGTGCTCCACCTGCACGCGGGTGTTCATCTCGATGAAGTAGAACTCGCCGTTCTCGTAGAGGAACTCGAACGTGCCCGCTCCACGGTAGCCGATCTTCTTGCAGGCCGCCACGCAACGCTCACCAATCTTCTCGATCAGCTTGCGAGGGATGCCAGGGGCCGGCGCCTCTTCAATCACCTTCTGGTGGCGGCGCTGCATGGAGCAATCGCGCTCGCCCAAATACACCGCATTGCGGTGCTTATCGGCCAGGATCTGGATCTCGATGTGGCGTGGGTTCTGGAGGAACTTCTCCATGTACACCGCAGGATTGCCAAACGCGGCACCCGCCTCTGCCTTGGTCATCTGCACGGCGTTGACCAGCGCAGCCTCTGTGTGCACCACGCGCATGCCACGGCCACCGCCACCACCTGCGGCCTTGATGATCACGGGGTAGCCCACGGCCTTGGCGATGCGGCGGATCTGCACTGGATCGTCGGGCAACTCGCCCTCAGAGCCAGGCACGCAGGGCACTCCCGCACGGATCATGGCTTGCTTAGCCGAGACCTTGTCGCCCATGATGCGGATCGACTCGGGCGTGGGGCCGATGAACTGGAAGCCACTCTTTTCCACGCGCTCGGCAAAGTCGGCGTTCTCCGACAGAAAACCATAGCCGGGGTGAATGGCTTCGGCGTCGGTGACTTCGGCGGCCGAGATGATGGCCGGCATGTTGAGGTAGGACAGCGGCGAGGGCGCGGGGCCGATGCAAACGGCCTCTTCGGCCAGCTTGACATACTTGGCGTCGCGGTCAGCCTCGGAATAGACCATGACGGCCTTTACGCCCAGCTCATGACAGGCGCGCTGGATACGGAGAGCGATCTCTCCGCGATTCGCAACAAGAATCTTCTTGAACATGAGCGCCTTATTCGATGACGAACAGCGGCTGTCCGTATTCCACGGCTTGGCCGTTCTCGCCCAGGATGCGGGTGACGGTGCCCGACTTGTCGGCTTCGATCTCGTTGAGGATCTTCATGGCCTCGATGATGCAGATGGTCTCGCCTTCCTTGACCTGGCTGCCCACCTCGACAAAAGCCTTGGCGCCAGGGCTGGACGAGCGGTAGAAGGTGCCCACCATGGGCGACTTGACGATGTGGCCGGTAGGTGCTGCGGCTGCGGGGGGGGCGGGCAATTCCGCCACGGGCGCGGCAGCAGGCGCAGCGGCAGGGGCTGCAACCGGGGCGGGCACATACTGCTGAACCACAGCACCACCGCTCTTGACGATGCGGACTTTGCCCTCGGCCTCGGTGATTTCGAGTTCGGACACGTTCGACTCGGACACGAGATCGATGAGGGTTTTGAGTTTTCGCAGATCCATGGAAGCTCCAACGGCTATAAAACTGAATAGGGCGCGAATTTACTCCAATTTCACCCTATCGCAGTCTTCCACGCGCATTTTTCATGAACTTCAACATAGAAAAGTGCCACCTCACGGAGAGAAGGGCGCGCTCCAAAGCCCCCAGAAGGCGACTGCTTAATCGGCACGAACCCTCAGCCCAAACCCGCCCAAAGCTGCAAGTCCTGGGCGGTCACCTGCCCCATTTTACGATGTAGCACCTTCCCCTCCCCACCAAGGACCACGGTGAACGGCAGGCCTCCGGTCAGGTTGCCCAGCGATCGCCCCAGGTCCGTGCCGCCCAAACCGGCCAGTCCTACCGGGAAGTCCAGTGGAATGCGCGTCAGAAACTTGCGCACCGCCGAAGGTTGGTCAATGGCCAAACCCAGCACTTGCCAACCTTTGGCGGATTGTTCGCGATAGAAGGCGTTGAGCATGGGCAACTCCTCCACACAAGGCGGGCACCAAGTGGCCCAAAAGTTGAGCAGCAAAGGCTTGCCCGCCAATGACTTCATGGCCAAGGTACCCCCGGTGGGGGTGTCAAATTCCAGACCCCAGAGCGCCTGCTCAGCCCCCGGCTCCACGGCATGGGGCTGGAACTTCCACCATGCCAAACCCGCGCCCCCCAAAGCGGCAGCGCCTGCCACCCCGGCATACAAAAACCGCCTGCGCGCAGCAGTGGGCGGGACGGCGCCAGGAGTCACAGGTTCGGGAGATTCAGCAGGCTGGGTCATGGGGTCGTGGTTTCCTGGATCAAGCGGCGCACTGCCGTTATGTCACCGCGCGGAGTGCGGCCTTTGGTATCAGGTTTGAGAGCGCCCCGCAGATCGTCAAGATCGTAGATCAGCAGGTGCACACCAATCATTTCATTGAGTTCGGGCGATTTGCTGCCCAGGCTCAGGGCCTCTACCGATTCGCCATGAAATCCTGTAACCGTGCGGGGTTCGTAGTCAACATGATGATCGATCAGCGCAATCTCTGCCGATTTGGGGTCATCGCAGAACAACTGCAGGTAAATGTCCGACAGGCGTGTGGCCGTGCCGTGCCAGACCGCACCCGCCAGATACGGCCGGAAAGCCGCCATGCGCTCCATCCACACCAGGGCCAGTTGGCGCAAAGCCTGCAGCTCGCGCGGCTGAGTGTCGGCACAAAAGAGCTGGATGTACTCGCGCACAGCCTCTTCCACCAGATCGTTGTCCGGCAGCGGGGTACGGGCTGGCAGACCCATCTGCCGCAGCGCACGGCGCTTGGCAGGGCCCCATTCCAGGCCCTCTTCCACTACCAGGCGGGCCGTGGTGTGGGCGATTTCTTCGCTCAAAGGTGTGTGCATGGCAGACAGGGGCAACAAATGAACCCGCATTGTGGCGTGAAGCCGTGACACTGCGGGTGATAACCCCAGCCCCCCCAGCGACCCCAACACCCGTTGACCTGAAAGACTATTGTTTTGAGAGCATCTCAGGCAGATGGAACCGGCGCCAGCTGCCACTTTAGCCTTGAACGGTACACGGGACCCCGGCTTTAGAATCTGCGCCCATGCATATACACATACTGGGCATCTGCGGCACGTTCATGGGAGGCCTGGCAGCCTTGGCGCGCGAGGCGGGCCACAAGGTGACGGGCTGCGACGCTGGGGTCTATCCGCCCATGAGCGACCAGCTCCGCGCATTGGGCATCGACCTGATCGAGGGCTTTGGGGCCGACCAGCTCGCGCTCCAGCCCGACATGTTCGTGGTGGGCAATGTTGTCAGCCGGGTACGGCTAGCCGACGGCTCCCCCAAGTTTCCGCTCATGGAAGCCATTCTGGACGCGGGACTGCCCTACACCAGCGGCCCCCAATGGCTGGCCGAGCATGTACTGCAGGGTCGCCATGTGCTGGCAGTGGCGGGCACCCATGGCAAGACCACGACCACGTCGATGCTGGCGTGGATTCTCGAGTCCGCGGGACAACAACCCGGCTTTCTGATCGGCGGGGTGCCATTGAACTTTGGTGTGTCCGCACGCCTGGGGACACCGAGGCGCCCAGCCCCCACCACCGCGCCCCAGGGAGCAGCGCCACTGTTTGTGATCGAGGCCGACGAATACGACACCGCCTTTTTCGACAAACGCAGCAAATTCGTGCACTACCGGCCGCGCACCGCGGTGCTGAACAACCTGGAGTTCGACCACGCGGACATCTTTGACGACCTCGCCGCCATTGAGCGTCAGTTCCACCATCTGGTGCGCACTGTGCCGCCGTCGGGGCGCGTAGTGGTCAATGGCCTGGAAGACAGCCTGGTACGCGTGCTGCACACCGGCTGCTGGAGCGAAGTGACCAGCTTTGGCGCCGCAGTCAGCGACTTTCACGCCGTGGGCGACCCGCAGGCCTTTGATGTGGTGCACCAGGGGCAAACCGTGGCGCGCGTGGAATGGACGCTGACCGGCGTGCACAACCAGCTCAATGCGCTGGCCGCCATGGCAGCGGCCCACCACGTGGGCGTTGCGCCCGGGCAGGCCGCCGCAGCCTTGGGCAGTTTTCAGAACGTCAAGCGGCGCATGGAGCTGCGTGGCATGGTGGGCGGCGTGGCCGTGTACGACGACTTTGCCCACCACCCCACCGCATTGCGCACCACCCTGGACGGCCTGCGGCGCAGCCTGGGCGCCTCAGCACGCATCCTGGCGGTTTTCGAACCCCGCAGCAACACCATGAAGCTGGGCGCGATGAAAAGCCAGCTGCCCTGGGCGCTGGAGCCCGCCGACCTGGCTTTTTGCCACACGGCGGGGCTGGACTGGGATGCTGCGCAGGCGCTGGCACCGCTGGGCGTCGGCCCCGGCCAGAGGGCCCAGACAGCCCCGGACATCGATACGCTGGTGGCCCAGGTCACCCAGGCCGCGCGCCCGGGCGACCATGTAGTGTGCATGAGCAATGGCGGCTTTGGCGGCATCCATGCCAAGCTGCTGCAAGCACTGCAAAAATAATAGCTGTCAGCGCATATTTCACTAGCACCAGCAGTCGATTTCTATTGAATGGCGGTCAGAACGTGACCGCCATGCCCGGCACATCCACCCGCACGATGGGCTTGGCAAGGGCGGCACTGGTGGCGCGCGCAAAGTCGCGGGACCATACCGGATCCTGCATCAGCGCAGTACCGGCAGCACGGGCCACCGTCAGCACCTTGTCGGCCAGCAGCACCTTGCCACTGGCACGCAGAGGCTCGCAGTCCAGCGCGATGAACTGGTCGTCGAGCCAGCGCCGCCCGGCCTCGTGGGCCATGGGCTCGGCGCCCTCCAGGGTAAAACGGTATTCTTGGTCTGCGGCCAGTTTGACCGACACTTCGCTGTGCATGATGAATCGCCTTTCTGCGTTTTTTGCGGTAACTCAGGCTTGCAGCTGCACATGATGTGCAGCGAGAGGCGCAGGTTACAAGTTTAGACCCTCCGATCGACCCAGCGCTCAGCGGGCACGACGCGCCTTCACGGCGTCCGACAGCTCGGCCAGCGCTTGGAGCGAGGCGTCCCAGCCCAGGCAGGCGTCGGTGATGCTCTTGCCATATTCGAGTGCCAAGGGGTCGTCCTTGCCGGGCGTGAACTTTTGCGCACCTGCCGTCAGGTGGCTTTCGATCATCAGGCCGAACACGCTGCGCGAACCGCCAGCCACCTGCACAGCGACATCGCGGGCCACATCGAGCTGCTTTTCGTGCTGCTTGCTGCTGTTGGCGTGGCTGCAGTCCACCATCAGTGTGGCGGGCAACTTGGCGGCTTCGAGGTCCTTGCAGGCAGCGGCCACGCTGGCGGCGTCGTAGTTGGGCATCTTGCCGCCGCGCAGGATCACGTGGCAGTCTTTGTTGCCCTTGGTGTTGACGATGGCGACCTGGCCATTCTTGTGCACCGACAGGAAATGGTGGCCCCGGCTGGCCGACTGGATGGCGTCGGTGGCAATGCGGATGTTGCCGTCCGTGCCGTTCTTGAAGCCAATGGGCGCCGAGATGCCAGAGGCCAGCTCGCGATGTACCTGGCTTTCGGTGGTGCGGGCACCAATCGCGCCCCAGCTGATGAGGTCGCCGATGTACTGGGGCGAGATCACGTCGAGGAACTCGCTGCCGGCGGGCATGCCCAGGCGATTGATCTCGATGAGCAGTT
Source organism: Acidovorax sp. (assembly GCF_016783915.1). Classification (GTDB taxonomy): domain Bacteria; phylum Pseudomonadota; class Gammaproteobacteria; order Burkholderiales; family Burkholderiaceae_C; genus Acidovorax. The sequence continues at coordinate 39,276 of NZ_JADHVT010000003.1, forward strand.
GGCGTGCAATGCGCAGGCCTTCGTCGATGCGGTAGCTCTCGTCCAAGTAGGGGTCATTGATGAGCCCCTTCCAGCCCACGGTGGTACGTGGCTTTTCGAAGTACACACGCATCACGATTTCCAGCGTGTCGGCGTACTGGGTGCGCACGGCCATCAGGCGACGGGCGTACTCGACAGCGGCGGCGGGGTCGTGGATAGAACAAGGGCCAATCACCACCAGCAAGCGATCATCCTTGCCAGTCATGATGTTGTGGATGTTCTTGCGGGTCTGGGTGATCAGCGTCTCGACCGGCGTGCCGCCGATCGGGAAGAAGCGGATCAGATGCTCGGGAGGAGGCAACACGGTGATGTCCTTGATACGTTCGTCGTCGGTCTGGCTGGTTTTTTCGACGCTGCGGTACCAGGCATCGCTGGTGGGATTGGTAGTGGCCGTCATGGTTGCTTCCTCGTGGAGTCGGTTGGAGTGGATGGAAAAACGGGAGGGCTGAAAAACAAAAACCGCCGGGCTTTGCAGCGTCGGCGGTTGGTATGGGGAGGTTGTGTGTGCTTGCGCGTTTTCCTCTCATCCGCCGGGGACCGAGATAAAAAACCAAAAGTAAAACGCGCTGCGAACTTGCATGGCAATCAATGTAGCACAGGAGTGCGGAGGTTCAGCCCCCAGGGTTGTTGCAAATGCACGACACGCATCCGCCCAGCACGCATCGGACCGGGACGATTCATCGGCGTCCACCCCGAAACCAGGCACGCACGCGTTGCAATGCCGAGGGCTTGCGTAGCGGCTGCACATCCTGCAGGTCGCTCGCCGGGTCGCTCTGGTGCTCGTACATGTCGATGAGCAGCAACGCCTCGCCCAACGTGCGCCAAGCCAGAAGCTCAAACTGATCAAAGCTGGCGCTCTCCTTGGTGCTGCGCCGCTCCAGCATCAATTGCCAGTCTGCAATGGCGTTGCGCAGCTCCCGCAGCGCACGCTGGTAGGCGCCAAACTCGTACAGCGCATGCCACGCTGAACCCAGGCCAGTCAAAAACAGCTGGTGTTCGCGCGCACTGTGCGACAAGGTCACCACGCGGCGCGTGATCTCGGTGGTGTCCGTGCTGGTGCGGCGGATGCGAACTGCCTCGTCGATCTGCGAGGACAACGCACCAAGGCTGTCGCGCAGCTGGCGCGAGTCCTCATCGGCAACGCCCTCGCGCAAAAAGCGGCTGATGTCTCCAAACGACTGGAGCGTCAGCAATTGACTGGGGCGCGTGGCAGGCATGGTGTCACCCATTGTGCGCCGGCCAACGCGCAGTACAAGCCCTGAAAAGCGGGTGAAAACGCGAAGTCACGCACCCACGCCAGCTCAGCCAACAGGGCTGATAACGCAACCCTCAGGCCGTACCGCCCACCGTCAGGCCTTCAATGCGCAGCGTAGGTTGCCCCACACCCACTGGCACGCTCTGGCCTTCCTTGCCACAGGTGCCCACGCCGCTATCAAGGCGCATGTCGTTGCCGATCATGGTCACCTTCTTGAGCGACTCGGGGCCGCTGCCAATGATGGTGGCGCCCTTCACGGGATATTGGATCTTGCCGTTTTCCACCCAGTAGGCTTCGCTGGCCGAGAACACAAACTTGCCCGAAGTGATGTCCACCTGCCCGCCACCAAAGTTGCTGGCGTACAGGCCCTTCTTGATGCTGGCGATGATCTCCTGCGGGTCCTTGTCGCCACCCAGCATGTAGGTGTTGGTCATGCGCGGCATGGGGATATGGGCGTAGCTCTCGCGACGGCCGTTGCCGGTGGGCGCGACGCCCATCAGGCGCGCGTTCAGCGAGTCCTGGATGTAGCCCTTGAGGATGCCGTCCTCGATCAGCACGTTGCGCTGGCTGGCGTGGCCTTCATCGTCCACGTTGAGCGATCCGCGGCGGTCGGCAATGGTGCCGTCGTCCAGCACCGTGACCCCCTTGGCCGCCACGCGCTGGCCGATGCGTCCGCTGAATGCGCTCGAACCCTTGCGGTTGAAGTCACCTTCCAGCCCGTGGCCAATCGCCTCGTGCAGCAGGATGCCGGGCCAGCCCGAGCCCAGCACCACGGTCATCTCGCCAGCAGGGGCTGGGCGCGACTCCAGGTTCACCAGTGCCGCATTCACCGCCTCATCGACATACTTGCCCATCTGCTCATCGTCGAAATAGGCCAGGCCAAAACGGCCACCACCACCGGCCGAGCCCATCTCGCGGCGGCCGTTCTGCTCGGCGATCACCGTGACCGACAGGCGTACCAGCGGCCGCACATCGGCCGCCAGGGTGCCATCGGCACGCGCCACGAGCACCACGTCGTATTCGCTGGCAAGCCCTGCCATGACCTGCGCCACGCGCGGGTCCTTGGCGCGGGCGCGCTGCTCCAGGCGCTCCAGCAACGCCACCTTCGCGGTGCTGTCCAGCGAAGCAATCGGATCCACGCCTGGGTACAGACTGCGGCCTGCCGCTACTTTTTTGGGAGCTACCCGTGCTTTACCCGCCTGTGCAGCGGACGAAATAGACCGCACAGTACGTGCAGCATCCAGCAGCGAGGACTCCGAGATGTCGTCAGAGTAGGCAAAGGCCGTTTTCTCGCCGCTCACAGCGCGCACACCCACACCCTGGTCAATGCTGAAAGAACCCGTTTTGACGATACCTTCTTCCAGGCTCCAGCCTTCGCTGCGGGTGTACTGGAAGTACAGGTCCGCATCGTCCACCTGGTGGGTACGGATCTCGGCCAGGGCCCGGGCCAAATGGCTTTCATCCAGGCCGAAGGGGGTCAGCAGCAGTTCACGGGCAACATCAATGCGCTGGCTGGTGGCCGCACGCTGGGGCGCGGCAGTGGTAGAGCGGGAAGTCATCAAGGCATTTTAGGCGCGTGACCAGCCCTTGCCCGGGATGGCCCCACATGCCCCTATGCGCCTCCTGCGCCTCAAGTCCGCTTCGCAGCTTCAGGCAGCCGTCTGGTCATCCAGCCCTGCCTGTGCCGCGTGGGCCTGCACCGACTCGATGCCCGCATCCCGGGCCTTGGCGCCGGAGTACATCTGGCTTTGGCCAATCACCTGTCCATTGCCTGCCTTGAGGGTGAAATACGGCGCGCCGTTCTTGGCGCTGAGCCGGCCAAAACGGCCGTCGTTCGGGGCATTCTTGCGCACCGCCTCGATACCACCCAGCGCGCTGGCGCGAGACTCGTACATCTCGCTGGTCAGGATGACCTGACCGTTGGCGGCCAGCAGGTTGAAGACAAATTTGTCGTTTTTCGACTTCTTGAGCTCGAACTTCGCCGCCATGGGAAAACCCTCCGGATGCTGAGCGGCCAAAACACGGTTGGCCAGCCGGTTTGTACCCCGAGGGCGTGCTGCAGGCAACCACGCCCACAAGGCCCTACAGCGCAGCAGGGAGAGGGTCTTTGGTTTCCTGCTTCTGGGATCGAGCCACCGACATCAGGATGCCCAGCGCCAACCCCAGAGTGACCATGGCGGTGCCGCCGTAGCTGATGAAAGGCAAGGGGACGCCCACCACCGGAAGAATGCCGCTCACCATGCCCATGTTCACAAAGGCATAGGTGAAGAAAATCATCGACACCGCCCCCCCCATGAGGCGGCCAAACAAGGTGTTTGCACCTGCCGCAATGGCCAGCCCCCGCCAGACCAGCAGCAGAAAACACACCAGCAAGAACAGGTTGCCAGCCAGGCCAAACTCTTCGGAATAGGCGGCAAAGATGAAGTCGGTGGTGCGTTCAGGAATGAACTCCAGATGGGTCTGCGTGCCCGCCATGAAGCCCTTGCCCCACAGGCCACCCGAGCCAATGGCGATCATGCCCTGGATGATGTGAAAACCCTTGCCGAGCGGGTCTCGGGTGGGGTCCAGCAAGGTGCAGATACGCTGCTGCTGATAGTCATGCAGCACCACCCAGCGCACGCCATCCGCGCACAGCTGGTCGCCCAGCAGCACCAGGGTGGCAATGCCCAGACCGCCGATCAGCACCGGCGGCAGGATCAGCCTCCAGGACAGGCCCGCAAAGAAGATCACGGAGAGCCCCGCCGCCAGCACCAGCAGCGAGGTACCCAGGTCGGGCTGCTTCATGACCAGGCCGACCGGGACAACCAGCAGCAGGCCCGCCGCCGCAAAGTCCAGCGGGCGCAGCGCGCCTTCGCGCTTCTGGAACCACCAGGCCAGCATCAGCGGCATGGCGATCTTGAGGATTTCGCTGGGCTGGATGACGATACCCACATTGATCCAGCGCGTAGCCCCTTTTTTGGTGATGCCAAACAGCGCCACAGCCACCAGCAGTGCCACCCCGGTCAGGTACAGCGGCACGGCGCAGGCCATGATCTTCTGGGGCGGAACCTGGGCCACCATGAACAGGATGGCGCCCGCAATCAGCATGTTGCGCCCGTGGTCCACAAACCGCGTGCCGTGGTCATAACCCGACGAATACATGGCCAGCAACCCCGCGCTGGCCAGCATCAGCACCAGCAACAGGAGAGGAAGATCAAAACCCCGAAACAGGGGCGCCAGACGCTGGGTGAGCGTGGGCTTTTCAAAAACGACGGCCATTCCCCGATTATCGGGTGGATGCCGGGTGCTCACCCCGCCTGCCGGAAGGCCATCACAGCCTGGTTGCGCAGTGTTCGCAGCAGCCCCAGCGCCTTGTCGTCCACCACAATGCCCCCCGCAGTGGCCTGGTCGGCATAGATCAGCGCAAAGGGTTGCCCCTTGATCTGCAAAGGCAACAGCAGGAAAGATGGTGCATTGAGCCCCTTGCGGTACCAATCAGGCAAACGCGCCTGCATGCGAGGCTCGTTGGCGTCGTTGATCAGCGTGTCGGCGCCACGCAGGCATACCGCAGCAAACAGGTCGCCCTGGGTTTTGAGCGGTATTTTCATGGCGCGCACCGCAGACTCGCTGCCCTCGCCCAGGCCAAAACGACCGGTCAGCGCCTCCGCTTTGGCGTCACGCAGGCAAAACACCATGCGCCGAAACCCCAGCGCGCGGAACATGGTTTCCAGAATCATGCGCAGCACGTCATTGAGCTGAAAGCTCTCGACCATGGCATTGGTGATGTCCTGAATGCCCGCAGCCAGCACCTCGTTGACCTGGGCCACAGACACCGCACCACCGGCCTGGGATGCAAGCACAGCGGGCAGGGGCTTGGTCTCACTGATCCGCAACTCATGCGCACCCAGGGCATCGTCAGGCGCGGACTGCGCGCCTGCGGCCGGTGGCAGCTTGAGCAGCCGGGCGGCTGGCGTGTCAGGCGCCACGCGCAGGTCGAGGGCGTCGGCCAACGCCACCAGCTTATGGCGCGCGCGCAGTGTGGCTTCGGCAATGGCTTCGGCTGACAAAGCCAGAGTGCGTGCGTAGCGTGTGCCCACCTGGCCCAGCTGCCCCTCCAGCTGGGCGGGTTCGCAGAACAGCAGGGTGCTGGCCACCTCGTTAGCGGCCATGGCGGCCCAGCGCAAGCGTTCCACCCCCTGCTCCGGCGCGCGCTGCATGGGCGAGCCCAGCGGCTTGCGCATGCAGCGCTGCAGGGTGTCGGGCAGGCTCCAGACACGCGCCACCCCCACGCCCAGGTCCTCAAACCCCAGTCCCAGCACCTGTACAGAGGCAGCCTCTTCGCCGCCCTCCATGCGCCCCGAGGCCACCAGGCTGCGCACCTGCCGGGCCTCTTCGGGAAAGTAGAACTCGCACAGCATGCGCCCCAGGTTCTGGAACATCGCGCCGATGAAGGCCTCTTCTGCCGCCTGGCTGGTGCTGCACAGCTCGGCCGCGACCGAGCCCGCCATCATGGCGCGCAAAAATTCCTCGCGCATCTGGCTGGCGTGGGCCTTGTCCTGCATGTGGTCCAGCAACACCAGGCTCAGCGCCATGTTCCGCACTGCATTGAAGCCCACCAGGCTCACCGCGCGCGACACGGTGCTGATGGTGCCCCGGCTGGCGTGGGCGTAATGCACGCTATTGACCAGACGCAGCAGCTTGTTAGTGAGCGCCACGTCCTTCAGGATCTCGTGGGTCAGGTCACTGATGCTGTCGTCTTCCGAATTGGCCACACGCTGGATGCGCGCCACAGAATCCGACAAGGCCGGAAAGTCGCTCTTGTGGCGCATGCGCCGCAGCAGAAAGTCGAGTGTGGCGTTGCTGGCGGCCGATGGTGCACTGGCCGGTGCCGCCCATGCGCGCAGTGCATCCCGAAAATCAGCCGCCGTGGCATAGCGCTGCGCCGGGTCACGCGCCATGGCGCGCTGCAAAATGGCACGCAAACCGTCGTCCACGCCGGGCCCCATATCGGCGGGCAGCGCCAGGTTTTCGTTGGCAATGCGGTACAACGCCTGCCAGGTGTCCTTCTGGTGAATGAGCGGGTGCCCGGTCAGCAATTCGATGAGCACCAGCGCGGCGGAATACACGTCCATCGCGGGGGTGGGCGCAGCACCGGCGGCCGCCTCAGGGGCCATGTAGGCGGGCGTGCCGCTTGCAAGCTGGGCGTCCGGTGCGGACTGCACAGGTGCCGCCATGCCGAAATCCATTACCCTCGCGTGGCGCTGGGCGTCAATCATCACGTTGGAGGGCTTGAGGTCACGGTGCACGATGCCCGCCAGGTGGGCGGCGTGCAGGCCATCGAGCACATCCACCATAAGCGCCACGGCGTCGTGCGGCGTGCAGCGCCCTTGCTGGGCGAGGTGCTCTGCCAGCGTGTGGCCCGGTACGTACTCGAACACGATGTACGGCTGCGAACCCTGCACATCGGCCTCGAACACCGGCACGATGCAGGGGTGGGCCAGGCGACCTACATGGCGCGCCTCGCGCAGCCACTGCTCCAGCACGGACGGATCCTGATCCTGCATGGGACGCATTAGCTTGATGGCCACCTCGCGCTGCAGGCGCGGGTCCAGCGCCAGCCACACGGTGGCCTGGGCGCCCCGGCCCAGTTGTTTCTTCAGCTCAAAACGCCCCAGTGAAGCAGGAGGCTTGTCGCCTGATCCGAGCGCCCATCGTCTGGCAGTGGAAAGCGGGGCAAAATCGGCCATGGTGCAGGTGCAAAACAAGGCGCCGCACAGTGTGGCGCATCTATAGCCCACATCTTATGCCCGCGCGAGCCCGGCTAACGCAGTGATTCCCCTGCCCCGATCACTTTCTGACCCATGACCACCACACACCTGCTGTACCTGCACGGTTTTCGCTCGTCGCCCGCATCGGCCAAGGCCCGCCAGACCGCTGCCCATGTGGCAGCGCGCCACCCCACCGTGACCTTCTGGCGCCCCCAGTTGCCGCCATCACCCCGGGCCGCCATGGGGCTGGTGGCGCGGGGCATTGCCGATTGGCCCCGCGAATCCATGGCCGTGGTTGGCTCGTCGCTGGGCGGGTTCTACGCCAGTTGGGTGGCCCAGCACGCGGGTTGCCCGAGCGTGATGCTCAACCCCGCCGTGGACCCCGCGCGCGACCTGGCCCGCTACATTGGAGAGCAGACTACCTGGCACAACCCCTCCGAGCGGTTTTACTTTCTGCCCGAGTACATCGGCGAGTTGCAGGCCCTGGACGTGCGGGATCGCTCGCCCGCAGCCCCGGAGCTCGCCATCATTGCCAAGGGCGACGAAGTGCTGGATTGGCGCGAGATGGTGGGGCGCTACCCGCACGCCGAGCAGGTGGTGCTGGAGGGCGGCGACCACGCGCTGGGCAACTATGGGGACTACCTGCCCCTGCTCAGCCAATTCCTGCGGCTGGCCTGAGCGCGCTGCAGCAGTCCGTCGCACATCCGGTCAAGGCTTGAGGTGTGACGAAAGCCGCCGCCCCTGCTCGCGCCAGCGCGCATAGTCCGCCGGGTAAGCTGCACGGTATCGCTTGAGTTGAAACGCCGCCTCGTCATCCAGCCCTAGCATCGTTGCGCTCTCGATCAGCGGCTCGATCACCCGGGGCTCCGGTGAAAAGTGCAGCAGCTTGTTGGCCACAGCAAAGACCTGGCCGGCGTTGCCGGGCGAAAGCTCTATCGTGGTCAGCAGCGCAAAATCGACCTGGTCCGTGAAAAACGGTGTGTCGCCCACTTTGCGCACGGTGTCATTGCGCAGGGACGGCGGCCGGTCGGCGAGCGGCTTGTACAGCTGGCTGACGCGGTAAAAGTCCCACCCCACGTAGGACCCCAGGGCCAGCGCAGCCAAAATGATGGCGGCCACGAACCGCCGCGCACCGAGAGATGTTGCCCAGCCGGGCAACTGCCAGCGCCACAACAACGCGATTGCCAGCACCGTGACCAGCTGGAACGGCCCGTACCACAGCGGAAACTCCAGCAGGCTGTGCAGACCCACCAGTACCAAGATGCCCCAGGCCAGCTGCCGCGCTGGATCGGTCTCGCGCCAGGGCTTTTCGCGCAGCACCCACACGACCAACGCTCCACAAACGGTCAGCGCCACCGGCACACCCAGCTCCACAGCCAGGTGCAAGGGCAGGTTGTGGGCGTTGTCCAGCAGCGCGCAAAACCGCTCACCTGGAAACTGAGTGATGTAGTGCGCGTAGTCCAGCTCGCCCCAGCCCCAACCCGCCCAGGGCTTTTGTGCGATCAGGTGCAGCACATTGGCCCACAGCACACTGCGGCTCGTGCAACCTGGCTCTTCGTCCAGAATGCGCACAAAAAGGCCGTCGGACGCAAACCCTGTCCAGTCCAGCAGCAAACGGGGCAGCAGCCAGGCCGCTGCGCCATACAAAAACAGACCAACCAGTCCAAACCCCAGCGCCAGACGCCCCCACGACCCGCGCCAGCACCACATCAGCCCCAGCAGCAAAAGCCACTGCGCAGCCCCAGTGCGTGATGCCGTGGCAGCACTCGAAATCGCCAACAACGCCAAACCCCAGGCCACCAGCAAACCCGCCAACCAGCCGGGCCAGGCCTTCACACCCTGCGGGGCCGTGGCGATGCCCGAGTGTTCCAGACTTGCCTGCACCTGGGCCAGCGTCCAAAGCAGCACCCAAACGCCCAGGCTCAGCAGCGTTGCCTGCTGGTTGCGCTGGCGCAGGTTGCCAATGGCCTGCCCCAGGGTAGAGGGCTGCACCCCCGGCAGGCCGGGGTCGCCCAGAAAGTATTGCAGCAGCCCGATGACCGCAGTCAACAGAGCGGCTACCAAGAGGCCGGCCGCCAACATCCGGCTCGACACCAGAGGTCGCGGAGCCGGGGCATCCCCCGCCTCCAGATCCCGCGCCAGCGAACCGCCGGAGCGAGCCAATGCCAGGAGCACCAGCACCGCGCCGCAGCTCCACGACGCCAGCAAGGGCCAGAAGTTGTTGATGGGCGCCTGTGTGAAACAGAACAGGAAAGGCAGCGCCAGAGCCAGCAGTGTCAGCGGCGTGGCAATGGCAGCAAAGGGCATGGGATGGCGGGTGGGGCAGAAATGGCGCGCCGTGGATCATATGCGCCGCTGCCCGGGTACCCGATGGCGCCCATGGGACAATCCACACCATGCACGCATTGTTTGAAGAAGCCGGCAAATTCATGGCCGGTCGTATCCTGTCCGAAGCCGATACATCCGCCCAGGTCGAGCTCGACTCCGGCAAACGGGTCAAGGTCAAGGCCGCCAATATCCTTCTGAAGTTCGAAAAGCCTGCCCCCGCCGAGCTGATCGCCCAGGCCCAGGCCGTGGCCGAGACCATTGAGTTGGACCTGGCCTGGGAATTCGCGCCCGAAGACGAGTTCGGCTTTGCCGACCTCGCGCGCGACTATTTTTCGGCCAACGCCACCCTGGCCCAGCAGGCCGGTGCGCTGTTCCGCCTGTACGACGCGCCCCACTACTTCCGACGCGCGGGCAAGGGTCGGTTCAAGAAGGCATCGGCCGAGATCCTGCAGCAGGCGCTGGCCGCCATCGAAAAGAAAAAGGCCCTCTTGGCGCAGATCGACGAATGGGCCGCGCAACTGGGCCGGGGCGAATGCCCCCAGCCCATCCGCGACCAGCTTTACAAGATCCTGTTCAAGCCCGACAAGAACGCGCCCGAGTACAAGGCCGTGGTCGAGGCCAGCCGCGCCACGCACACCGCGCCGCTGGACCTGCTGCAAAAAGCCGGGGCCATCGACTCGGCCTACCAGTTCCACTGGAAGCGCTTTCTGTTCGAGAACTTCCCCAAGGGCACGGGCTTTCCGGCTGTCACGGCGCCCGCCATTGCGGACGAACTGCCGCTGTCCACCGCGCAGGCGTATTCCATCGACGACTCGCAGACCACCGAAATCGACGATGCGTTGTCCGTCCAAGGCCTGGGCACGGGCACCGTGGTGCTGGGCATCCACATCGCCGCACCCGGCCTGGCCATCCAACCCGGCAGCGCCATCGACCAGCTGGGCCGTGCCCGCTTGTCCACGGTGTACATGCCGGGCTACAAGATCACGATGCTGCCCGACGACGTGGTGCAGACCTACACGCTGGACGAGGGCCGCGCCAACCCGGCCGTGTCGCTGTACGTCACCATCGACGAGGCCACGCTGGAGTTCAAGGGCTCGGAGACCAAGCTCGAGCGCGTGCACGTGGCCGCCAACCTGCGCCACGACCAGCTCGACAGCGTGGTGACCGAAGAATGGCTCAGCAACCCAGCGTTTGAGCACCAAAACGACCCTCAGCGCTTGTCTGAACTGCGCCCGCAGCTATCATTTTTGTACCGCTTGGCCAAGGAGCTCAAGGCCCGCCGTGAAGTCGTGCGTGGCAAGCCGGAGAACTTCAACCGGCCGGACTACAACTTCCGACTGGTGGGCAACAACGGTGCAGAGCCCACGGGCGACGAGCAGGTGCAGATCAGCGTGCGCCAGCGCGGCGCGCCGCTGGACCTGATCGTGGCCGAGGCCATGATCGTGGCCAACAGCACCTGGGGCAGCTGGATGGCCGAGCTGGGCGTGCCCGGCATCTACCGCAGCCAGGCCAGCATGGCGCCGGGCGTGAAGGTGCGCATGGGCACCAAGGCGCTGCCGCATGCGGGCATTGGTGTCAAAGCCTACTCTTGGGCCACGTCGCCGCTGCGCCGCTACACCGATCTGGTCAACCAGTGGCAGATCATTGCCTGCGCCCGCCACGGCAAGACCGCCGCGCTGGCCGCGCCGTTCAAGCCCAAGGATGCCGACCTGTTCTCCATCATCAGCAGCTTTGACGGCGCCTACAGCGCCTACAACGGCTACCAGGCAGGCATGGAACGTTTCTGGACGCTGAAATACGTGGAGCAGAACGGCATCACCGAGCTGAACGCCACCGTCTTCAAGGAAGGCCCGGGCGGCAGCTTTTTGGTGCGGGCCGACGACATCCCGCTGGTCTTCCCGGTGCTGGGCGCACAAAACCTCCCGCGCGGCGCGCGCCTCAAGGTCAAACTGGGCGAGGTGGACGAGATCACCCTCGACATCCATGGCACCGTGATCGAGCGCCTGGATGATCCGGCTGACACCAGCGACGACGGCCCGGTGGACGATGCCGAGGACGACGACACCGTGGCCGGGCCGATTGCCATTGCGGTGGACGTGAACGAGGCACCCGCCGAAGCCTCTGCGGCCGCCCCGTCCGCCTGACGCGCGACGAGACAGACGCCCTGATAATCGCCGGCGATGAAACTCCCTGCCTTCCTCCGCACCTTCAGCACGCTGCAGCTGGCGCTGGGCGTCTCCATCGCCGTGCACGCCGCGCTCATCTCGGTGCGCTTCATCGACCCCGAGGGCTTCAACCGCGTGTTCCAGGACACGCCGCTCGAAGTCATCCTGGTCAACGCCAAATCGAACGAACGCCCCGACAAGGCCCAGGCGATTGCCCAAGCCAACCTGGCAGGTGGCGGTGATGCGGAAAAAGGCCGGGCCACCAGCCCCTTGCCCTACACCGCATTGACGACAGTGGGTGACGACTACGAAGAAGCCCAGCGCAAGATGGACGCCATGCAGGAGCAGCAGGCCCAGTTGCTGGCCCAGTTGCTGGCCCAGTTGCGCAAGCAGCTGGCCACCATGCCCGCGCCCGATCCACGCCAGGCCAGCCAGAGTGCGGAACAAGCCAGCGAGCAGGAAAAGCGCCGCCAGCTCGTCAAGCTCCTGGCCGAGATCGAAAAACGCATCAACGAAGAAAACTCGCGCCCCAAGAAGCGCTACATCAGCCCCGCCACCCGCGAAGAAGCCTACGCCGTGTACTACGACGCGCTGCGCCGCAAGGTGGAGGACAAGGGCACCGAGAACTTCCCGGAGCAAGGCGGCCGCAAGCTCTATGGCGAGCTGACGATGATCGTCACCGTCAATCACGATGGCCGTGTGCTGGGCACCGAGATCGTGCAAGGCTCGGGCAACGGTACGCTGGACCGCCGCGCCGAAGCCATTGCCCGCGCCGCAGGGCCCTTTGGAGCCTTTGATGCCGAGATGCGCAAGAAGGCCGACCAGATCGCCATGGTGGCGCGCTTCAAGTTCACCCGCGACCAGACCCTGGAAACCGTTGTGAAGTAACTCCCGGCGGGTGCGCAGCGAGACCCTTCTGGCAGGCCGCCAAGGCCTCCACGCCCACCTGCCCGCCCCACAGAACACACCGCACGGCCGCCCGTACCGCCAGCTCCACGCCGCCCTAGCCACCCATGACATCCCCCGCCTCCCCTGCCGACCTGTACTGCGTGATGGGCAACCCGGTCGCCCACAGCCGCTCGCCCGCCATCCACGCCCGTTTTGCCGAGCTGACCGGTGAACACGTTGCCTACGAACGCCGCCTGGTGCCCATGGATGGGTTTGCCCAAGGCGTGCGCGCGTTCGCAGCAGAGGGCGGGCGCGGCTGCAACGTCACCGTGCCCTTCAAGACCGACGCACCAGGCCTGGCGACCGAGTGCAGCGAACGCGTGCAGCTGGCGGGCGCAGCCAACACGCTCACCTTTCGCGCCGACGGCAGCATCTACGCCGACAACACCGACGGCCTGGGCTTGGTGGCCGACATCACGCACAACGCAGGGGTATCGCTGGCCGGGCGCGACGTGCTGCTGGTGGGTGCCGGTGGCGCAGCCGCTGGCGTGCTGGGCCCGCTGCTGCTGGCGGGCGCCCGCCACATCACAGTGGCCAACCGCACACTGGCCAAGGCGCAGATGCTGGTGCAGTCGCACAGCGCCCTCGCCGCGCTACAAAAAGCAGAGCTATCGGCGCAAGACCCACTAGCGCTGTCGGCCGATTTTGATGTCATCGTCAACGCCACAGCCAGCAGTCTCTCTGGCGGCGGTGTACCTGTGCCCTCCAGCGTGCTGCGCCGGGGCGCCCTGGCCTACGACATGATGTATGGCCCCGCCGCGCAAGGCTTCCTCGACTGGGCACGCCAGCACGGCGCAGTGCCCCGCGACGGCCTGGGCATGCTGGTGGAACAGGCCGCAGAGGCCTTCTTGCTATGGCGCGGCGTGCGTCCGCCCTCGGCCCAGGTGCTGCGCGAGATGCAGCAACCCACCGCCACTGCATAAGCCCCCCGAGGACGCCCCGATGAAAGCCGTGCTGCGCTGGCTGGGACTGCTGGTGATCGCCTTCGTGGCGTTGCAGCTGTTCTTCGTGCTGCGCATTGCCGCCATGGTGGCGATCAACCCCCAATCCACCACCTTCCAGCGCTCCGAAGCCTGGACGCTGCTGGCCAGCAAAGGCCATGTGCCCTGGCGCCAGCAATGGGTGCCCTATGCTGACATCTCTGACCACCTCAAACGCGCCGTGATCGCCTCGGAGGACGACGGCTTCGTCAACCACGAAGGCGTGGACTGGAATGCCATCGAAAAAGCCTGGGAGCGCAACGCCAAGGCAGAGGCCCTGGCGAACAAGGCCCAGGCCCGCGCCCCCGAGCGCACGGTGCGTGCGCCCAAGATCCGGGGCGGCTCCACCATCACCCAGCAGCTGGCCAAGAACCTGCTGCTGTCTGGCGAACGCACCCTGCTGCGCAAGGGGCAGGAGTTCGTGCTCACGCTGGCGCTGGAGCAGCTGCTCTCCAAACAGCGCATCCTGGAGATCTACCTCAACAACGTGGAATGGGGTGAGGGTGTGTTCGGTGCCGAGGCCGCCGCGCAGCACTACTTTCGCAAGAGCGCCAGCCGCCTGAGCACCGCCGAAGCCGCGCGCCTGGCCGTGATGCTGCCTGCGCCCAAGCGGTTTGAGAAGACGCCAGGCTCGGCGTATCTGGCGGGGCGCACGCGCACGATCCTGGGACGGATGGGCGGCGCAGAGCTGCCCTGATACCGGTCGCGGGCAGCGCCAAAAGCAGACCCCCCTCGTTCACATTCCCCGCGGTGCCTCGCGCCGCTGCAGCCACAGCACGGACGCCCCGTCCGGCCGCAGCGTGACCTGCAGCTGCGGAGCCCCTATACCCCCCCCGACCGGGCTACGCACCGTATAGCGCTGCAGCAGCATCGCCGCCAGCAGCGTCATCTCCAGCATCGCAAAATGCTGCCCAATGCACACGCGCGGCCCCAGGCCGAACGGAATCCACGCGCCCCGAGGAATGGCCGGAGCGCCGTCCAGAAACCGCTCAGGCACAAAACGGTCCGGCTCGGCAAACCAGCGCGCATCGCGGTGCAGCACCCAGGGGGTGATGCGCAGCATGGCGCCTTGGGGCACCGGCACGCCGCCCAGCGTGATGGGCGCCGTGGTGCGGCGACTCATCAGCGCGGCGATCGGGGGGTAAAGGCGCAGCGCTTCCTTCAACGTGGCGCTCAGCCAGGGCAGTTCGGCCACATGCTCGGGGCCGGGCGTGCCGCCCTGCAGCACGGCATCGACCTCGGCCTGGGCGCGCTCGGCGGCCTCGGGGTTCTGGGCCATGAGCAGGGTCCACCACAACAGCGTGGTGGCGCTGGTTTCGTGCCCGGCCTGGAAGCTGACGATGCACTGGTCAAACACCTCTTGCGCAGACAAGGCCTCACCGGTTTCCTCGTCGCGCAGGGCCAGCAGCATCTGCAGCAGGTCCGTGCGTGCAGGGGCACCGGGTGCAGCCACCTCGGCCTGGCGGGCATGGATGTGGCGCCACACCAGCCCCTTCAACGACCGGATCGCGCGCCGCTTGATGGACTTGCCGGGCAAGGGTAACCAGTCGGGCAACGTGAAGGGCATGAACATTTCGCGGAAGGCGGCTTCCGACAGCGTTTGCGTGGCCCAGGCGGCATCGCGCGCATCAGCCTGGGCCGATTCGCTGAACAGCGTGCGCAGGATCACGTCCATGGCCACATCCGTCCAGAGCGCATCCACGGCCACCAACGCACCGGGCTGGCCCGCAGGCACGGCAGCGTCGAGCGCGCTGCGGGCGGCATCGGTCATCAGCTGTGCGTAGCCTGCCACCCGCTTGGGAGTGAAGGCGGGCATCAGCATCCGGCGCTGGCGCTGCCAGGTGTCGCCTTCGGTCACCAGCACACTCTGGCCAAAAACTTCTTCGAACACCGCGATGCCGCGCTCCCAGCGAATGAGCTGGTCGGCATGGGTGATGAGCGCCTCGCGCACCAAGTCGGGGTGCATCAGGTCCCACGCGTCTTCGTAACCCAGGCGCATGCGGGTGAGGTCGCCATGCTCGCGCTGCAGCCGGGTAACAAAACCCAGGTAGTCGGCCCGCATGGCGCGCAGCAGCGGCAGGCCCCACCAGCGGCTCCGCGGGCCGCGCGGCGTTGCAGGCGTTGGGTGAAGAGTGAGAGAAGAAGCAGAGGTCGTGGTGGCTGTGGACGGGTTCATGCCCCGCATGCTGCGGCGCAGTCACGAGTCGGTATTGAACGATTGCGACAAGGCACGTCGCCTACACTCGCGCCCCATGGCAAGCTTGGCCCCCCTCTCCCCAAGGCACCCCGCCGGGTTGATCCCCTCCGGCGAGCTGTGGCTGCCGCGCGCCAGCCTCACGGCCTGCCTGCGCGCGGCCATGGCGCGTAGCACGGTGGGCCATGCGCTCAGCGATGCGCAGCGCATCAACCGGTTCCCCGCATCCCCCTTGTGCAGCCTGAGCTGGTGGTTTGAAGGCCGCAGCGAGGCCCTGGTGCCCGAGCGCCCCGACACCATGCCCACGGAGCACAGCCCACGCGAGGCCTACCCCGGCCGCTGGGTGCTGGCCGGCCCGCAAACCCGCCCCACCTCCAGCTACTGCGCCGGGCCCACGCACGCCATGATGGTGATGTTCATGCCCGACGCACTGCATCAGCTCACCGGCGTGGCACCCGGCGCCCTGACCGATCGCATGGTGGACGCACAGTCCGTGTTGCCGCCCGACTGGCTGGCACTGTGCGAAACGGTGCAGAACCTGCCCGACAACGCAGCCCGCATGCAATGCCTGGAAGACTTCCTGGAACCACACTGGCAGGCCTGCCGCCCCACCCAACCACTGCCCACTCAGCGCTACGGCGACTGGGCTGCGCACCTGGCACAGCGTGCCGCCCTGTCCGCCCCCGGCCGCAGCCTGCGCCAGCTGGAGCGGCGCATCAAGCGCTGGGCCGGGCTGCCGATGCGCGAGCTGCGTGGCTTTGGCAAGGCCGAGCAGGCGTTCTTCGACACCATCGCGGCCGATGCTGTGCAGGGTTCGGTCAAATGGGCCGACGTGGCGGCGGGCGCCGGGTTCTCGGACCAGTCGCACCTTTGCCGCGTCACGCGCCGCATCACGGGCTATGCGCCACAGGCGCTGTACAACGGCATCTATGGCGATGAAGCTTTCTGGGCGTATCGGATCTGGGTGTAACGCTGCCCAGGTCCTTGCCTGGCATGCTGGCCCGGCGCCCGTATCATCCCCGCCATGCTTGCCAAGTTGATGAGTTTCCTTCTGCTGGGGATCGTGCGGTTTCTGACCGGCTCCCAGGCCCGCTGGTATGGCTGTCCGCCCAAGGCCGAGCAGCGCATCTATTTCGCCAACCACCAGAGCCACGCCGACATGGTGCTGATCTGGGCCGCGCTGCCCGAGGAGCTGCGCAGCATCACGCGACCCATTGCCGCCAAGGACTACTGGACCAAGACGCCGTTCCGCCAGTGGATCACCACCGCCGTGTTCAACGCCGTGTATGTGGACCGCCAGGCAACGCCAGCACGGCCGGTAGCGCCGGTGGCCACTGAGCCCACAGGGGCGACAGCCGCACCGAGCGATGCAGACACTGCAGCAGCCGGCGGCCCAGACCCATCGCCCGAAGCCTCGCCGCGCGCTCCTACCCCCGAAGAGCTGCGCGCCGCCCTGCCAGAGTCCGACCCGCTGGCGCCGCTGGTGCGAGCGCTCGAGAGCGGCGACTCCATCGTGATCTTTCCGGAAGGCACGCGCGGCCATGGCGACGAGCCCCAGTCGTTCAAATCCGGCCTGTTCAAGCTGGCGCAGATGTTTCCGCAGGTGGTGCTGGTGCCCGCCTGGATCAACAACGTGCAGCGCGTGATGCCCAAGGGCGAAGTGGTGCCCGTGCCCATCCTGTGCTCGGTGACCTTCGGCGAACCCATCCAGCTCGAGGCGGGCGAAGAGCGCCGGCCATTCCTGGACCGCGCGCGCCGCGCCGTGATCGCACTGCGGGAAGTCTGAGCATGACAAGCCCGAAGCCCCTGCACTCGCCTAACGCTGCTCCCGAAAGAGCGCGCTGACATGAACCAATTTCTGCGCAACCTCACCGCCACCCAGCAAATCGGGGCCTTGTTCCTGGTCGTATTCGGCATCTTGTCCATCGTCACCGTGTGGGCCTTTGTGCGCAACTTGCGCGAGCATGCCAGCGACGACCCCGAAGCCGAAGCGCAGGCCCTGGAAGCCAAGCGCTTCTGGGGGCTGCTCAAGACTTCCTGGGTCATGGCCACGGTGTTCTGGATCGGCTGGGTGCTGGGCGAAACGGTGGCCACCGTGCTGTTTGCCATCGTGGGCTTTTTTGCGCTGCGCGAATTCATCACCCTGTCGCCCACGCGCCGGGGCGACCACCGCAGCCTGGTGCTGGCGTTTTTTGTGGTGCTGCCCTTGCAGTTCTGGCTGGTGGGCAGCAAGCACTTCGATCTGTTCACCGTGTTCATCCCTGTGTACGTGTTCCTGGCGCTGCCGGTGGTGAGCGCACTGGCCAATGACCCCCAACGGTTTCTGGAGCGCAACGCCAAACTGCAGTGGGGCATCATGGTCTGCGTGTACGGCATGAGCCACGTGCCTGCGCTGCTGCTGCTCGACTTCCCCGGCTACCGCGACAAAGGTGCGTTCCTGGTGTTCTTCTTGGTGTTTGTGGTGCAGACCTGCATGCTGGTGCAGCACCTGCTGGGGCGGCGCTTTCCGCACAAGCCTGTGGCACCCCAGGTAAGCCAGAGCTTTCAATGGACAAGCTGGCTAACCGGCGTGGCCGCCGGAGGCCTCGCAGGCGGTCTGCTCACCTTC
This sequence comes from Acidovorax sp., assembly GCF_016783915.1. Taxonomy (GTDB): domain Bacteria; phylum Pseudomonadota; class Gammaproteobacteria; order Burkholderiales; family Burkholderiaceae_C; genus Acidovorax. The sequence continues at coordinate 57,540 of NZ_JADHVT010000003.1, forward strand.
ATCACCCCGTTCAAACCCGGCCAGGCGTTGGGCATGGCACTGCTGGCCTGCGTGGCGGGCAGCCTGGGGCACCTGGTGATGAAGGCGTTGAAGCGCGACCGCGGCATCACCAGCTGGGGCATGCAGGGCATGTCCGTCACCGGTGCCGGGGGCCTGCTCGACAGGGTGGATGCACTGTGTTTCGCAGCGCCCGTTTTCTTCCATTCGGCGCGCTGGTACTTCGGTTTGTAGAAAAATCGGCCGATAGCGCTAGTTCCCATTGCCCCAATAGCTATAAAAACGAGAGCAAATGCGCATCCTTGGTATTGACCCCGGCCTGCAGACCACCGGCTTCGGCGTGGTGGACATGGACGGCCACCAACTCAGCTACGTGGCCAGCGGCACCATCCGCACCACCACCCTCGCGCTGGGCGACCTGCCCGGGCGCCTGAAGATTTTGTTCGACGGCATCACTGAGGTCGCAGCCCGCTACCAGCCCGATGTGGCCTCGGTCGAGATCGTGTTCGTCAACGTCAATCCCCAATCCACGCTGCTGCTGGGACAGGCGCGGGGCGCCGCCATCACCGCCCTGGTGGCCAGCAATCTGCCCGTGGCCGAATACACCGCGCTACAGATGAAAAAAGCCGTGGTCGGCCACGGCCGAGCCGCCAAAAGCCAGGTGCAGGAGATGGTGCGACGGCTGCTGCAGCTGCCGGGCCTGCCGGGCACCGACGCGGCCGACGGCCTGGGCATGGCCATCACCCATGCACATGCAGGGGCAGCCATGGGCCGATTGGGTGAGGCGGCCACGCTGAATCGGCGGCAGCATGCGATGTACAAGGATGGGCGAAGTTATTGAGCGACCGTCAGCGTCCCCCACTGAACCCACCTCAGCCCGGTCATGAGCGCCTCCGCCCCTCCCCCCAGCCCAGCAGTCGTCTCCACGCCCGATGATCGGCCGGCATTCCTGTTCGTGAAAATCCCGGTCACCCGGCACACCATGGACCCACTGCACCAACGCGAAGACCGGATTGACCAGGCACTGCGCGCCCGGGGAGTTGGCATGGTGATCGGCTGGGGCGACTCGCTGGGCGCAGCGCGCGCGGACGGCAAGCGCATTGCGGAATTCATCCGTATCGACATCACCGCACCGGTACTGGACCATGCGCGGATAGCGCTGCACGCTTTGCTGCCCGAACTGGACGCGCCCCTGGGTACGCAGATCCACTACACGCTGCATGGGCAGCACCGTATGGATGCAGCCACCGAGCTCGGGTGGCAATTGGCACTCCCTCCGCCCGCCAAGGATCAGCCCAGCAGACGATAGGTGGACGGCTTCAGGCCGTCACTGCGACGCCTCCAGCATCTCCGGGGTTCAGCGCCCCAGCCCGCGCTTGAGCTCCTTGAGCAGCAGCAGCACCTGGTTGGAAGCGTGGCGGCAGCTGCTGTTCAGCAGCTGCACCGCCTTGGGCTGGTCACCGGCTTGGAAGGCCGTCACCACGTCTGCCGCCTGCTGGTGAAAGTACTTGTGCCGCGCCACCAGCATGTCGAAAGCAGGGTAGTGCCCCAGGCGCACTCGGCCCGTGCCGTAGAGCCAGCGGCCCAGGTCACAGCGGTCGTCCTGGCAGATACGCTCGGGCCGCATGACTTCGCTGGATCGGCCGTTGACCATGTCCTGCAGCTGCAGGCGCCAGCGCTCGTGGCTGGCGATGGCTGCGTCGATGTCGATCTCGGTCATGAGCGTGGCCGCGTACTCAGCGTCCAGCACCAGTTCACTGCCGTTGTCTTCCATGGCCCAGGTGGTCTCGGGGCTGGTGGGGTCCTGCTCCCGGATCTTGAACAAGCGGCTGAAAAAACCCATGTGTCGTCCCTTTTTGCGCGACTGGCTTGCGCAGAGCAAGATGGAGCCAGCGCGGAAATGTCTTGAAACATTCTGTGGGGCCTCCGCCGTTTTGGCTACCAAAAAATGACCTCTTGGTAAAAAATGAGCGCGGGCAACCCTGCTGCCTCAGCCAGCTTAGCGCCCACCGCCTGCGCAAAAGCAGCGACAGCCGGACAATGTGTGCATGACTTCCACTCCCCGCCGCCCTGCCCTGTCCATGCTTGACCTCGTTGCCGTCCGCGAAGGCGGCACCGTGGCCGATGCGCTGCAGATTGCGCTGCGCACCGCCCAGCATGCTGAAAAACTGGGCTTTGCCCGCTACTGGCTGGCCGAGCATCACAACATGGCGGGCATTGCCAGCTCAGCCACCGCCGTGCTGGTGGGCCACCTTGCAGGCGGCACCTCGCGCATCCGCGTGGGATCGGGGGGGGTGATGCTGCCCAACCATGCCCCGCTGGTGGTGGCCGAGGCCTTTGGCACCCTGGCCGAGCTGTACCCCGGCCGCATTGACCTGGGCCTGGGCCGCGCGCCGGGCACCGACCCCACCACCATGCGTGCGCTGCGCCGCAATCGGGTGGAAACAGAAGAAGACTTCCCGCGCGACGTGGCCGAGCTGCAGCGCCTGCTTTCCCCTGCCGAGCCCGGCCAGCGCCTGATTGCCATGCCGGGCGCGGGCACCAATGTGCCGATATGGTTGCTGGGCTCCAGCCTGTTTTCCGCACAGTTGGCGGCTGAGCGCGGCCTGCCCTATGCATTTGCCTCGCACTTTGCGCCGCGCCTGCTGCACCAAGCCGTTGACCTGTACCGCAACCTGTACCGGCCCTCTGCCGCCTGGCCCAAGCCCTATGTGGCCATCGGCGTGCCGCTGATCGCCGCGCCGACGGACGAGGAAGCGGACTTTCTGGCCAGCAGCACCTACCAGCGGGTTCTGGGTATCTTGACGGGTGATCGCCGTCGCCTGCTGCCGCCCATCGAAAACTACGCCGCACGCCTGCAGCCGCAAGAGCGTGCAGCCATCGGCGACTTTTTGGCCGCTGCCGTGATTGGCGGGCCAGATACGGTGCGTGCAGGCATGGCGCACCTGAGCGAGGCCACGGGCGCCGACGAGCTGATGCTGGTGAGCGATGTGTACGACCCCGCGCTGCGTTTGCGCTCGCTGGATATTGCCGCTCAGGCCCACGCCACGTTGGGCCCGGCCGCCGTCGCGGCCTGAGCACCTGGGCATCCAGGGGCGCCTGGGTACCGCATTTATTCTTCAGCGTGCCAGGTAGCCACCATCCACGGGGTAGTACGCCCCCGTCACAAACGACGCCTTGCCGGACGCCAGCCAGGTCACCAGCTCGGCCACTTCTTCGGGCTGCCCCAAGCGACCGATGGGATGGGCGCCGACCAGCATGGCGTTGATGCCTGCGTCCTGCTCCAGTCCACTGATCATGGGCGTGTGGATGAAGGCGGGGCCTACGGCGTTGACGCGCACGCCATGCGCGCTGTATTCGATAGCAGCCGCCTTGGTCAGCCCCACCACGCCGTGCTTGGCCGCCGTGTAGGCGGGCGCCGTGGCAAAGCCCACCGACCCCAGGATGGACGCCATGTTGATGATGGCACCGCCGCCGTTCTTCAGCATCGCGGCGATCTGGTACTTCATGCCGTAGAACACGCCCGACAGGTTGATGTTGATGACCTGCGCCCAACCGTCCAGCGGGTAGTCGGCTGTCGGAGCTTGGGGACCGCCAATGCCCGCGTTGTTGCAGGCCACGTCCAGGCGTCCGTAGTGGGCGACAGTGCGCTGCACCAGTGCCTCGCAATCCCCGGGCTTGCCCACATCGGCCGCCACAAAGATCGCATCGCCCCCGGCGGCGCGTACCAGTGCGGCGGTCTCCTCACCCGCCTGCACATTCACGTCGGACACCACCACCTTGGCGCCCTCTCGCGCCCATACCAACGCAATGGCGCGCCCGATGCCCGACGATGCGCCCGTTACCAATGCCACCTTGTTCTTCAGCATGAAAGACCCCTAGTTCATTCAAAACGCCTGCAACCCGATGCCACAGATCGCATTTCATTCTGCGCGTGCGATGTGTCGGCACCTTGACCTGTGTCATGTCACACGCAGGGGTACTGCCTGGCCGCACTTGGCCTTGGGTAGCAGCTACCATCAGGGGCTGCCGGTCCTGCGGCGGATATTTAACCGTTGTGGGACCGTCTGATTTCCACACCGACGCCAGACCACCCACGCCCGCATCGCATGCCTGCTTTTTCCTTTGAAGCCCTGGACGCCCAGGGCCAGACCCGCAAGGGCCTCATGGAGGCCGACACCGCCAAGGCTGCACGCAGCCTGCTACGGGCCCAGGCACTGGTGCCACTGGCGGTGGAGCTGGTGCAGACGGGCCAGTCGCTGGACGGCCGGTCCGCCAGCCTGAGCCAGCGCCTGTTTACGCGGCCGGTGTTCAGCGCGACCGGGCTGGCCATCTGGACACGGCAGATCGCTGGGCTGGTGTCGTCGGGCCTGCCGCTGGAGCGCGCTCTTACCGCGCTGTCCGAAGAAGCCGACGATGAACGCCAACGCCACCTGGTGGCCGCCCTGCGGGCCGAGGTCAATGCGGGCGCCACCTTTGCCCGCGCGCTGTCGCAGCACCCGCGCGAGTTCTCCGATATCTACTGCGCCGTGATTGGTGCGGGTGAGCACAGCGGCAACCTGGGTCTGGTGCTGGAGCGCCTGGCCGACGACCTGGAAGAGCGGCAGGCACTCAAGGCCAAGCTGGTGGGCGCTGCGCTGTACCCGGCCATCGTGACCCTGGTGGCCATCGTGATCGTGTTGTTCCTGGTGGGCTATGTGGTGCCGCAGGTGGCCAGCGTGTTTGCGGGCACCAAGCGGGCGTTGCCATTCCTGACGGTAGCCATGCTGGGCCTCAGCGCCTTTGTGCGCAGCTATGGCTGGGTAATGCTGGTCGCTTCTATTTTGATAGCACTTGGGACAAAATGGGCGCTCACCATCGGCCATATCCGCGAGAAATTCGATGCTGCGTGGCTCAATCTGCCCCTGGTGGGCAAGCTGGCACGCGGCTACAACGCAGCACGGTTTGCCGGCACGCTGGCCATGCTGGCAGGCGCCGGGGTACCGATCCTGAAGGCCTTGCAGGCGGCTGCTGAAACGCTGAACAACCGCGCGCTGCGGGCCGACGCGCTCGACGCCCTGGTGCTGGTGCGCGAAGGCGCTCCGCTGGCGTCCGCGCTGGCCCAGAAAAAGCGTTTTCCGGGCTTGCTGTCGATGTTTGCGCGCCTGGGCGAGCAGACGGGGCAACTGCCTGTGATGCTGCAGCGCGCGGCCCGCCAGCTCTCGGCCGAGGTGCAGCGCCGCGCCATGGCACTGGCCACCATCCTGGAGCCGCTGCTCATCGTGGGCATGGGCCTGATCGTGATGCTGATCGTGCTGGCGGTGCTGCTGCCGATCATCCAGCTCAACCAGTTTGTGAAGTGACCCTATGGCTGTAACTCTCGACGACAAGCTGGTGGTGGCAATCTCCTCGCGCGCCCTGTTCAATTTTGAGGAAGAGAACCGCGTCTTCGAGCACGACAACGACCGCGCCTATGTGGAGCTGCAGCGCCAGCGGCTCGACGTGCCCGCTGCGCCGGGCGTGGCGTTCTCACTGGTGCGCAAGCTGCTCGCGTTCAACACCTCCGAGCACCAGCGCGTGGAGGTCGTTTTGCTGTCGCGCAATGACCCGGTGAGCGGCATGCGCGTGTTCCGCTCCTGCCATGCCCATGGGCTACCCACCATCCAGCGCGGGGTGTTTACCCAGGGGCGCGACCCGTTTCGTTACCTGCGCCCGCTGGGGGCGCACCTGTTTCTGTCAGCCAACGAGGCCGATGTGCGCGAGGCCCTGCACCTGGGCTACCCCGCAGCGCGGGTGGTGACGGAGTCGGTGCAGGCCGGCGACTCCAACCCCAACGAAGTGCGGATTGCCTTCGACGGCGACGCGGTGCTGTTCTCCGATGAGGCCGAGCGCGTTTACCAGGCGGAGGGGCTGGCAGCCTTCCAGCAGCACGAGACCGACAAGGCCGCGCAGCCGCTGCCCGACGGTCCGTTCAAACCCCTGCTGGCCGCCTTGCACCGCCTTCAGTCAGCGGGCGAAGCAGGCGGCACCGGCATGCGTATCCGCACGGCGCTGGTCACCGCGCGCAGCGCCCCCGCGCACGAGCGCGCCATCCGCACGCTGATGGACTGGAACATTGCGGTGGATGAGGCGATGTTCCTGGGTGGCCTGCCCAAGGGCGAGTTTCTGCGCGAGTTCGAGCCCGACTTCTTCTTTGACGACCAGACCGGCCACGTCACATCGGCCGCGCGCCATGTGCCTGCGGGCCATGTGAACAGCGGCATCTCCAATCCGGTACGGGTAACGGGCACCTGACCGCTGAAGTCTGGGCTCCAGGGGTGTTTGCAGTAGCAACCGCCGAGGTGCGTCAGCCAGCCATTGCGAAAAGTTCTGCAAAGTCTTGCAACGCACGGTGAAAGCCTGCAAAGCCCCGGTTGCAAACCGCCGCCGTCGCCCCTCATGTGCCACCATGACAGTTGAGACTTCGAAGGAGAACACCTTGCGCATTCGCACTCCCTGGGCATCGATGGGGCTGAAAAGGCCCGTCTTGGCAACAGTGGCCCTGTTGACAGCCTGCATAGCCCTGGCACAGACGCCCACACCTTCGCCCCCGCCCGCTTCTGCCCACCAGGCAGAGGCGCACGCCGCCACAGAGCCTGCAGCAACGGTGAGCCCCGGCGAACTCAAGGCGCAGCGTGAATTCAAGATGCTGGACTTCAACGGAGACGGCAAGCTCAGCCGCTCCGAGGTGAAACTGTTCCCGCGCCTGGCTGCTGCCTTTGACGATGCCGATACCGATGGCGATGGGTTTGTGTCGTATGCAGAAGTGCGCGCCTTCGCCGCCAAGTACCGCGCTGAACGCGACCGTCAGCGGGCAGCGGCGCAAGCGGCTGCAACACCCGCAGCCCCAGTCGCAGCGCCGCCTGCGCCAGAATCCCGCCCGTAAGGAATGCCAATGGCAGGATGGGAAACCTGGAGCTAGAAAAATGGGGGAAATCGGCTTCAAGCGCTAGTGAAATATGCACCAAAAGCTACACATTTGATAGCAAAAAACCACGGTGCGAATCTGGGAGAAGCCAGCAGCGTCCACACACCGCGCGCTCCCCGCAAACGAAAGGCAGCGCCTTTGCTCCCCAGCCCGGCACCCCGTAGTGCCCCCCAAATACCGCCATGGGGCCTGACCACTGCGCGATGTGCAGGCGCCTTGACAGATGGCAGGCCTGTTGCCCCTGCGTCGCTCAGGCGCCGCCCGTGCGCTTGACCTTGGGGTCGGTGTAGGTCAGCGGCTCATTCTTGGCCTGCTGGGCCAGACGCTCTTGCAAGGTCATCTTGCTGACGTCTTGCGCCACTTCCACCGCGCTGCCGCTGGCGCGCCACATCGACTGGATGAACTCCAGCAGCTGCTTGTAGATGGGCTCTTTGGGAGGCTCCGGCGGCTCTTCGACGGTGTCTTTCTTTTTTACCGCCGTCCAGTCCCGGTTAGGCGCCTCGGGCGCCGAGGGTTTGTCCGGCTCGCGCACGATCGCCCCCTCACCCATCCTGTCCATGGACTCGACAGGGTTGGGAGCGTTGATGGGACGCACCGGAGGCGCACCCGAGGCGCCAGTGGAATACAAATCAGCGCCCTGAGGACGCCAGGACGGCGATCGATCGACAGGTGGCATTTGCATGACATTGGCCCGTAGTTGAACAAAAGGTACAGAGGGTCTTTCGGCCTCTTCGTACATTCATTACGGCAAAAAGAAGGGTGAATTTAGGTCTTTTTCACCGATTGAACGAAATTTAGGGTTTTCCCCAGTAAAAAGCCAGCTTTTTGGGACGGTTCAGCGTCAGGCAGGGACCATGAAGGTGCCAAACAGTGCCCCGAATGTCGCAACAGCACCACGCCGTCAGAAGGCGGGGCGCTCGCAGGTCATCACCCGCTGCAGGGGAACAGGCAGAGAAGTAAGCGGCTCGGGCCATGCGCAAGGAATGCGCAAGAGGGAGCCGCCGGCCCCACATTCCCTACAGAGCCTGTTGACAATCTCGCAGAGGAGCGCAGACAGGCTCCCGTGACTAGCAGGACAAGGCCCGAGTCAAGGACGGAGCCGGTTTGACTCCTCCATACAAGGTCAAAGAAAGCGTTCGAGCAACCGGCGCGAATGCTTGTCCAGCGCCGTCGTGTCCTTCACACGGAACTGCAAGCCGTCGCCCCCGGCGATCAGCAGCCGGGTGCGTCCGCCCAGGCGGCGGATATCCTCTTCAGCCTTGAGCACCAGGCGGGCTGGCCCACGGTCGGTCTCCACATCCCAGGTGCTGGGTGTTGAAAAGCTAGAAACGGCGAGGATTTTCTGGATAGTGGGCACAAACTCGCGCACTTCCAGCTCTTCTTCAATGAGCTGCCGGGCGGCGCCTGTGACAGCCTCCAGCCGGGGAACCCAGAGCAGTTCATGGCCGTCGGTTCCTACCAGGGAGAGCCCGTCGCCCGGCGCAGCGATGGGAAAAGCACGCACGGGGGTTACCCCCTCGTGGGTCGTGCCGTCGGCCAGGGTCAGGACCAGGCGGCCGTGCGGGTTGCGCGCCAACTGGAAGGTGGGGATAGACGATGACGGGGTCAGGGAAGCATTCATGACAAAGTCGCTCACAGCATCTCAGGGGTTGCCGGCGGGGTGGGCCGGGTGCAGCAGTCCGCTGTCGATGATGACCCCCGCAGCCTGCGCGTCTTCTTCGGCGCGGCGGGCCTGGGCTTCGTACAGCCGCCAGTAAGCGCCCTGCTTTTCCATCAGTTCGTCGTGTGGGCCCACTTCCACGACCTCACCACGGTCCATCACCACCAGGCGGTCAGCCTTGCGCAGCGTGGACAGGCGGTGGGCAATCGCAATGGTGGTGCGCCCCTGCACCAGGTTATCCAGCGCCTTCTGGATTTCCTTCTCGGTCTCGGTGTCCACGGCCGAGGTGGCCTCATCCAGGATCAGGATGCGCGGGTCGATCAGCAGCGCGCGCGCGATGCTGATGCGTTGGCGCTCGCCACCCGACAGGCCCTGGCCGCGCTCGCCCACCAGCGAGTCGTAGCCGTGCGGCAGGCGCAGGATGAACTCGTGCGCATGGGCTGCACGGGCGGCGGCCACGATTTCCTCGCGCGTCGCTTCGGGCTTGCCGTAGGCGATGTTCTCGGCAATGGTGCCGAAAAACAGGAAGGGCTCCTGCAGTACCAAGCCGATGTGGCGGCGGTAGTCGGCCACCGCAAATCGGCGGATGTCGATGCCATCGACCTGGATGGAGCCATCGCTCACGTCATAAAAACGGCTGATCAGGTTGACCAGCGTGCTCTTGCCCGAACCGCTATGGCCCACCAGGCCAATCATCTCGCCAGGGCGGATCTCCAGATCCAGCCCCTTGATGACCGCGCGGCTGCCATAGCGGAAACCCACGCCCTGCATGCTGATGGCGCCCTGCACCTTGTCCACCTTCACGGGCTGGGCCGGGTCGGGCACGTTGCTCACGTGGTCCAGGATGTCAAAAATGCGCTTGGCGCCAGCGGCAGCCTTCTGCGTGACCGATACGATGCGGCTCATCGAATCGAGCCGCCCGTAGAACCGCCCGATGTAGGCGATGAAGGCGGTGAGCACCCCCACTGTAATCTGGTTGCGCGACACCAGCCAGATGCCAAACGCCCAGACCACCAGCAGACCAATTTCGGTCAGCAGCGACACCGTGGGGGTGAACAGGCTCCAGGTCTTGTTGAGCTTGTCGTTCACCTCCAGGTTGTGCTGATTGGCATCGCGAAAGCGCTGGGCCTCGCGCTTTTCTTGGGCGAAGGCCTTCACCACGCGAATGCCAGGAATGGTGTCCGCCAGCACGTTGGTCACCTCGGACCACACGCGGTCGATCTTTTCAAACCCGGTGCGCAGGCGGTCACGCACGGTGTGAATCATCCAGCCAATGAAAGGCAGCGGCACCAATGTGACAAGTGCCAGCCAAGGGTTGATCGAGAACAGGATGGCCGCCGTCATCACGATCATCAGCACGTCAGTGATGAAATCGAGCGCGTGCAACGACAGGAAAACGTTGATGCGGTCCGTTTCGGACCCGATGCGCGCCATCAGGTCGCCGGTGCGCTTGCCGCCAAAGTAGTCGAGCGACAGGCGTAGCAGGTGCTCGTACGTGGTGGTGCGCAGGTCGGCGCCGATGCGCTCGGACACCAGCGCCAATATGTAGGTGCGCGCCCAGCTCAGGCCCCAGGCCGCCAGCGCCGACAGCAGCAGGCCGCTCAGGTACAGCAGCACCAGACCCGGTTCGATCTGCTTGCCGTTCTGGAACGGGATCAGGATGTCGTCCATGAGTGGGATCGTGAGGTAGGGCGGCACCAGTGTGGCAGCCGTGGAGGCCAAGGTCAGCGCAAAACCGGCCGCCAGCTGTTTGCGGTAGGGCCGCGCAAAACGCCACAGGCGCAGCAGCACCCAGGTGGAGGTCTGGGGTGGCTGGGCGCGGGCACAGGCCGGGCACTCTTCGGTGTCGGGTGGCAGCGGCGTGTGGCAGGTGGGGCAGGCGGGCTCGTCGGCTTCGTCCTCGGCACCGTTGTCGCCCCGGGCGCTTTGCTGCTCGAAGCGCTGCACCAGGCGCAGCGCCTGGGCGTGGTGCGCCAGGGTAAAGCGCCACTGGGCCAGGCGCTCCTGGGGGTTGTGCAACTCGAGCGAGCCCACTCCACCATGGTCATGCAGCTTGAGCGCCAGCCCCTCACCCAGGGGCCAGCCGCGCCACGTCGTGGAGCCCGGGTCGCAGGCCAGCAGCCGTTCGGACGTCACTACCACCCACCCCGCCGAAAAGCGCAGCGCAGCACTCAGGTCAACCGGCAGCGCCGCCAACACGTTCTCTTTGGAAGCGAGCATGGCCCGCAAATCGGCCCCCACAGGGCCAGAAAAGACACCTGAGGCGTCCACAGAATGGTGATGTTGCATTTTTGGTTGTGTTTTCCGCCACCGGCTGCCTGCGGTGGCCGCTCTCGCGAAAGCAAGAATTCTCACCGATACTGCACGCCACGGTGCGACGGCATCCTCCTGTAACGTCTGTGGCCGCCATTTGGCTGACACTGCGCACAGGCTCAGGACTGGCGCACAATCATTGTCCACAAAATTCCCTTTCGTCCCCCTACCGCACAGCCCTTACCAAGGCCGGAACCAAACCGCTGCAATCCATGGCGAAACTCAACGACATCCAACTGCTTCGCATCAACTACCTGCGGGGCCCCAATATCTGGACCTACCGGCCGGTCCTGGAAGTCTGGCTGGACCTGGGCGAACTGGAGAACTACCCCTCCAACACCATTCCAGGTTTCAATGAACGCCTCACGGCGTGGCTGCCCGCGCTGATTGAACACCACTGTGGCGTGGGCGAGCGCGGCGGCTTCCTGCAGCGCCTGCAGGAGGGCACATGGTGCGGCCATGTGCTGGAGCACATCGTGATCGAGCTGCTCAACCTGGCGGGCATGCCGACCGGCTTTGGCCAGACGCGCTCCACCTCCCAGCGCGGCGTGTACCGCATGGTGTTCCGCGCCCGCGACGAAAGCGTGGCCCGCGTAGCCCTGGCCCAGGGCCATGCACTGATCATGGCTGCCATCAACGACCAGCCATTTGACGTGCAGGCTGCCGTTGCCCGTGTGCGCACCGAGGTGGACGACCAATACCTCGGCCCCAGCACTGCGTGCATCGTCACCGCCGCCACCGACAGGGGCATTCCCCACATCCGCCTGAACGACGGCAATCTGGTGCAGCTGGGCTACGGCGCCCGCCAGCGCCGAATCTGGACGGCTGAGACCGAGTACACCAGCGCGATTGCCGAAGGCATTGCCAGCGACAAGGACCTGACCAAGAGCCTGCTCAAGTCCTGCGGCGTGCCCATCCCTGAAGGCCAGGTGGTCAACAGCCCCAAGGAAGCCTGGGAAGCCGCGCAGGACATCGGCCTGCCGGTGGTGGTCAAGCCCTCCGACGGCAACCACGGCCGGGGCGTGACGCTGGATCTGCGCAAGCAGGAAGACATCGAAGCGGCCTATCACGTGGCTTACCCCGAGGGCAGCGACGTGATGGTCGAGCGCTTCATCCCTGGCGACGAACACCGCCTGCTGGTGGTGGGAGGCAAGGTGGTCGCCGCAGCACGGGGCGAGCTGGTCACCATCACCGGCAACGGCCGCTCCACGGTAAAGGAACTCATCGACACCCAGCTCAACTCCGACCCGCGCCGAGGCTACGAAGAAGAGTACCCGCTCGAAATCATCGACCTGGCCACCGACACCAAGGTGCAGCTCGAACTCAAGCGCCAGGACCTCGAAGCCGACTCGGTGCCCGCTGCCGGCCGGCAGGTGGTGGTGCAGCGCAACGGCAACGTGGCTGTGGATTGCACGGACGATGTGCACCCCGAGGTGGCCTACATCGCCCAGCTCGCCGCCAAGGTGGTCGGCCTCGATATCGCTGGCATCGACATGGTGGCCCGCGATATTTCCAAGCCTCTGCACTCCCAGGGAGGCGCGATTGTCGAAGTCAACGCAGGCCCAGGCCTGCTCATGCACCTTAAACCCGCTGTGGGTGCACCGCGCCCCGTGGGCCAGGCGATTGCAGAGCATCTGTTTCCCTCGGAAGACGACGAGGGCCAGGCCGGCCGCATCCCGCTGGTGGGCGTGGCAGGCACGCGCGGCACATCGACCATTGCGCGCGTGGTGGCCTGGCTGCTGCACCTGAGCGGGCACCACACCGGCCTGGCCTGCCACGAAGGGCTGTTTCTGGACCGCCGCTGCGTGGAGGCCACCGACTGCGCCCATTGGGAGGCCGCACACCGCTTGCTGATGAACAAGATGGTGCAGGCCGCTGTGATCGAAAGCAATGCGCGCACCATCCTGCGCGATGGCCTGGCGTATGACCGCTGCCAGGTGGGCGTGGTGACCGACATGGACGGTGTGGAAACGCTGGCCGAATTCGATGTGCACGAACAGGACCAGATGACCAAGGTGATGCGCACCCAGGTGGACGTGGTGCTGGCTGAAGGTGCTGCCGTGCTCAATGCCGCCATCCCTCAGGTGGCCGACCTGGCACCCCTGTCCGACGGCGACGTGGTGCTGTATGCGCAGGACGGTACATTGCCCGTCATCGCCGAGCACCGCGCCAAGGACAACGGCCGCGCAGTCTTTGTGAAGAACGGCCGCGTGGTGCTGGCCACGGGCAGTGCCGAACATGTGCTGGGCACCCTGTCTGACCTGACCTTTGGCCGCAATGCCGTGGTGCCCGATACCGACGCCCTGCTAGCTGCCATTGGCGCCGCCTGGGCACTGGACATTGCCCCCGACCTGATCGGCGCGGGCATCAAGACCTTCGAGCCCGAGCTGGTCCCCACCGCCGCCCTGCGGTCGTGATGGCCCCTCGCACGCTTGCCTTTGTTGTTTGACCTCACATCCCACGACCTGAACAGGGCCCCAGCGCCCTGATGGACCACTGAAAGAGACTTCCATGGATGTATCCCGCACCCGGGCCCTGCGTGGCCCCAACCTCTGGAGCCGCCACATGGCCATCGAGGCCGTGGTGACCTGTGCCGAGAACGAGCGCGCCGTGGGCCAGATGGCCGGGTTCGAAGCCCGCCTGCGGGCCCTGTTCCCCGCCATCGGCGCGCTGCACCCGGAGACCGGTGGCGGCGATGTGTCGCTGGCCCATGTGCTGCAGACCGCAGCGCTGGCGCTGCAGGCGCAGGCTGGCTGCCCCGTGACGTTTGCGCGCACCACCGCCACCACCGATGCAGGCGTGTACCAGGTGGTTGTCGAATACAGCGAAGAGGCTGTGGGCCGCAAAGCGTTTGAAGACGCGCAACAACTCATCCAGGCAGCACTGGGCAATGGCACCTTCGATGCCGAAAAGGCCGTTGCCGACCTGCGTGAACTGGACGAAGACGAGCGCCTGGGCCCCAGCACCGGCTCGATCGTCGAAGCCGCCGTGGCCCGGGGCATCCCCTACCGCCGCCTCACGCGCGGCAGCCTGGTGCAGTTTGGCTGGGGCTCCAAGCAGCGCCGCATCCAGGCTGCTGAGGTCGATTCGACCAGCGCCGTGGCCGAATCCATCGGCCAGGACAAGGACCTGACCAAACGCCTGCTGCACGCCGCTGGCGTCCCCGTGCCGCTGGGCAAGCCTGTGGAGAGCGTGGACGAAGCCTGGGAGGTCGCCCTCAAGGTCGGCCTGCCCGTGGTGGTCAAGCCGCAAGATGGCAACCAGGGCAAGGGCGTCACCGTCAATATCACCGACCGCGCGCAGCTCGAAGAGGCCTACAAGAACGCCGCCGACTACGGCACCGTGATGGTCGAGCGCTTTTTGCCCGGCCACGACTTCCGCCTGCTGGTGGTGGGCGACCAGCTGGTGGCCGCTGCACGCCGCGAGCCGCCCCAGGTATTGGGCGATGGCGAACACACCGTGCGCCAGCTGGTGGACGTGGTCAACCAGGACCCCCGCCGTGGCGAAGGCCACGCCACCTCGCTCACCAAGATCCGCCTGGACGACATCGCCGTGGCGCGCCTGGCCATGCAGGGCCTGACGCCCGACTCGGTGCCCGAGAAAGGCCAGCGCGTCATCCTGCGCAACAACGCCAACCTGTCCACCGGCGGCACCGCCACCGATGTGACCGACGACGTGCACCCTGAGGTCGCGGCCCGCGCGGTGGCCGCCGCCCAGATGGTGGGCCTGCACATCTGCGGCGTGGACATGGTGGCCGAGACCGTGCTGCGCCCGCTCGAAGAACAGGGCGGCGGCTTTGTGGAAGTGAACGCCGCCCCCGGCCTGCGCATGCACCTGGCCCCCAGCTACGGCAAGCCCCGCAACGTGGGCCAGGCCATGGTCGACAAGCTGTTTGCCCATGGCGACGACGGCCGCATCCCCACTGTGGCCGTGACCGGCACCAACGGCAAGACCACCACTGCCCGCCTGATTGCGCACCTGTTCACCGCACAGGGCCTGCGCGTGGGCATGACCAACACCGACGGCGTGTACGTGAACGGCCGCCAGATCGACAGCGGCGACTGCAGCGGCCCCAAGAGCGCACGCAACGTGCTGCTGCACCCTGAAGTGGACGCCGCCGTGTTCGAGACTGCCCGTGGCGGCATCCTGCGCGAAGGCCTGGGCTTTGACCGCTGTCAGGTGGCCGTGGTCACCAACATCGGTGCGGGTGACCACCTGGGCATGAACTACATCACCACGGTAGAAGACCTGGCCGTGCTCAAGCGCGTGATCGTGCAGAACGTGGCGCCCACAGGCTACGCGGTGCTTAACGCGGCCGACCCCATTGTGGCCGCCATGGTCTCGGCCTGCCCTGGCAAGGTGATCTACTTTGCCAGCGACCGCCACCACCCCGTGATGGTCACGCACCGCGCCCAGGGCCACCGCACCGTGTACGTGGACGGCGACTCCATCGTGGCCTCCGAAGGCTCCTGGCGCGAAACCATCCACCTGCGCGATGTGCCGATCACCCGCAACGGCAAGATCGGCTTCCAGGTCGAGAACGTCATGGCCTCCGTGGCTGCCGCCTGGGGCGTGGGCATGCCCTGGCAGACCATCCGCCGTGGCCTGTCGGGTTTCGTGAACGATAGCGACAACGCCCCCGGCCGCTTCAACATCATGGACTACCGGGGTGCAACGGTGATCGCCGACTACGGCCACAACCCCGACGCCATGCGCGCCCTGGTGCAGGCCGTGGACGCCCTGCCTGGCAAGCGCCGCAGCGTGGTCATCAGCGGCGCGGGCGACCGGCGCGACGAAGACATCCGTGAGCAGACCGTGATCCTGGGCGCCGCGTTTGACGACGTGATCCTGTACCAGGACGCGGCCCAGCGCGGCCGTGCCGACGGCGAAGTGATGGCCCTGCTGCGCGAAGGCCTGGCGGGTGCGCCGCGCACCACGCATGTGGAAGAGATCCGCGGCGAGTTCATCGCCATCGACACCGCGCTCTCGCGCCTGCAGCCCGGTGACCTGTGCCTGGTGCTGGTGGACCAGGTGGAAGAAGCCCTGGCCCACCTGGCCCAGCGCTGCACCGAAGGTGAGGCCACCGCGTGAAGGCTGCACGCACGCTGGCAGCCGCAGCCGCCGTAGCGTTTGCCGCCCTCACGGGCGGCACAGCGCAGGCCGCATCGGGCGAAAAGATCGGCACCGTGGACACCGCATTCCAGTGGATCGGCCGTGACCACGACATCATCGTCGAGGCCTATGACGACCCAGGCGTACGGGGCATCACCTGCTACGTCTCGCGGGCACGCATCGGTGGTGTCAAGGGCACGCTGGGCCTGGCCGAGGACCGCGCCGAGGCATCGATTGCCTGCCGCCAAGTCGGCCCCATCAGCATTCCTGAGCCACTGAAGAAGCAGGAGGAAGTGTTCAGCGAACGCATGTCCATCCTGTTCAAGCGCCTGCGCATCGTGCGCATGGTGGACCCAGCCCGCAACACGCTGGTGTACCTGACCTACTCTGAAAAGCTCATCGACGGCTCCCCCCAGAACAGCGTGACCGCCGTTCCCGTGGACCGCACCACCGCCATTCCGCTGCGCAAGTGACGGGAGCCCGGTGTGGCCGGGGCATCGCTCAGACGATCAAAAAAGGGGCCTCAGGCCCCTTTTTTGATCGTAGAAGCCAGTAGCGCTAGTGCAATATGCCTGAGCAGCTATCAAATAAATAGCATCTAGCCCTGCGTGGCAATCTGCCGCAGCGCCTGCTCAAACACCTCCACCGGCTGCCCGCCCTGGATCACGTGACGCTCATTGACGATGATCGCGGGCACCGAATGGATGCCGTTTTGCAGATAGAACTGCTCGCGCTCGCGCACCTCGTCGGCGTAGCGGTCTGAGGCGAGCAGCGCACGCGCCTCGGCCACATCCAGGCCCACCTCACCCGCTACACGCACCAGCACCTCGTGGTTGCTCGGGTCCTGGCCCTCGGTGAAATACGCCTTGAACAGCGCGTGCTTGAGTTGCGGCTGCAGGCCCTTTTCTTCGGCCCAGTGCAGCAGTCGGTGCGCATCAAAGGTGTTGTAGATGCGGCTGCGCTTGTCCATGCCGAAAGTGAACCCCAGCGCCGCCCCGCGCGCCGCGATGGCCTCGCGGTTCTTCTGGCTCTGCTCGGGCGTGGCGCCGTATTTTTCTTGCAGGTGTTCGCCAATGTCCTGCCCGGCAGGGCCCATCTGCGGGTTCAGCTCAAACGGCTGAAAGTGCAGGTCCAGCGCGACCTCGCCCTTCAGCCGGTCCGCCGCCTGCTCCAGCGCCTTGAGGCCGATGATGCACCAGGGGCAGGAGACATCGGAGACGAAATCGATTTTGAGGGTGGTGGTCATGGGTCAAGTCTGTGGATGGCAAGCCAAGATGGTAGGACGGGCTTCAAAACCGCGGAGGCCGCAGGCTTAATGAGGGCCTCCGGTAGCGATTGCCGTGCAGCCCAACCAGAGCGTGCTGTGAGTATCACACCACCATGGGCGTCGCTGCACCATCCATCGTCAGGACCACGCCCGTGACATAGCTGGCACGCTCAGACGCCAAAAACAGCACCACGTTAGCGACCTCCTCCGGCTGTGCCAGGCGACCCAGCGGCACCTTGCTCGTCGCCTGCGCAAGCGCTTCCTGCTCCGAGATGTTGTGCATGCGTGCCGTGGCGAGCATTCCAGCCTCCAGCCGCTCGGTGTGGGTGGCGCCAGGGTTGACGGCATTCACGCGCACGCCCTTCGGCCCATAGGCTGCAGCCATGCCCGCGCTCATGAGCATCAGCGCCGCATTGGCGGCCCCGCCAGGCATATGAATGGGACTGGCGACCTTTCCTCCTGCACCCACCACATTGACGATGGCCCCCTGGCCCCGTGCGCCCATCTTTTTGACCACCAGATCCACCATGTGGACGTATGTGAAGAATTTGGCGTTCATCGCATCGTGCCAGGCCTGCGCGCTCAGCTCATCGGGCGGGGTGCGTCGGGCAGCCCCTGCAGAGTTGACCAGCACATCGACGTCCCCAAAGGCGGCTTCAGCAGCCGACAGCGCTTTCGCGGCCGACTCGGGCTGCTGCAGGTCAGCGGCATGGACGCTGATGCGCCCAGCGCTGCCATGGACATCCACCGATAACCGACCACGTGCGGCCTCCAGGTGTTCGGTGCTGCGCGATACCAGGCTGACGCGCGCCCCTTCGGCCAGAAACGCCGCCGCGCAGGCATAACCAATGCCTTTGCTGCCCCCCGTGATGAGGACATGCTTGTCCTTGAGATTCAGATCCATGGACTTGCTCCGAGAAAGGTGAAGTGTGCAGGACCAGCCGCCTTATTCGATCGAAATGCCAGCCGCTTTCACCACGGCACCATACCGGTCCAGGTCCCGCTTGATTTCATCGCGGTATTGCTCGGCTGTGCCTGGGGTCGGCTCTATGCCCATCACACGCAATTTCTCGCGCACGGTGGCATCGTTCAGCACCGCGTTCAGTTCTGTGTTGAGTCGCGTGATGACCGCCGCCGGCGTGCCCACAGGTGCCAGCAGCCCCACCCAGGAGTTGACGACAAAGTCTGGCACACCGCTCTCGACAAACGTGGGCACATCGGGCAACGCGCTGGTGCGCTGCGCACTCGACACCGCAATGGCCTTGAGCTTGCCGGACTTGATGTGTCCATGCGCGCCCGCCACCGCCGTGTACACCAGGGGAATTGTTCCCCCCAGCACGTCGGTCATGGCTTGGCCACCGCCCTTGTAGGGCACGTGGGTCAGGTTGGCGCCCGTCCGGATTTTGAGCAATTCGCCCGCAATATGGGGTGTACCTCCCGTCCCCGAGGTACCGAATGAGAGGCCTCCTTGCTGGGCTTTCGACAAGGCAATCACATCGGTCAGGCCCTTGACCGGCACGCCAGGGTTCGCCACGAGAACCAGAGTGGCATCGCCAATCTTGCCGACCGGCGCGAAGTCTTTGGCCGTATCAAAAGGCAGTTTCGAAAACACATGTGGATTGATCACCATGGTGCCGTCAAAACCCAGCACCAAGGTGTAGCCATCTGCTGGCGCCGCTTTGGCCAACGCCGTGCCAATGTTTCCGGAGGCGCCCGGCTTGTTGTCCACCACAACCTGCTGGCCAAGGCGCTTGCCAAGACTTTCGGCAATCAGACGCCCGCTGGTGTCGGTGACGCCCCCAGGGGTGAAAGGAACAATCAGCCGGAGAGGTTTGCTGGGCCAGACGTCCTGCGCATGTGTGGGCGTGGGCGTCCCAGCCACCACGCCCAGGCACAGCAGGGCTGACAGGGCGAGCAGCTTGCGCCGACGCTGCATGGCGGGCGCTGTCGGAACATTGCTGTGTTGGATGAGAAATGGATGAGGCTTCATGTTTGTCTCCTTCGTGTTGTGCTTTTAGGTCGTCATGTCGAGGGGGCGAAAGGCTCCAGCAGCCACGCGCCTCGCAAGTCAGGGCGTCTCTGCGTACTGGCGTTCAAATGCCCAGACGTCCTCGAAACCCATGAGCTGCGTCAACTCCGCAAAAGGCATCAAGCCAGCGTCGCTGTTCACCGACGAGCCCGCGCGCAGAAACTGCGCATACACCGTCTTCATGGCCTGGGTGGCGGCCAGCAAGGCAGTGACCGGAAAGATGGCGAGCTTGTAGCCAATGGACTCCAGCTCGCTGTGCGACAGCACGGGCGTCCGTCCGCCCTCCACCATGTTGGCCAACAGGGGCTTATCCACGGTTTGGCCGATTTTTCGCATCTCTTCCTCGCTCTCGGGCGACTCGACAAAAAGGATGTCCGCTCCGGCACGGGCGTAAGCCTCTGCCCGACGCAAGGCCTCATCGAGACCGAGGCTGGTACGGGCGTCCGTACGCGCGATGACCAGGAAATCGAACGAACTGCGGCTGTCCACAGCAACGCGGATCTTGCGCACCATGTCTTCCATCGGGATCACGCGGCGGCCGGGGGTGTGGCCACATTTCTTGGGGTATTCCTGGTCCTCCAACTGGATGGCTTGCGCGCCAGCAGCCTCGTAGCCCTGCACCGTGTGGCGAACGTTGAGCAAACCGCCATAGCCCGTATCGCCGTCCGCAATCAGCGGGGAGCGGGCCATGCCTGCCATGGCCTTCACCCGGCCCACCATGTCCGAATACGTGGCCAGCCCGGCATCTGGCAAGCCCAGGTGCGAGGCCACGGTGCCAAAGCCCGTCATGTACAAGGCATCAAAGCCGAAGGTGTCGGCCAGCCGCAGCGAGACCATGTCGTACACCCCGGGGGCGATCACCAGCCCGGGCTGGGTCAGGCGCTGGCGCAAAGAGATGGGAGCGGGCATGGAGGGCTTGGAAGAAGGAGCAGATTCAGACATGGCAATGGAGTGATGTTGCAAACAGGGTGGTATGAAGGCAGCTACTGCACAGTACGTGCCAGCCCGTCCACCTGCCGTAAGCCATTGATTTGATTGACTTTGCCCGCAGCAACGTCGTACAGCAGCGGCGTGCATGTTTCACCATTCGCCCCAATGTTTCATATTTGTGTTTCACTCAAGAAAGAATGAAACGCAACGACCTGTCGTTGAAACGCTTGCACAGCCAACGCATCGTCCGCACAACCGTCCGCCCTATGCCAACCCCCGTCACACCACTTGCCAGCCGCCCCCGCCTTTGCTTCATGAGCTATCGCCAGATCCGGCTGATGGCCATGCCCATCGTGGCGGAATACCGGGACAGGGCGGATATCGAGGTGATCGACGGCAGCTTTGAGGTGGCGCTGGACCTGGCCCGCAAGCGGCTGGACAGCGGACTGGTCGATGTCTTTGTGAGCGCGGGGTCCAACGCCAGCCTGCTGCGCAGCGGGATCTGTGCCCCAGTCGCCACCATCCAGTTGAGTGGCTTTGACATCCTGCAGGCGCTCATCAAGGCGAGGGCAACGGCCGACCGCGTGGGCATCGTGATGTACGGCCACACGCTCCCGGAACTGGAATCCGTCAAGGGCCTGCTGAACATCGACATCCACCAGTACGCCTACCAGACGCCCGACTCGGCCCGCGCGTGCATCCGCCAGCTGCATGGCGATGGAATCCGCGTGGTCGTGGGTTCCAGCCTGGTGGTGGAACTGGCAGAGAACGCAGGCCTGGTGGGGTTGCTGGCGTATTCGCATGCCAGCATCCGCCAGGGCTTTGAAGACGCCCTCGAGTTGGCGCGGGTGGCGCAGCTGGAGGCCGGGCGATACGAACAGCTCAACACGGTGCTGCACACGCTGCAAGAGGCAGTCCTGGCGGTGAATCAGTCCGAACAGATCATTGCCATCAACCCGGCAATGCAACGCATTTTGGGCCTGGTGCGTGCGCCGCGCCTGGGTGAACCCCTCGCATCTGTCACCACCGATCTGTCGCTGCGCGAGACACTGGAAGGCGGCCAGCCCGAACATGGCGCGGTGCTGCGCCTGCAAGGTCGCGACTGGATTGCCAATCGCACGCCCATTTACGAAGGCGGCCACACCACGGGCGCGGCGCTGACCTTGTACGACGCGCGCACCATCCACGAGGCCGACAACAGCCTGCGCATTCAGCACCGCCGCAGCGACCATGCTGCGCGCCACCGCTTTGAAAGCCTGGCGGGGCAAGCCCCCGCGTTTTTGCAAGCCATCGCCAGAGCCCACCGTTATGCCGCCACCGACTTCAGCGTTCTGATCACCGGCGAGAGCGGCACCGGCAAAGAACTCTTTGCACAGGCCATGCACAACGCGAGCCAGAGGGCGCGCCGCCCGTTTGTCGCCATCAACTGCGCAGCGTTCCCAGAAACGCTGCTCGAAAGCGAGCTGTTCGGCCACGAGGAAGGCGCTTTCACCGGTGCGCGCCGCGGCGGCAAGCGCGGGCTGTTTGAAGCAGCCCACACGGGAACCCTGTTTCTGGACGAAATCGGCGACATGCCACTCACGCTGCAAACCCGCTTGCTGCGCGTCTTGCAGGAGCGGCGCATCACCCGCTTGGGGTCCGTCACGTCCATCCCGGTCGATGTGCGCGTAATAGCGGCAACCCACCAGCCACTGCTGCAGATGGTGAACGCGCGCCAATTCCGCCAGGACCTGTACTACCGCCTCAACACCCTCACGTTGGCATTGCCTCCGCTGCGGGATCGCAAGGGCGACGTCCAAGTCTTGGCTGCGCGTTTGCTGGCCCACAGTCTGAGCCGGGTCGGCGTGTCTGGTGTCACCGCCGCTGAGGTGTTGGCCCAATGGGGAGGTGCCATGGAACAGCACCCATGGCCCGGCAACGTGCGCGAGCTGGAAAACATGTGCGACCGCATCGCCGTATGGCTGTCTCAGTACCGCCGCAGCGACAGCGTGGAGTGGAGCGAGCTGCGCCACGAATGCCCGGAACTTTTTGCGGCCCGACCAGACAGCGAACAGGCCCCGGCTGCTCTGGCGACACCGGAGCACCGGCCAGAAAAACCCGATCGGCACACACAGGCCCTGGCTGCGCTGGAGCGCCATAGCGGAAGCACTGGCGCAGCCGCTGCAGAGCTGGGGATCAGCAGGTCAACGTTCTGGCGATGGTGTCGGAAGCCGGCCCACAAACCGTCCGAACTTGCGCGCGCACCTGTCCATGAACGACCAGCCGATGAAGATGGGGCGTGATGACGGGCTGCCATAACACGCCACTGCCCACAACATCGCCCCGCCGCAGCACTACCCCTTGCCCCGCAACTCCGTCTTCAGCACCTTCCCATAACTGTTCTTCGGCAGCGCCTCCACCCACCGGTATTCCTTGGGCCGCTTGAACCGCGCAATGTGCTCCAGGCACAGCGCATCCAGCACGGCATCGGCCACCGCACCGCCCTCCTCCGCAACCAGGAAGGCCACCACCACCTCGCCCCACTCCACATCGCGCTGGCCCACCACGGCCACCTCGCGCACCTGGGGGTGGAGCAGCAGCACCTCCTCGACCTCGCGCGGGTAGATGTTGCTGCCGCCGGAGATGATCACGTCCTTGGACCGGTCCTTGAGCGTGAGAAAGCCATCGGCATCCAGCGCGCCCATGTCGCCGGTGCAGAGCCAGCCATTGCGCAGGGTCTGCGCGGTGGCGGTGGGGTTGTTCCAGTAGCCGGGCATCACGGTGTCGCCGCACACCACCACCTCGCCGGTCTCGCCGGTGGGCAGGGGCTGGCCTGTGGCATCGACCACACGCACTTCCACCAGCGACTGCGCCACGCCCACCGACACCATGCGCTCGGCCCAGCGGGGGTGGTCGCGGTCGGCCAGCTGGGCGCGCGACAGGGCGGTGATGGTCATGGGGCTTTCGCCCTGACCGTAGATCTGTGCAAAGCGGTTGCCCATCACGGCCAAAGCGTTGCGCAGGTCGTCGGCATACATGGGGCCGCCGCCGTAGACGATGGTCTTGAAGCCTGAGACGTCGGCACCCGTGGCACGCACATGGTCCACCAGGCGGTGCACCATGGTGGGCGCTGCAAACAGCGTGAGCTGGCCCACGCTGGCCGCGAGCTGCACCAGTTCGGTCGGCTCGAACCCGCCCGACAGCGGAACCACATGCCGCTCGCCGCGCAGCACCTGGGCGTAGTTGTAAAGCCCCGCCCCGTGCGACATGGGTGCGGCGTAAACCATGGCGTCGCCGGGCAGGATGTCGTCCACATCGGTGAAGTAGCAGGCCGTCATGGCCAGCAGGTTGCGGTGGGTCTGCATCACACCCTTGGGTCGGCCGGTGGTGCCCGAGGTGTAGAACAGCGAGGCCACGTCATGCGGCGCGCGGTCGCACACGTCCATGGGCGTGTGGGCGACTGCGGCGCGGTATGCGTCGGAGCCAAAGACCAGCACCCCGTCCTGCGGCGCCCCGGCCTCGCGCACGGCGGGTGCCAGCGCTTCAGAGGTCAGCACCACGCGCGCGCCAGAGTCAGCCAGCACGTAGGCGAGTTCTTTGGCATGCAGCTTGTAGTTGACCGGCACCGACACCGCCCCTGCCCACAGGATGGCGTGCAGGGCCTCCAGGTATTCGGGCGCATTGGCAGCGTAGATGGCCACGCGGTCGCCCGGGGCCACGCCACCGCGTGTACGCAGATGGGCGGCCAGCGCGGCGGTGCGCGCGGCCAGCGTGCCGTAGGTCCACAGCACCTGGTCGCCATGCAGCAGCGCGGGCTGGTGGGCGTACAGCAAGGCGCTGCGGCGCAGCAGGTGGGCGATGTTCATCGGGCGCGCTCCAGAATGCTCACGTAGTTGGCCACAGCCGAGCCGCCCATGTTGAACACGCCCGCCATCGTGGCACCGGACACCTGCAAATCGCCCGCCTCGCCCATGAGCTGCATGGCCGACACCACATGCATCGACACGCCGGTAGCGCCAATCGGGTGGCCCTTGGCCTTGAGCCCGCCCGAGGCGTTGACGGGCAGGCGACCACTGCGCAGCACGGTGCCATCCTCCAGCAGGCGGTGGCCCTGCCCCACAGGCGCCAGGCCCATGGCCTCGTACGTGAGCAGCTCGGCGATGGTGAAGCAGTCGTGCACCTCCGCCAGCGACAGGTCGTGCACCGCGCACCCTGCCTGCTGCAGCGCCTGCTGCCAGGCGCGCCGTGGCCCTTCAAAGTCCACCACCCGGCGGCGCGCCATGGGCAGGTAGTCGTTGACCTGCACCCGCGCCCGCAGGCGCACGGCGCGGGGGAAGTCGCCCACCGCATCATCGGTCGCCAGGATGAGCGCTGCGGCACCGTCGGAAACCAGCGAGCAGTCCGTCTTGCGCAGGGGCGCGGCAATCATCGGGTTGCGGTCGGACACGGTGTTGCAGAACTCGAAGCCCAGGTCCTTGCGCATGTGCGCCCAAGGGTTGAGTGCGCCGTTGGCGTGGTTCTTGGCGGCGATGCGTGCCAGGGTGGACGAGTGGTCGCCATGCGCCGCAAAGTAGTCCTGCGCGATGGAGCCAAAGATGCCCGGGAAGCCACCGGGCGGGTTACCCGCCTCGCCGGAGTAGCCACAGTCTCCCAGGATGCGCGTGGTCTCGGCGCCAGAGACGGCTGTCATTTTTTCGGCGCCGATGACGAGGGCGACCTGGGCGCGTCCGGCTTCGATCGCGTCACACGCGGCATAGAGGGCGGCCGAGCCGGACGCACAGGCGTTTTCCAGCCGGGTGGCGGGCTTCCAGCGCAGGGCGTCGTCGCACTGCAGGGCCAGCGACGAGGCAAACACATCGGGCGTGAAGCCGCCGTTGAGGTTGCCCAGCCACACGCCATCCACCACCGCACCGTCGATGCCCGCGTGCTGCAGGGCCTCGCGGCCTGCGCGCGTGATGAGGTCTTCGAGCCCCAGGCCGTCCAGCCGGCCAAACGGCAAATGTGCCCAACCCACGATCGCTACGCCCATGTCCATCCTCCGTTGATGTGCGCCATGACGGCGCGATGGCAAGCACTGTAGGCAAGCAACAGCCGTCCGCACAGTCGCCGAACTACCCAAGGGAAAACCCGAAGCCCTGGCACCACGCACAGCCCGCGCCATCAATCCCCCACACGCTGTGGCGTTGAAACCGCATTGCCTAGACTGCACCTAAGAACCTGTTCAAAAGCCACCGCACAACGCACTGCAAGCGGCGTGCTCCCCCTCCCCCCTTTATCCCGCACGACGACCATGACCCTGGACCAGCAAAAATCCATCCTCACCATCGCCCTTCTGGCAGCGTTTGCCGATGGCAACAAGGACGATGCCGAACGCGAAGAGATCCGCCGCATTGCCCAGTCGCTCGCGGGCGACGGGGGCGTGGCCGACCTGCCGCGCATCTACCAGGACGTGCTGCTGCAGCGCACCAGCGTGCAGGCAGCCGTGCAGCGACTGAGCGAGCCCATGCACCGCCAGCTGGCCTACGAGATGGCTGTATGCGTGTGCGATGTGGATGGCCGCCAGACCGCGGCGGAGCGCGAGTTTCTGACCCGCCTCAAGGCGGCCCTGCAGCTGGGCGACCCGCAGACGGCAGCGTTTGACCAGCAAGCCGATGCGCTGGTGGACGTGGCCGAAAAGGCCGTGCCGATGGCGGTACCGGTGGCCACTGCTGCGGCAGCGCCTCTGGCCGCAGCAGTCGGTGCAGGCGCATCGGATGCAGAGCTGGACAAATCCATCCTGAACTATGCGCTGCTCAACGGCGCGCTGGAGCTGCTGCCGCAGTCATGGGCGTCGATGGCCATCATCCCGCTGCAGGTGAAGATGGTCTACGGGATTGGCAAGGCCCACGGGGTGGAGCTGGACCAAGGCCACATCAAGGAGTTCATCGCCGCTGCCGGCGTGGGCATGACTTCGCAGTACCTGGAGCAGTTTGGTCGCAAGCTACTGGGCGGCCTGCTGGGCAAGGTGGCGGGCCGCACCATCGGCGGGCTGGGCGGCGCCGCCACGGGCATGGCGTTTTCGTTTGCCACCACCTACGCGCTGGGGCAGGTAGCCAAGCGCTACTACGCAGGGGGGCGGGTCATGAGCACGGCCATGTTGCGCGAGACCTTTCAGGGCCTGCTCACGCCCGCCAAGCAGTTGCAGACGCAGTATTTGCCCCAGATCCAGCAAAAGGCAGCCACACTGGACGCAGGCCAGATCATGGCCCTGGTGCGGGGCGCATGATGAATGCTATGTAATTTATAGCTTTCGGCGCTTATTCAACTAGCGCTTGCGACCAATTTGTCTCAAAAAATGCCCTACAGCCACGCGGGGCCTGCCCGGACGCCCTGGAACGCGTCGCCACGCGCCGCACACCCGTTGCCGTCGCGCTGCACCCCGCGACACAACAGGTAACACATCGCTCGGTGCGTGACAGAATCCGACCATGCTCGACCACACGGATCCTGTCGCCTCCATCATCCCGGCCATGTCGCTCGATTCACCGTCCGACAACGCCATGGCGGCCATGTCGCGCCTGGCCCTGGGGCCCGTGAACACGGATTACTACCTGAAGGTGTTCGAGCGCTTTGACGACACCGGCCGCACAACCACCACCTGGAACTGGGCCGCCTGCCTGTGCACCCTGAACTGGATGCTGTTTCGCCAGCTGTGGGGCGCCGCGCTGGTCTATGTGGCAGCGGTCGAGGGGCTGGCACTGATCGTGTTTGGCGTGGGCCACTCGTTCTTGCACTGGCCCGTGGGCATTGAACTGGGGGTACTGGGCGCATTTGCGGTGCTGGCGTTTGCGGTGCCAGGGCTGTATGGCAACGCCATCCTGTACGCCGACATCCGCAAACGCATTACACGCGCGCTGGCAGCGTCGCGCACCTTGCCCGAGGCCTGTGCTCTGCTTGAAAAGCAGGCCAGCTCGCGCAAGCGGCTGCAGGTGCTGGTGCTGGCGAACGTGGTGCTGGGCCTGGCCGCACTGATCGCCTACCTGACGCTGTCCCCGTCAGACGTGAAGCCCCTGGCGCTGGAACCCGCCGTCACAGTGGCGCAGGCCACGGCAGCAGCCCAGGCGGCATCTGCCACCAAGCCTGTGGGGGCCTTGCCAGCGCCCGAAGCCGAAGGGGCGCCCACGCCGCCTACGCCTGCGCCCGAGGTGGCAGCGGAACCACCGACTGCACCCACACCTGCCCCCCAGGCTCCTGCTGCTGCAGCACCGAAGCCTGCGCCTGTGGCATCGGTACCTTTGGCTGCCGCACCCGCTCCTGCCACCGCTGCTGTCCAAAAATCGGCCGAGCCCCCAGCTCCAGCGCCGTCCGCATCGGCCACGGCCTCCACCCCGGCCGCCAAAGCGTCCACACCCAAGTCAGCCACGCCAGCCGCATCGACCCGCGCACCAACGCCTGCGGCCAGCGCCACTGCTACCGCCCCTGCACGCCGCGATGCCGCCAGCCGCGCAGCAGCCACCACCAAGCCCAAGGCACCGGCCGCAAAGGCGCCCTCCGCTGATACCGCGCTGCCCACGGTAGGCACTGCCCCAGGCTACTACATCAACGTGGGCCTGTTTGCCGAAGAAGCCAACGCCCGCAAGACCCAGGCGCGCCTGCTCAACGAAGGCCTGCCCGCGTTTCGCCAGGAGCTGAACAATGCCAAGGGCCGCCGCATCCGCGTGCGGGTGGGGCCCTACGCCAACCGCGCCCAGGCCGATGCGGCTGCCGAGGCGATCCGGGCCATGGCGCTGGACGCCGTCGTGTTCAAGCAATAACGACCCACAGCCGCGCGGCGTGGCTCTGTCCTACGCAAGCCAATGCCCAGCGCCGACGCAGGGTCGCCTGGTCTGCGGGTAGGCTGTTCCCAGAGCAACTTTGGGCGCCCCCACGATGACGCGACAGACTTCCCCGCACCAAAACTCCACCCGCCGGTGGGCTACCCTGGCAGCGGTGGCTGCAGGCGTGCTGCTGCTCACCGGCTGTGCCCCCTGGCGCATGTGGACCGCCGCCGACCTGGCCCGCGATGCCCATCCCTACACCGCACAACCACCACACCCGACGCAGCGTGTGCTGGTGGTGGGCGACAGCACGGCAGTGGGCACTGGTGCCAACACGGCTGCAGACAGCCTGCCAGGGCGCATAGGCCAGAACCACCCCCAGTGGCGCATCGACAACCTGGCGGCCAACGGCGCCAAGTTTGGCGATGTGGTGCAGCAGCTGGAGCGCGCTACCAGCGGCTATGACCTGGTGCTGGTGCTGGCGGGGGGCAATGACGTCATCCGCTTCACCCCCGAAGACACGCTGCGCGCCCAGATGCAGCAGGCCGTGGCCCTGGCACGCCAGAAGGGGCAGCAGGTGGTGCTGATGCCTTGCGGCAATGTGGGCCACGCGCCCTTTTTTGTGCCGCCCCTCTCATGGGCCATGTCGCGCCGGTCCGAGGCGCTGCATGCGCTGGCGCGTGAAGTCACCAGCGCGCAGCAGGTGCACTACGTGCGGTTGCTCAAGCCGCGCGACCAGGACCCATTTGTGGCCCGCAGCAAGGAGCTGAACGCCGCCGACGGTCTGCACCCTAGCAGCGCGGGGTATGCAGAGTGGTACCGCGAGCTGGTAGCGCAGGGCGCGTTGAACGACCTCGCACAGTAGCCCCCGTTATCCAGCGGTGGCCCCGCCACACGATAGCCAACGCAACACGGCGTCGATGACCCACTGAGGGTCGTCCAGCGGCAGGTCGTGCCCTGCCCACGGATGCAGCTGCAGCGGCAGCCCCCAGGCGCGCGCAATGGCTTGCGAGCATAGGCTGGACACCAGCTGGTCCTGCAGGCTGCCCAGCAGTAACACCTGGTCCGCGGGCGCTGCAGCAGGCGCACGATAGCGCGCAGCAGCCACCAGCTGGCGCAGCGCGTTGTGTGCCGATACAGGCCTTAGCCTGCGCACAGCGGCCCACTGCGCCACCAAGGAGCCTGGGGGTGATGCACTGCGGCTGGTGATCTGCCACACTACCTCCTCCGCCGGCTCGGCAGATCGCCACAGACGCGCCAGCCGCATCAATGGCACCAGGTTGTGCACACGCAGTCGGTGCCAGAATGGGCTGAACGGCCGCAGGCTGGTGTTGATGAGCACGCAGCCCGCCACCTCATGGGGCGCCACGCGTGCCCATTCGGTGGCCACCATCGCCCCGAGCGACATGGCCAGCAGGTGGTAGGGCGGCGCAATGGCTCGCCGCGCCAGCTCCGCGCGGCAGGCCTGCACCATGCCCTGCACCGACAGAGGTGATGTCAGGCGGTGGAACTCGCCATTTCCCGGCAGGTCCAGCGCCAGCACCTGGTCGCCAGGCACCGCCTGCGAAAAACCCTCGGCAAACGCGCCCCAGTGCGCGGCCTCGCGCGTCAGCCCGCGCAGCAGGATCCATTGTCGTGGTGAGAGCGCTGACATCTCAGTACCACGCAGCCAGGGCATCGGCACGGCGCTGGGCCCGCTGATCGGGCGCAGGCACCCAGCGCGTGTGGCTACAGGCTGCGCGCGACAGAAAGTCGAGCAACGACAAGTGCCGCCGCAGCACCCGCTGCTGGCGGTGGTTGATGAGCGGGTTGAAGATGCCGTTGCGCGAGAACAGCTGGCGCGGATTCTTCTTGATCCACAGCCACGAACCCATCTCCAGAGTCAGCGGCAAAAAGGTATGCGCAGGTACATCGCGGCAGGCCTGCAGATACAGGTGGTCCCACAGGTCGCCATGGGCCAGGTACTGCGCGCTCTGCGGCTCGATGATGTACTGGTGGTTGCTGTGCGCCTGCAGAAAAATGTCCTGCAGCGCATGCAGCTCTGCCAGGTGCGGGATGGGCCGGCGCGTGTGGGCAAACGGAAACCACAGCCGGTCCTTCACCCCGAAGCCCGAGTGGCAGTCCAGCGCAATGCTGAAGGGCCGCGCCAGCAGCTGCTGCGCCACCACGTCGCACAGCGCCTGGCTCTCGGCCTCCATGGGCTCGCCCAGCCTGCCCCGGTACCAGGGCAGGCCCGCGCTCACGCGCTGCCCGCCAATGCCCCAGGGCACCGGGTCCACCGCGTCGACGGGCGCATTGCGCATCAGGTCCACCCCGCGCGGATTGGCGCGCGTGGCAGACCACATGCCGCCGGGGTTGACGATGGGCATGAAGACCAGGCGCACACGCTCCAGCTGCTGGTGCAAGGTGGTGTCCCACTGCAGCCGCATGACCACGTTTTGCAGGTATGCAATGACCACCTCGGCACCAATGCGCTCCAGCCCATGCACGCCGCCAAAGAACCCTACGGCGGGCACGTCCAGCGCAGGGTTGCCCAGCCCGATGGCATAGATGGGAAAGTGCGGACCCGATGCCACAGACACCTGTTGGACGACCTGTACCTGCAGATGGGGCGCGCCCAGCTCCAGGATTTTTTCCAGCGCCGCAAGCTCGGGCAGCATGTTCAATGGGTGGGATATCGGTAGGTGGGGCACGCCACAGCGCGTACCAAGCGGCGAGGATAGCGCTCGCCGCCCAGCGCGAACAGCGGCGCAGCCAGTCTGTGGGGTTTGTGCGAACCGCCGCGAAACCGTCACACAAGGGCGCTAACTTGCCTGCAGTCACCACCCCTTGGAAGAGGCGCAACATGCTCTGGAAACTGTTCGGACTGCAGCGGCTGCTCGATGAGCTGTTCGATGAACGCGGGTGGCTGAGCCTGGATCTGCCCCGTACCGCTGGCTGGGACCACGACGATGTACCCGCCCCCGCGCAAGACTGAGGCCTACCGCTGGGCCATGGGCTGGGCCATGCTCGCCTGCGCGTTGGCCTGGGGAGTGGTGGAGTTTCTGGCCTTGCAACGCGCACGCTGGCAGCTGTGGCGCGAGCGGCTGCACACACCAGCTCACCATTAGGGCCTCCATGAACGACCGGCCGCAGGACCCACACGAGGAGATGGCCAACAGTGCGCTGCACGGCGCAGCGCTGATTGGCGCTTGCCTCGCAGTGCCCCAACTGCTGAGGTCAGCCCCCTCCGCGCATCCTGCAGCCACATGGGGTGTGCTGGTGTTTGCGGGCACCATGGCGCTGCTGTATGGCGCGTCCACCCTGTACCACGCACTGCCGCCGGGGCGAGCCAAGCAATGAGCGCTGCGGCTGGACCATGCGGCGATCCACCTGTTCATCGCGGGCAGCTTCACACCGTTTGCGTTGAGTGCGCCCGGCCACATGCACGACATCACCGCCCTGGCCCTGGTGTGGCTGGCCGCCCTCGCAGGCTGCTTGCTCCAGCTGCGCGCAAGGCGCGCAGCGCCCTGGCTGTCAACGGCCTTGTATGTGGTGTTGGGCTGGGTGGCGCTGCTGGCGGCCTTGCCCCTGATGGCCCATGTGCCCGCCGTGAGTGCGGCCTGGCTGGTCATCGGCGGGGCCGCGTACACGGCGGGTGTGGTGTTTTTTGTGATGGACACCGTGGTGCGCTATGCCCACGCCGTGTGGCATGGCTGGGTCATCGCGGGCACGGGCTGCCACGTGATCGCTGTGCTGGGCCTGCAGGCGGCAGCTTAGCCACGCAGACAACAGCGGGGCGCAAAGGGCGCTCCTGCAACGACTTCGCGGGCCCTGCGCAAGCAGTTGACACCGCACCCATGCGACGGCTGCAAACACCTGCAGCACGCAAGCACTATCGCGTCTGGCGTTATCGCACCTAAAATCGTGCAGGTCCTCGCCCGCAGAGGCAGGGCCCATCGTCACTCCAATCAACGAAAAAACATCATGGCAACTGCAAAGAAAACTCCCGCTCCCGCAAAGAAGGTGGCCGTCAAGGCCGCAGCACCAGCCGCCAAGAAGGCAGCACCTGCAGCCAAAAAGGTTGCGCCTGCCGCCAAGAAAGCAGCCGCCCCCGCCGCCAAGCCCGTGGTCGCTGCTGCAGCCCTGAAGCCCATCAAGGCCGCCTTCAACAAGACCACGCTAGTCGCCCACCTGGCCGAACAGTCGGGCGTGGAGCCCAAGGCCGCCAAGGCCGTGCTGGCTGCGCTGGAAGCCGCCATCCTGGGCTCGGTGCACAAGAAGGGCTCTGGCGAGTTCACGCTGCCAGGCGTGCTCAAGATCGGCCTGCAGCAAGTGCCCGCCAAGAAGAAGCGTTTTGGCAAGGACCCGTTCACGGGTGAAGAGCGCTGGTTCCCCGCCAAGCCCGCCTCGGTCAAGATCAAGACCCGCGCCCTGAAGAAGCTCAAGGACGCAACCGCCTGATGCACCCAGCGCCGCAAGGCGCTTGCGTCAGCACCAGGGGCCGCAAGGCCCCTTTTTCTTTGGTGGAGCTTGAAACGGCTGCGCGACGACGCCCCCATGCACGCCCTGGCCCCCGCGCAATCAGGCCCTGATGACCCCTGGCGCTGCAGGATGGGCGTACAACGCCTGCACCGCCGCCGCGCGGCGTGACAGCACCGCCCCCTGGTTGATGTATCCCTTGTCAGTGATCTCCCCGGCGTCTGCATCAGGCGCCATTTCCATCACCATGGCCCTTGTGGGGCATTGCGAAGACCCAGCGCCCGCATCGCGGCGCGCGCGCATCACGGCCTGCAATGCCTGCTCCAGCCGCTCAGCGTCGGCCGCACCGGCCGCAGACGGAAACACCAGCATGCCCACCTCATCGCGGTCATGCCCGGTGAGCACGATGTCCTGGACCAGCGGCGCCAGTTGCGACACCAGCTCCACCCGCAACGTACCCACCGACACCCAGCTGCCGCTGGACAGCTTGAAATCCTCCGCCACGCGCCCGTTGAAGACCACGCCTTTGTCTGGCTGCTCCGCGTCCACCAAATAGCCCGCGTCGCCGATGCGGTAGAACCCCTCGTGATCGAACGCGGCCGCCGTTTCGCGCGGCGCATTGCGGTATTCCGCGAACACCGACACGCCACGAACCCGCATCTCCAGCTTGCTGCCGTTGGGCACCAGCTTCAGCTCCAGCCCTGGCAAGGGTGCACCAATACAGCCCGCGCCTTCAAGGTGCCAGTGCGCGGTGGTGACGGCAGGTGCTGTCTCTGTGGATCCCCACGATGTCGTGAGCCACAGCGGCTGGGCGGGGCGCACGCGCCGCGCAACGGCCTGCAAGCGCTGCCAGGTCGATGGAGCCAGCGCCGCCGCCGCATAGAAGGCCAGCCGCATGCGCGCCAGCACGTCGGCGGCCAGGCTATCGTCGGCTTCCAGAAACGGCAGCAGCATGTCAAAGCCCCGAGGCACGTTGAACAGCATGGTGGGCTGCACCTCGCGCAGGTTGCGCACCGTCTTGTCGATGAGCCCCGGCACCGGCCGCCCCTCGTCGATGTAGAGCGTGCCGCCGTGGCACAGCACCATGTTGAGGTTGTGGTTGCCACCAAAGGTATGGCTCCAGGGCAACCAGTCCACCAGCACTGGCTTTTCGTGCTCCAGAAAGCGCCACGCCTGGGCCATCATCTGCTGGTTGGCGCAGAGCATGCGGTGGGTGTTGATGACCACCTTGGGCCGACCGGTGGAGCCGGAGGTGAGCAGGTATTTGGCATGGTCATCAGGCAGCAGCGCCTGCATCGCCTGCTGCACCCAGGGTGTCTCTTGCCCGGCGAGCAGGTGCTCCCAGGGCAGCGCCCCCGGACACGTGGAGGCATTGCGGCTGAACACCCGCACGGCATCGCTGTCCCAGCCTTGCAGGGCTGCCGCATAGACGCTGGCATCGGACGCATAGATCAGGCTGGGCTCCAGCACCGACAGCATGCTGTGCAGGCGGCTGTGGTCCTGGGAGCGTGCATATGCACTCGACAACGAACAGGGTGTGATGCCCACATGCATGGCCGCCAGCATGAGCACCGCATGGTCCACCGCGTTGTCGGACAGGATGGCAATGGGCCGCCCGGCTGGCAACCCCAGGTCCAGCAGCGACTGGGCCACGGCGCCCACCTGGCGGCGCAGTTGGGCATAGGTCAGGCTGCGCCAGCCTTCTGCGCCGTCGTCCCGTTCGGCCAGCGCCAGGGCATCTGGCGTCTCTCGCGCCCAGCGCTCCAGCCACTCCCCCACACAGCGCGCATAGGGTTGCAACGCCATGGGAGAGCGCAGCGTGAAGGAACCATCGTCAAACTGGGTGCGCACAGCGCGCGCAGGGGCAATCTGGCGCTCGTCATCAAGAAAGGCTGGGTACATAGTGGGTCTCGGGAACGATGGAGGTTCAAAACAGGGGACGCTGTGCCTCAGGTGTGCAGATCGGGATCGGGCTTGCTCAACAGGCCGGACGCCTGCTTGGCGCGCAGCAACTCAATGAGCAAGGCATCTCGCGCACGGGCCAGATCGCTGGCTTGGCGCGTGCCCAGCGCCTGTGCGACGCCTTCGGTCACCTGGCGCTGCAAGGTTTCGGTCATGGACGGCGTGCCCAGGTCCTGCCACCAGCTTTCGATGGGACCGCCCAGGTGGGCCAGCAGGTGGGCAATGCCACCTTCTCCGCCCGACAGGTGCAGGTTCATGAACGGCCCCATCAGCGCCCACCGCAAGCCGGGGCCCTGGGAGATGGCTGTGTCGATGTCTTCCACAGTGGCTACGCCCTGGTCCACCAAGTGAAACGCCTCACGCCACAGCGCAGCCTGCAGGCGGTTGGCAATGTGCCCCTTGATCTCACGCCGCACCTGGATGGGTCGCTTGCCAATGCGGGCGTAGAACGCCATGGCATCGGCCACCGCCTGGGGCGTGGTGCGCGCTCCGCCGCCCACTTCGACCAGCGGGATCATGTGCGGCGGATTGAACGGGTGGCCCAGCACCACGCGCCCGGGATGTGCGCAATCCTTCTGCATGTCCGTCACCGCCAGCCCCGAAGAACTGGAGGCCAGCACCACATGCGCCGGGGTTGCTGCATCCATGCGGCGGAACAGGTCCACCTTGAAGTCGAGTCGCTCGGGCCCGTTCTCCTGGACAAAGTCGGCCTGCGCCAGAGCATCTTCCAGCCGCACATGAAAGTGCAGACGCTCCTGGCTTGCCCCCGATGCAAGCCCCTGCTGAGCCAGCGTCACCCAATGCGAGGCGACGGCGTCCCGCAGTCGCTGCTCTGCCCCCGGCGACGGGTCGGTGGCATCCACGTCCAAACCCCGCGCCAGAAAGTACTCGGCCCAGCTCGCGCCAATGGTGCCGGTGGCCACCACAGCCACGCGCTTCACGGTGTGTGCCATGGGGAATCTTTCAAGACTCGGCCGTGAAGCCGACCTTCTTCACCAGCGGCCCCCAGCGCTCGTATTCAGCCTGTTGCGAGGCCAGCATCTCTGCAGGCGTAGAGCCCTTGGCGATGAGCCCCACCACGGCGAGGCTGTCCATAACGGCCTTGTCCTTAATCGCTGCGTTGATGGCTGCATTGGCGGCAGCCACCACGGCCGCTGGCGTGCGGGCCGGAGCGTAAAAGCCGAACCATTCCTCGGTCGTGAGTTCTGGAAAGCCCTGCTCTGCAAACGTGGGGACTTCGGGCGAAAACGGAGAGCGCCCCTGGCCCGAGGTGGCGATCAGCCGCAGCTTGCCCGCCTTGTGGTTGGGAATGAAGTCTCCGCTGGGCGTGACCATCGACGCGATCTGCCCGCCCACCACATCGGTGACGCCCGGGATGGAACCGCGGTACGGCACATGCTTGAGGTCCACGCCGTTGTTCAAGCCCAGCAGCGCACCGATGAAGTGCGGCGTGGAGCCTGCTGCGGGTGAGCCGTAGTTCGCCTGCCCAGGGTTGGCCTTGGCCCAGGCCAGAAAGTCCTTCACCGTCTTGACGGAGGCCGGCACCAGCGGCCCCACGGCCAGACCATGGTGCATGACGGCGCCGATGGACACCGGCACAAAGTCCTTGGCCGGGTCGTAGCTCAGGCGGCTGTAAATGTGCGGGTAGATGGACGTGCACGAAAACGGCGACAGCGTGAGCACGCTGCCATCGGCGGGCGCACCCTTGAGCGACTCCAGCGCGATGCGGCCGCCCGCGCCGGGCTTGTTTTCCACCACCGCGGGGCTGCGGGTGTAGGGCGATCCCGCCAGTTTCTCGCCCACCCTGCGCGCCACGCTGTCGCCCGCGCTGCCTGCGGGAAAGCCGTAAAAGATCTTGACCTGGTCGATGGTCTGCGCCCAGGCGGCCAGCGGCGACAAGGCCCCCAGCGCAGAGGCGCAACCGACGTGGTGCATGAACTGGCGGCGGGTGTGCATCATCATGTGTCTCCTGTGGATGGATCCGTCATTATTTTTTGACGCTCTTGCACATTCAGTCATCGCGATGACATTTGGACTCAGGGAATACGCGCAAGCGCCTGTACAGCACACAGTGGCGCAGGAGACACTCTCACCATGTTGGTCAAACTGGGGCCCCCTACCCTCACCGATCTGCTGCTGCACTCTGCCTGGTTCCCGGCCCTGGATAGCGCCGCCCAGCAGCGGGTGATGGACGACGTGCGCGAGGTCGAAGTGCCCCAGGGCGGCGAGCTGTGCCGGCGCGGCCATACCCCGGTGCACTGGTATGGCGCCATCGAGGGGCTGCTGAAGTGGACCGTGACCTCGGGGGATGGCCGCTCGGTCACGCTCGGCGGACTGTCGGCGGGAAGCTGGTTTGGCGAGGGCACCTTGCTGCGCGGCACGCCCCGCACGGCCGACGTGATCGCACTGCGCCCCAGCCGCGTTGCGCTGGTGCCGATGGAAACTTTTGAATGGCTGCACTCCACGCAGCGCAGCTTTGACCACTTTCTGCTGCGCCAGATCAACGAACGCATGCACTGGTTTCTGGGCAACTTTACGGCCCACCATTTGCTCGATACCGACAGCCAGGTGGCCCGCGCGCTGGCAGGCCTGTTCCACCCCTGGCTGCACCCGGGCAGCGACACGCACTTGCAGGTGTCGCAAGAAGAAATTGCCAATCTCTCGGGCGTATCACGCCAGCGCTGCAACGCGGCGTTGAAGCGGCTGCAGGCCGCTGGCCTGCTGGAGATCGAATACGGCGGCATCACCGTGACCGACCTGGAAGGCCTGCGGCGCCAGGTGGAATAGCCCCTTTTTTTGGCGTCACTGGGTGCATGGGCTACCGCCCGCTACTGCACCATCTGCCGCTATGTGGGCGAGTGGTGCGCTTGGATGAAGGCAACCGCAGCGGCCATCACCGCACCAGGCTGGTCGCGGTGCGGAGAGTGCGCGCAGTCCGGCAATTCCAGCAGCCGGGTGCCTGGCACCCGTTGGGCAATGCCCCGGATCTGGGCCAGGGTGCCGTACTCGTCATCACAGCCCTGGATGGCCAGCACGGGGGCGCGGATCAGGGCGACCTCCGTCTCGATGTTCCACGCACGGAACGCCGGGTCCAGCCAGACGCGGTTCCAGCCCCAGAAGGCCGAATCCCCATCATCGTGGTAGCGCGCCAGCTTGTGGCGCAGATCGGTCTGTTCGTAAGCGTCCCGCGCGCGTTCGATGTTTTGCACCGTCACGTCTTCCACAAAGATGTGCGGGGCCATCACCACCAGCCCTTGCACACGCTGCGGCCAGCGTGCAGCCAGCAACAGGGCAATCGATGCGCCATCGCTGTGGCCAAAGAGCCAGGGGGCCTCCTGCACTCCCAGTGCATAGAGGAATGCGGGCACCACCTCGTGTGCCTGCTGGTGCATGAAGTCCACGCCCCACACCTCGTCCGCGCCCCGGGGGGTGGACCGACCATAAGCAGGACGGGAGAACACCAGCCCCCGAAACCCGCCTGCATCGCACAGCTGGCGCGGGAAGTCCTTCCACATCGCCACGGAGCCCAGGCCCTCATGCAGGAACACCACCAAGGGGGCAGTGCTGCGCTCGGGGGCTATCCACTGGTACTCGATATGGACCATGCGGTTGCGCCAGCGCACTGGCACATGCTCTGTGCGCCCCCCGGGGCTGGGTGCAACGCCGTTGGCACTCACGCCCGCTGCTCCCGTTCGCGCAGCCGAAAGCGCTGGATCTTGCCGGTGGCCGTCTTGGGCAGCTCGGGCAAGAATTCGATCAGACGCGGGTACTTGTAGGGCGCAAGGCGTTCCTTCACAAAGGCCTTGAGTTCATCCGGTGTGACCGCCTGCCCATCTTTGAGCACCACAAACGCCTTGGTCTTGGTCAGGCCATCGGCATCCTGCGTGCCGACCACGGCCGCCTCCAGCACGGAGGTGTGCTGCATCAGCGTGGCCTCCACCTCGAAGGGGGAAACGTAAATGCCGCTGACCTTGAGCATGTCGTCGCTGCGCCCGGCGTAGGTGTAGTAACCCTCGGCATCGCGCACATATTTGTCGCCGCTTTTGGTCCACGCGCCCTGGAACGTCTCGCGGGTCTTGGCGCGGTTGTTCCAGTACATCAGAGCTGCACTGGGGCCCTGGATGTAGAGATCGCCAATTTCGCCCTGCAGCACCTCGCTGCCATCTTCACCACGCAGGGATATCTCGTACCCGGGCACCGGTTTGCCCGTGGTGCCGTAGCGCACATCGCCAGGGCGGTTGGACAGGAAGATGTGCAGCATCTCTGTCGAGCCAATGCCATCGATGATGTCGCAACCGAAATGGTCCTTGAAGCGCTGCGCAATCTCGGCCGGCAGCGCCTCGCCAGCAGACGAGCACATGCGCAGCGCCACCGCACTTCGGGAAGGCAGGCGGGGCGAGGCCAGCATGCCGGCAAAACCGGTGGGCGCCCCAAAGAACACCGTGGGCTGGTGGCGCGTCCAGCGCTCGAAGGTGGCGTCTGGCGTGGGTCGCTCGGCCATCAGCACCACTGTGGCGCCCACTGACAACGGGAAGGTCAGGCTGTTGCCCAGCCCATACGCAAAGTAGAGCTTGGCGGCTGAAAAGCACACATCCTTGTCGGTCAGGCCCAGCACCGCCTTGCCATACAGCTCGGCCGTCCACCACAGGCTGCCCTGCGTGTGCACCGTGCCCTTGGGCTTGCCCGTGGAGCCCGAGGAATACAGCCAAAACCCAGGCTCATCAGGTCCAGTGCGCGCGGGTGCGCTCAGCGCGGGGGTGTTGGCAATGGCGGCCTGCATGTCCACAGCCCCAGCACCCAGCATGCCTTGCGGCTGCGACACCACGCACACACCCACCTCGTTGTTGGGCGCTGCAGCCAACGCCTCCTTCAGCACGGGCAATAGCGCACCGGAGACCAGCGCTGCCCGCGCGCAGCAGTGCGTGAGCATATAGGCGTAGTCGTCTGCCTTGAGCAAGGTGTTGACCGCCACAGGCACCACACCCGCGTACAGGCAACCCAGAAACGCCACGGGCCAATCGCTGGTGTCCAGCATCAGCAGCAGCACGCGCTCCTCTCTGCGCACACCAGCGTTGACCAGCACTACCGCCAGGCGCCGTGCGCGGTCTTCCAGCGCGCTGTAGCTCAGGGTCCCCTGGTCGTCGATGTAGGCGATGCGGTCACCCCGCGCGCGGTTGAGCGCAAACAGATGCTCTGCAAAATTGAACTGCTCCGGAAGGCTGTTCATGGGGTGTCTCCGTCGCGATGGCGTTGTCGTTGTAGGTGGGTACGGGGGTCAGCAGCCCAGCGCCGCGAGCACTTCAGGGCTGGCCTGCACCGCACTGCGCTGGTGGTAAAAGTCCAGCGCCCGCAAACCGCCCAGCTCGGCACCACCACCGGCCCGGCCGGGCCCGCCATGCAGCGACATGGGCATGACATTGCCGTGGCCCGTGTGCACAGTGGCCACGGTCGGCGTCACCACGTGCACACGGCCATTACTCGCAGCCAGCGCTACGGCGGCCTGGGCCAGTGCCTTGTCGTCGGCGCCATAGAGCGAGGTCACCAGCGAGCCCTGCCCACGCTGCGCAAGGGCCAGCGCATGGGCCAGGTCGTTGTAGGGCAGCAAGGTGGCCACCGGTCCAAACACCTCCACGTCATGAACGATGGAGGCCTTGTCGGCATCGCGCGCGCCCAGCAGCACCGGGCCGACGCAGGCGGCAACTGCAGGGTCGGCATCGACCAGCGGCCGCGTTCGGCCGTCATACACAACGTCGGTATGGGCCCCCAGGGCGGCAATGCCTGTCTGCACCCCATCGAACTGCACGCGGCTGACCAGCGAACCCATGCGCACTTCCGGGTTACGGGGGTTGCCCACCACCACGCGGGCCAGCTGGGCGCTGACAGCCTCTGCCACCGCAGCGTACGACGCAGGGGGGACCAGGATGCGGCGGATCGCGGTGCACTTCTGGCCTGACTTGACAGTCATCTCGCGGACGACTTCGCGCACCAGCAGGTCAAAGGCCGAACTGCCCGGCGCCGCGTCGGGCATCAGCAGCGCAGCGTTGAGGCTGTCCGCCTCGATGTTGGCGCGCACCGAGCGCTGCGCCACCGCCGGATGCGCGCGGACAACGCCCGCCGTCTCGGCAGATCCGGTGAAAGACACCACATCAAAGGGTTGCAGCGCATCCATCAGGCCCGCCGAGCTTCCCGCGATGATCGACAGTGCACCGGCGGGCAACACCCCCGCGTTCACCACGTCCTGCACCATGCGCTGGGTCAGCCATGCCGTGGATGTGCCGGGCTTGACGATGACCGGCATGCCCGACAGCAAGGCGGGCGCAGCTTTTTCCCACAGCCCCCAGGCGGGAAAGTTGAACGCGTTGATGCACAGCGCCACCCCTGGCCTCGGCACCTGCAGGTGCTGCGACTGAAAGACCGGTTCCTTGCCCAGCCTGACCGCGTCCCCGTCACGCAGCACGCGTACGTCGCCCAGCGCATCACCCCATTTGGCGTATTGGACGAGCGTGAAGATGCCGCCGTCGATGTCCACCGCAGAGTCCGTCTTGACGGTGCCGGAATTGGCGGTGGCGATGTCGTAGTAGCTGTCGCGGTGCGCCTGCAGCACCTTGGCGACCGCGCCGAGCATGGCGGCCCGCTCACGATAGGTGGCAGCGCGCAGCGCAGCCCCCCCCTGTTCGCGGGCAAACGCAAAGGCCTCGGGCAGATTCAACCCCGTGGCGTCCACCCGCACCAAGGCGGCGCCCAGCACAGGATCGCGCAGCTCAGTGCCGGGCCCCGTTCCGTGTTGCCAGCGGCCGGCAACGTGGTTGGCGAGCAATTCAGTCATGCAGTCGTTCTTTCAGAGCAAGAGGGTCCATGGGGGGAGCAGCGCAGGCGCCAGCCCTAGCGGGTGAACTGGATCTGCCCTTCGGGCAACAGGTACAAAACCAGCGCCCTGCCGCGCGCCACCGAAGGGTGGTGGGCACTGCCGGGCGGGTAGACGCACCAGCCGGCAGGGTGGCCGTCAAACAACGCATCCCCCTCCAGTGGCATGATCAAATCGATTTCGCCCTGCGGGTGGGTGTGGTGGGGGCCAGGAATGTTTTGCATGTCCACCACGTCCACAGAAAAACGGTGCAAGGCATCTTCGGGCTTGAACACACGGCCATAGCGGATGCCGCCGCCTTCGCGTTCACACAGCCAGCCTTCACGTGCGCCCTGAATGCACGCCTCCCGCAAGCGCTGGTAGGTCGCACTGGTGGGGCCGTGCGCGGTGTTCAGCCATTGCGCCAGAGCGGCATCCAGGGGTTTGCCAGCGAGCTGGGCGGTCACATCAACCAAGGCTTCGTGAAATGCAGTTTTGTCGGACATGGGCAGTGGGTGCAGCTAGAGTCGGGGCCCAATCTGCACCGTTTTTGATCCACCGCCTTGCGCGCATCCAAAACATGCAGTATTTTGCCAATTGATGAACCATAGTTACCTCAAAGATCCATGTCAAGCACTATAGTGCATGAATGGCGTTTTCCCTGAGAAGACCAGGGCGCTCCATGAAAAGGATGGGTATGAATGAAACAGAAACGGCGGGGCTGCTCGCACCCGCCTCCGCGCAGGAGGGTGCGCAGTCATCGGCAGAGGAGCCCAAGAACCCTCTTCTGGTGTCGCTGGGCGAGCGCGTTCGCAATCTGCGTGCACAGCGGGGCCTGACCCGCAAGGCGGTAGCGGTGGCCGCCGACGTGTCGGAGCGCCACCTGGCCAACCTGGAGTACGGCACGGGCAACGCCTCCATCCTTGTGCTGCAGCAGGTGGCCCATGCGCTGCACTGCTCGCTGGCGGAGCTCGTGGGCGATTTCACGACGCAATCGCCCGAATGGCTGCTGATCCGAGAACTGCTGGAACACCGCAGCGAGCCCGAACTGCGGCGTGCCCGCCTGGCGTTGCACGAGCTGCTGAGTGGGGGGCACAACGACGCAGCAAGGCACCGCCGTATTGCGCTGGTGGGTCTGCGGGGGGCGGGCAAATCCACCCTGGGGCCGCTGCTGGCGCGCGAGCTGGATGTTCCCTTCATTGAACTGAGCCGCGCCATCGAGGCCCTCGCCGGGTGCAGCGTGCGCGAAATCCACGACCTGTACGGCACCACTGCCTACCGCCGCTACGAGCGCAGGGCGTTGGAAGAGACCATCCAGATCCACAGCGAGGTGGTCATTGCCACGCCGGGTGGCATTGTGTCGGACCCCGCCACTTTCAACGAGCTGCTGGCCCACTGCACCACCGTGTGGTTACGGGCCGCGCCCGAGGAACACATGGGGCGTGTGGTGGCACAGGGCGACATGCGCCCGATGGCCGCCAGCAAGGAGGCCATGGATGACCTCAAGCGCATCCTGGACGGGCGCGCTGCTTTCTATTCCAAGGCCGAAATCACGGTGGATACCTCCGGCCAGACCCCCGAGCAGAGCCTGCAGACCTTGAGTGCCAGCGTGCGCAAGGCCATGGCCCGCGTGGCGTAAAAACCTGCACCCGGTCTGAACGGCTGCCGCCCGGACATCGGCGCCGCAGCACCCACGCCCATCCCGGCACAGCACAGCGCCCGCCACCACGGCGGCCTGTGCAGCTCGCCCCCTCCCAATCGCCCCCTGCGCAGCCCTCAGCAGAGCTGCCCGTCTACCCGAATGCCATCGGCAAAAAAATGCATTGACATACCGAGAAACATGCATGATGATGCACATCAACAGTTATGTGCAAGCACTATATTGCATCTATTCTCCACGGAGACCTCATGGCAGACCTCACCCACGCTCCCGAACGCGTTGACTACCGCACTAATCCCACGCAGTACCGCCACTGGACCTTGTCGGTCGAGGGTGCCATTGCGCGGTTGTCCCTCGACATTGCGGAGGACGGCGGGATCCGTCCTGGCTACAAGCTCAAGCTCAACAGCTACGACCTGGGGGTGGACATTGAACTGCATGACGCGCTCAACCGCATCCGCTTCGAGCACCCCAACGTGCGCAGCGTCATCGTCACCAGTGGCAAGGACCGTATCTTTTGCTCGGGCGCCAACATCTTCATGCTGGGTGTGTCCAGCCATGCCTGGAAGGTCAACTTCTGCAAGTTCACCAACGAGACGCGCAACGGCATTGAAGACTCCTCCAAACACTCGGGCCTCAAGTTCATTGCGGCAGTGAATGGCGCCTGCGCAGGCGGCGGCTATGAGCTGGCACTGGCGTGCGATGAAATCATCCTGGTCGATGACCGGTCGTCTGCCGTGTCGCTGCCCGAAGTGCCTTTGCTGGGCGTGTTGCCCGGCACCGGTGGGCTGACACGTGTCACGGACAAGCGCCACGTGCGGCACGATCTGGCCGACATCTTCTGCACCAGCGTGGAGGGTGTGCGTGGCCAGCGCGCGGTGGACTGGCGCCTGGTGGACCGTATCGCCAAGCCCGCGCAATTTGCCGCCACGGTGCAAGAGCGCGCCGCCGCCCATGCACAGACCAGCACGCGCCCCAGCGGAGCACAAGGCATTGCCCTGCCACGCGTGGAGCGGCAGGACCATGCCGACGGCATGCGCTACCAGCACGTGACGGTGGACATCGACCGCGCACGGCGCACGGCCACAATGTGTATCCGCGCCCCCGAGGGAACGCAGCCCACAGACACGGCAGCCATTGAAGCAGCGGGCGCCGCCTGGTGGCCGCTGGCACTGGCCCGCGAGCTGGACGACGCCATCCTGAACCTGCGCACCAACGAGCTGGACATTGGCACTTGGCTGCTGAAGACCGAAGGGGATGCGCAGGCGGTGCTGGCCAGCGATGCCATCTTGCTCGCGCATCAGGACCACTGGCTGGTGCGCGAGACCATTGGCGCGCTGCGGCGCACGCTTGCCCGTCTGGATGTGTCCTCACGCAGCCTCTTCGCGCTGATCGAGACGGGATCGGCTTTTGCCGGCACCCTGGCAGAGCTGGCGCTGGCGGCAGACCGCACCTACATGCTGGCCCTGCCCGACGCGCCCGAGCAGGCACCAACGCTCACTCTGAACGCATTCAACTTTGGCTTGTTGCCCATGGTGAATGACCAAAGCCGCTTGCAGCGCCGCTTCTATGAAGAGGCGGGCCCGCTGGAAGCGGTCCGCGCTGCCGCGGGCCGGCCGCTGGACGCAGACAGCGCACTGGCGCTGGGCCTGGTCACGG
This sequence comes from Acidovorax sp., assembly GCF_016783915.1. Lineage (GTDB taxonomy): Bacteria > Pseudomonadota > Gammaproteobacteria > Burkholderiales > Burkholderiaceae_C > Acidovorax. The sequence goes on from NZ_JADHVT010000003.1 coordinate 102,155, forward strand.
CAGCCCCGGACGACATCGACTGGGCCGACGAAATCCGTATCGCCATTGAAGAACGCGCCGCCATGTCGCCCGATGCGCTGACCGGCCTGGAGGCCAACCTGCGCTTTGCCAGCAGGGAGAACATGAACACCCGCATCTTCGGGCGCCTGACCGCGTGGCAGAACTGGATTTTCAACCGCCCCAACGCCGTGGGCGAGAAGGGCGCGCTCAAGGTTTACGGCACCGGCCAGAAGGCCGGATTTGACCAGACGCGCGTCTGACCCCCTGCCCTGCATTCGATTTCCATCCAGAGGAGCACCCGATGAGCACCATCAACTACAGCGAGAAGATTCCCAACAACGTGAACCTGGGCGAAGACCGCACGTTGCAGCGCGCGCTAGAAGGCTGGCAGCCCAACTTCATCAACTGGTGGGACGACGTGGGTCCCGAGGGCTCCACCAACCATGAGGTCTATCTGCGCACCGCAGTGAGCGTGGACCCGAACGGCTGGGCCCAGTTCGGCCACGTGAAGATGCGCGACTACCGCTGGGGCATCTTTTTGAATCCGGGCGACAGCAACCGCGAGATCCACTTTGGCGACCACAAGGGCGAAAAAGCCTGGCAGGACGTGCCAGGCGAGCACCGCGCCAATCTGCGCCGCATCATCGTGACCCAGGGCGACACGGAGCCAGCCTCGGTCGAGCAGCAGCGCCACCTGGGCCTGACAGCGCCCAGCATGTACGACCTGCGCAACCTGTTCCAGATCAATGTTGAAGAGGGCCGCCACCTGTGGGCCATGGTGTACCTGCTGCACAAGCACTTCGGCCGCGACGGCCGCGAGGAAGCAGAAGCGCTGCTGCAGCGCCAGTCCGGCGACGAGAACAACCCGCGCATCCTGGGCGCGTTCAATGAAAAGACGCCGGATTGGCTGGCGTTTTTCATGTTCACTTACTTCACCGACCGCGACGGCAAGTTCCAGCTCTCGGCCTTGGCAGAGAGCGCTTTTGACCCGCTGGCGCGCACCACCAAGTTCATGCTGACCGAAGAGGCCCACCACATGTTTGTGGGCGAAAGCGGCATCTCGCGCGTGCTGTCGCGCACCGCACAGGTGATGAACGACCTCAAGACCGACGACCCTGCCAAGGTGCGTGCAGCTGGCGCCATCGACCTGCCCACCGTCCAGCGCTACCTCAACTTCCACTACAGCGTGACCATCGACCTGTTCGGCGCCGACCAGTCGAGCAACGCCGCCACGTTCTACAGCTCGGGCCTCAAGGGTCGCTACGAAGAAGGAAAACGCACGGACGATCATGTGCTCAAGGGCCAGACGTACAAGGTGCTGGAGGTCAAGGACGGACAGCTGCTGGAAAAAGAAGTGCCCATGCTCAACGCGCTGAACGAAGTGCTGCGCGACGACTTCATCAAGGACTCCATGGCGGGCGTGGGCCGTTGGAACAAGGTGCTGGAGAAGGCGGGCGTCCCCACCCGCCTGGTGGTCCCCCACAAGGCCTTCAATCGCCAGATCGGCGCGCTGGCGGGCATCAAGATGTCGCCGGACGGCCGCGTGGTGAGCGAGGCAGAATGGACCGCACGCAAGGCCGAATGGCTGCCCACGCCCGAAGACTTCGCGTTTGTGGCGTCGTTGATGGGCCGTGTGGTCGAGCCGGGCAAGTTCGCCGGCTGGATCGCGCCCCCCGTCATGGGCATCAACCGCCAGCCGGTGGATTTTGAGTACGTGCGTTTTAATTGATCGCCGCTGAGTTGCCCGTGCCGCATTCGCCCCTGGCAAGACGGCGCGAGCGGCACGGCGAAGCGGGCTCTGCGTTGTGGCACACCGAATGCGTCCACTGCATGCAAGGTCCCAGCACCGGTAGCCGGATATTGCTCGAAGAATGAATATGGACACCCACACGCTGATCGACAACGGCATCCTGAAGCAGCATCTGATCGACCCGGAGATCTGCATTCGCTGCAACACCTGCGAGGCCACCTGTCCGGTCAACGCGATCACGCACGACGACAACAACTACGTGGTGCGAGCGGACGTGTGCAACGGCTGCATGGCATGCATCTCGCCCTGCCCCACGGGCTCCATCGACAACTGGCGTGCTGTACCAGTGGCCCGTGCCTACACCATTGAGGAACAGTTCAGCTGGGAAGAATTGCCCGGCGAGCTAGCTCCCCACGAACTGGTCGCCGCGGGCGCAGAGCCCGTCACAGCGGCGACAGCACCGCAACAAGCCCTGGAGGCGCCTGCAGAGCCCGGCACGCAGGTGTTTCGGTCCGCCCAGTACGGAGCCACGGTACCGCCCTGGTCCGCAGCCCATCCCTACACCAATCTTTTTTCGCCCAAAAACCCGACCACAGCCACCGTGGTCGGCAACTTCAACTGCACCGAGGCGGGTTTTGAGAGCGAGACCCACCATGTGGTGCTCGATTTCGGCAGCATGCCGTTCCCCGTGCTGGAAGGGCAATCGATTGGCATCATCCCGCCGGGCGCCGATGCGCTGGGCAAACCC
>NZ_JADHVT010000110.1 GCF_016783915.1 Acidovorax sp.
GAACAAGTCTGTCCGTTTTCTGTCCGTTGCTGCTGTGGCCGCTTTTGCCGCTTTTGGTGCCCACGCTGATGAAGCCGATGCTTCGCAGTTCGCCACCAAGTTCGAAACCAACCGCACCCGCGCTGAAGTGGCTGCTGAAGCCGCTACCGTGGCCCAGACCCGCTCCATCGAGCCAGCAGGTTCGCGTGTGGTGACCTACAAGTCCACGGCTGACCGTGCTGCCGTGCGTGCCCAGGCTGCTGAAGCCGTGCGCACTGGCCAGATCTCTGCTGGCGAAATCGGCAACGCGATGTAATTGCCAGAGGCCCAATGCGGACCGCATGAGGGCTTTGTGAGAAGTGCCAATGCAAAAAGGCCGGGGCCCTGTGAGGGGCCCCGGCCTTTTTTGTCTGACAGACATCAGCTTCTGAGCGGAGATAGCGCCACCAGCCACGTCTCCAAAGCCAGTTGGTAGTCATGGTGGTGAGGCGACACGTACCCATCACTTCAGGCACCCGCTGCAAGCTATGCTCGGGTGCCGGAAATAAAAAAACCCGGCATCGCCGGGTTTTTTGTTCAGCACCGCGATGCCCGCGAAGGATCACTTCTTTTGGCGGAACTTGCGCAATGCCGCAATCTGGGCAGCCATAACAGCCAGCTCGGACTGGGCCTTGGCCAGATCGATGTCGCTCTTGGCGTTCTTGAGCGCTTCTTCGGCGGCAGACTTGGCTGCGTTGGCCTTCTCGTCGTCCAGGTCCTTGCCACGGATGGCGGTGTCGGACAGCACGGTCACGCAGTTGGGTTGCACTTCCAGAATGCCACCGGCCACGAAAACGAACTCTTCGCCACCGTCAGCCATTTCGATGCGCACCGAGCCCGGCTTGATGCGAGTGATCAGCGGGGTGTGGCGGGGGTAAATGCCCAGTTCGCCAGCTTCGCCGGGCAGAGCGACAAAGCGCGCTTCACCGGAGAAGATGGACTCTTCGGCACTGACCACATCAACGTGGATGGTGTTCATCATTGCTCCTAGGAAAAGGTGGGTTGCTTGATTGCTGAAGGCCGAGCCGCCATGGACAGCCCGGCCGACGGCTCATCAGGCCACCTTCTTGGCCTTTTCGAAGGCTTCGTCAATGGTGCCCACCATGTAGAACGCTTGCTCTGGCAGGTGATCGCATTCGCCGTTGACGATCATCTTGAAACCACGGATGGTTTCCGACAGGGGAACGTACTTGCCTGGGGAGCCCGTGAACACTTCGGCCACGTGGAAAGGCTGCGACAGGAAACGCTGGATCTTGCGAGCGCGGGCCACGGCCAGCTTGTCTTCAGGAGCCAGTTCGTCCATGCCCAGAATGGCGATGATGTCGCGCAGTTCCTTGTAGCGCTGCAGCGTGCCCTGCACGGCGCGGGCCGTGGTGTAGTGGTCTTCGCCCACCACGTTCGGATCCAGCTGGCGGCTGGTGGAGTCCAAGGGATCCACGGCGGGGTAGATACCCAGCGAAGCGATGTCACGCGAAAGCACCACCGTGGAGTCCAAGTGGGCGAACGTCGTGGCAGGCGATGGGTCGGTCAAGTCATCCGCTGGCACGTACACGGCCTGGATGGAAGTGATCGAACCGACCTTGGTGGACGTAATACGCTCTTGCAGACGGCCCATTTCTTCAGCCAGCGTAGGCTGGTAACCCACGGCGGAAGGCATACGGCCCAGCAGAGCGGACACTTCGGTACCGGCCAGCGTGTAGCGGTAGATGTTGTCCACGAAGAACAGCACGTCGCGGCCTTCGTCACGGAAGGATTCCGCAATGGTCAGACCGGTCAGGGCCACGCGCAGACGGTTGCCTGGGGGCTCGTTCATCTGGCCGTACACCATGGCAACCTTGGACTCCTCGAGCTTCTCCAGGTTCACCACGCCGGAATCGGCCATTTCGTGATAGAAGTCGTTCCCTTCACGGGTACGCTCGCCCACACCAGCGAACACCGACAGACCGCTGTGGGCCTTCGCGATGTTGTTGATGAGTTCCATCATGTTCACCGTCTTGCCCACGCCAGCGCCACCGAACAGGCCGACCTTACCGCCCTTGGCGAACGGGCAGACCAAGTCAATCACCTTGATGCCGGTTTCCAGCAGCTCTTGCGACGGCGACAGTTCGTCATACGCAGGGGCCTTGCGGTGGATGGAGGCCGTCAGCTCCTGGCTCACGGGACCACGTTCGTCGATGGGCGCACCCAGCACGTCCATGATGCGGCCCAGCGTCGCCTTGCCCACAGGCACGGTGATGGAGTTGCCGGTGTTGGTCACCATGATGCCGCGGCGCAGGCCGTCGGACGAACCCAGGGCAATGGTACGCACCACGCCGTCGCCCAGCTGCTGTTGCACTTCCAGCGTCAGCGACGAGCCTTCGAGCTTCAGGGCGTCATAAATCTTGGGCATCTGGTCGCGGGGGAACTCAACGTCCACCACAGCGCCGATACATTGAACAATCTTGCCTTGCACTTGAGCCATTTTTCGCTCCAATAAAGTAGTTTGTTGAGCTGCTTACACAGCAGCGGCGCCAGCCACGATTTCCGAAAGTTCTTTCGTGATCGCTGCCTGGCGCGTCTTGTTGTAGACCAGCTTCAACTCGCCAATGACGCTGCCGGCGTTGTCGGTGGCGGCCTTCATGGCCACCATGCGTGCCGACTGCTCGGACGCCATGTTTTCCGCAACCGCCTGGTAGATCAGGGACTCGACATAACGGACCAGCAGCTCGTCGATGACGCTTTGCGCATCGGGCTCATAGATGTAGTCCCAGCCGTGTTCCGTCTTCTCAGCCTGCATCCGCTCGGAGGACAGGGGGAGCAGCTGCTCCACCACCGATTCCTGCTTCATGGTGTTGATGAACTTGGTGTAGCTCAGGTACACCGCGTTGATCTTGCCTTCTGCGTATGCATCGAGGAGCACCTTCACCGGGCCAATCAGCTTGTCCAAGTGGGGGGTGTCGCCCAGACCCGTCACGTGCGAAACCACCTTGGCGCCCACACGGTTCAGGAAACCCAGGCCCTTGTTGCCAATCGCCACGGCTTCGGTCGAGACGCCAGCACCTTGCAGTTCACGCAGCTTGGTCGTCACGGCACGCAACACGTTGGTGTTCATGCCGCCGCACAGACCCTTGTCTGTGGTGATGACGATGACGCCAGCGGTCTTGGCATCGTTCACTTTCATGAACGGATGCACGTACTCTGGGTTGGCCTTGCCGAGGTTGGCTGCAATGTTGCGGATCTTCTCGCTGTATGGGCGGGCAGCCCGCATCCGGTCCTGCGCCTTGCGCATTTTGGATGCAGCCACCATTTCCATGGCTTTGGTGATCTTCTTGGTGTTTTCCACCGATTTGATCTTGCCGCGTATTTCCTTGCCTGCTGCCATGATGGCTCCTCGTCCGGTTTAAGCGAACGACTTCTTGAACGCGGCGATCGCTGCGGTCAATTCGGCTTCTGCGTCCTTGTCCATGGCCTTGGCCTGCTCCAGCTTGGCCAGCAAAGCGGCGTGGCTGGTCTTCAGGAACTGGTGCAGGCCGTGTTCGAAGTCGAGCACCTTCTTGACGTCGATGTCGTCCATGAAACCCTTGTTCACAGCGAACAGCGTGGAAGCCATCAACGAGATGGACAGTGGGCTGTACTGTGCTTGCTTGAGCAATTCGGTCACGCGGGCACCACGGTCCAGCTGCTTGCGGGTGGCTTCATCCAGATCGGAAGCAAACTGCGCGAAGGCAGCCAGTTCACGGTACTGGGCCAGGTCGGTACGGATACCACCGGACAGGTTCTTCACCAGCTTGGTCTGGGCAGCACCACCGACGCGCGACACCGAGATACCGGCGTTGATGGCGGGGCGGATACCGGCGTTGAACAGGCTGGTTTCCAGGAAGATCTGACCGTCGGTGATCGAAATCACGTTGGTAGGCACGAAAGCGGACACGTCGCCGGCTTGCGTTTCGATGATGGGCAGTGCCGTCAGCGAACCCGTCTTGCCCTTGACTTCACCCTTGGTGAAGGCTTCAACGTAATCGGCGTTCACACGGGCTGCGCGCTCAAGCAGACGGCTGTGGAGATAGAACACGTCGCCAGGGTAGGCTTCGCGGCCTGGTGGGCGGCGCAGCAGCAGCGACACTTGGCGGTAGGCAACGGCTTGCTTGGACAGGTCGTCGTACACGATCAGGGCGTCTTCGCCACGATCACGGAAGTACTCGCCCATCGTGCAGCCAGAGTAGGCAGACACGTACTGCATAGCGGCCGATTCGGAAGCCGATGCGGCTACCACAATCGTGTATTCCATGGCACCGGCTTGTTCCAGAGAGCGCACCACGTTCTTGATCGAAGAAGCCTTCTGACCAATGGCGACGTAGATACACGTCACGCCCTGGCCCTTCTGGGCGATGATGGCGTCGATGGCCACAGCGGTCTTGCCGGTCTGGCGGTCGCCAATGATCAGCTCGCGCTGGCCACGGCCCACGGGCACCATCGAATCGATGGACTTCAGGCCGGTCTGCAGGGGCTGATCCACCGATTTGCGGGCGATCACGCCAGGAGCGACCTTTTCAATCACGTCGGTGAGCTTGGCGTTAATAGGGCCCTTGCCGTCGATAGGCTGACCCAGGGCGTTCACCACGCGGCCGATCAGTTCGGGACCAACGGGCACTTCCAGAATGCGGCCCGTGCACTTGACGGTATCGCCTTCGGAGATGTGCTCGTACTCGCCCAGAATCACGGCGCCCACGGAGTCGCGCTCAAGATTCAGCGCCAGACCGTAGGAAGGCTGACCGTCCTTGGTGGCGGGGAACTCGAGCATTTCGCCCTGCATCACGTCCGACAGGCCATGAACGCGCACGATACCGTCTGACACGGACACCACGGTGCCCTGGTTACGGATATCGCTGCTGGCTGCCAGACCTTCGATGCGGCTCTTGATGAGTTCAGAAATTTCTGCGGGATTGAGTTGCATGACTCTTTCCTTCTTTCTTTGGTTCGCTGTCCTCGTCGCGCATTACGCGATGAGGACCGCTTTCATTTGTTCAAGACGGGCCTTGACCGAAGTGTCCAGCACCTCGTCACCCACCACTACGCGAATACCACCGATCAGGGACTCATCCAGCTGTACAGCGAGATTGAGCTTGCGGCCGAAGCGCTTTTCCAGCGCCGCGCTGACCTCGGACAGTGCAGCACTGTCCATCGGAAATGCGCTGTACACCACGGCATCCGAGGATCCGTTGCGACGATTCACGAGGGCACGAAACTGCGCAGCCACTTCCGGGAGCGCATCAATGCGTCCGTTGTCGATGACTGTGCGCAGGAAATTTTTGGCCATATCCGGCAGGGCCGAGCGAGCGACCCCGGTGAATACGGCGAACACTTGGTCTGCCGTCACCTTGGGGTTGTCCGCCAACTGACGCAGCTGGGGGTTGGCGGCAATCGCCGCCAGTTCGTCCATCCAGGCAGCAGTGCCGCCCAGATCGACGCCCGCACCCGCAGTGGCAGCCTTGAACAAGGCATCGGCGTAAGGGCGTGCAATGGTGGCGAGTTCAGCCATGTGTGTCCCCTTACAGCTCGGTCTTCAGGCGGTTGAGCAGGTCGGCATGGACGCCAGCATTGACTTCCTTGCGGAGAATCTGCTCAGCACCCTTGACGGCCAGCGCTGCCACCTGCTCACGCAGGGCTTCGCGGGCTTGGACCGTCTGCTGCTCGGCTTCAGCGCGGGCAGCAGCAACAATCTTGTTGCCTTCCTCTGTGGCACGGGCCTTGGCTTCTTCGATGATGGCCTGGGCACGACGGTCGGCGTCCGCAAGACGCGAGGCCGTCTCGTTGCGCGCCTGTGACAATTCCTTTTCAACGCGCTGGTTGGCAGCGGTCAGTTCGGATTTGGCACGGTCGGCAGCGGCGAGGCCATCGGCGATTTTCTGGGCTCGTTCATCCAGCGCCTTCGCGATCGGGGGCCACACGAATTTCATCGTGAACCACACGAGGATCAGGAAGACGATGGCCTGAACGAACAGGGTCGCATTGATACTCACGGCAACACCTTTCTAAAGTGGCGTTGAACGGGAATTACTTGGGCAGGTTGGCCAAGAGCGTAGAAACGAAGGGGTTGGCGAAAGCGAACAGCAGGGCGATAGCCACACCGATCAGGAACGCAGCGTCGATCAGACCGGCCAAGATGAACATCTTGGTTTGCAGTTCGTTGATCAGCTCAGGCTGACGTGCCGAAGATTCGAGGAACTTGCCACCCATCAGGGCGATGCCGATGGAAGCGCCGATAGCGCCCAGACCAACGATCAGACCACAAGCCAGAGCGACGAGACCGAGAATGTTTTCCATGATGACTCCTGAGTTAAAAAAGAAAAGTTAAGGAAAGAAAAAACGAAAGGGAAACTTAGTGCGCGTTGTGCGCCTGACCGAGGTAAATCAGCGCCAGCATCATGAAAATGAACGCTTGCAGCGAGATCACCAAAATGTGGAACAGCGTCCAGATGGTGCCAGCGATGACGTGGCCCACAGGCAGCAGCACACCCGACAGCGACAGGGCCGCAGCTCCGCCCATGAGGGCGATGAGCATGAACACCAGTTCGCCAGCGTACATGTTGCCAAACAACCGCATGCCGTGGGACACGGTGTTGGCGACATATTCAATGATCTGCATGAGCAGATTCACCACGCCCAGAATCAGGGCGAAGATGGGATTCTTGCTGGTGCCAAATGGAGCCGACACCAATTCATGCGCCCAGCCGCCGGCGCCCTTGATCTTGACGCTGTACCAGAAGCGCAGGATCAGCACGGCAAAAGCGAGACCCAGCGTGGTGGACAGGTCGGCCGTGGGCACGACACGCAGATACGCGTGGTGAGGATCGTGGCCAGCGGCGCCATAGATCTGCGCCCAGATGGCAGGCAGCAAGTCCACGGGCAGCATGTCCATGAAGTTCATCAAAAAGATCCACACGAACACCGTCAGACCCAGGGGTGCAATGAACTTGCGGCTTTCAGCGTTGTGGATGTTCGCCTTGGCTTGGTTGTCCACCATCTCGACCAGCATCTCGACCGCCGCTTGGAAGCGGCCAGGCACGCCAGAGGTCGCCTTACGGGCAGCTGACCACAGAATCAAAAGGGTCAACGCACCCAGAACCAAACCTACGATGATCGAGTCGTAGTTGATGACGGTGAAATCAACAATCTTGGTCTGGTTGACGTTTTGAAGATGCTGCAGGTGGTGAACGATGTATTCACTTGCAGTCGGAGCGTGCGCTTCTGCGGCCATCGGACAACTCTTCTCTCTATCAATCGGTTTTTCGGACACCAGGCCGCACCAAAAGTGCCACCCAGTACGTTTTCATTGCGACCACCATGCCAACCAGCAAGGCAATCCAGTTCAATCCCGGCACCAGCCGAGGTGCCGCCGCCAGCAGCGCCACCGTCAGCATGATCTTGGCGATTTCCCACCCAAAGAACCCCACCATGGCGGCCCGCGGGTTGGATAACGCCTTGTGACGCAACACACCACGAGCAAACAGTGCAGCCGGGGCCACCACTGCCAGGGCGCCATAGGCTGCTGACCAGCCCACCACCGCCCTGCCCGTCAGAACCCAAGCCACCAGGGCCACCAGCATTCCAACCAGCGCCTGACCTGCCACCACCCTCCACACCGACAGGGGCGGATGGCGACTGCGCCACTGCTGCGCCTCTTGGGCCGTCAGGGGCTTGAAGTCAGATTCTTCAGCCTCAGTTTCAGTCTCTGGCGGGATTGTTTTCATTGATGAATGACGCCCGCGTTACAGACCGCAACTTTTACAAAGCCTCTAATTATAAGTAAAAACCCATGGCAGCAGACGAAAACCCGCAAACACGCCTGTGGGCTTCGTGTGCGCCTGCTCTGTTGTGGTGATGCGCCAACGGCTTTTGCGCTCCAAAAACCTCGCGCAATGCACCGATCTGGCGCACGCCAAACACACAATTCAGACACCCTCATCAGCCCGTGGCGCACAATGACAGTGCATGCCTAGCTATTGAAACTGCAGCATCCCTACCACCGCGATCCACCATGACATCCTCCAATCCGCCGCCCGCCAACGGCCTCGATACGCAGGCAACAGATCCACGCAAAGACTCGCTGATCGAATACCCCTCCAAGTTCCCGATCAAAGTCATGGGCGCCAAGGTGGACGGCTTCGTGCACGCGGTGACCGAACTGGCCCGCCAGTTTGACCCCACCTTCGACGCCACCACCATTGAACTGCGTGACAGTCGCGCAGGCAATTACCTCGGTGTAACCATCACCATCACGGCGACCAGCCGCGAGCAGCTGGACGACCTGTACCGTGCACTGTCATCGCATCCGCTGGTGAAAGTGGTGCTGTAGCCGCTCCCTTGCAAGTTGCACCATGACGATTGACATCCGCCTGCTGGGCCGCGTGGACTACTCCAGCACTGTGCAGGCCATGCAGGACTACACGACCACACGTACGCCCTCTGACCCGGATAAGCTTTGGATTTGTGAGCATGCGCCGCTTTACACGCAAGGCATTGCGGGCAAAAGCGATCATATCCTTCACCCGGGCGATATCCCCGTGATAGCGACCAACCGGGGCGGACAAGTGACCTTCCACGGCCCGGGCCAGGTGGTGGCGTACCCGCTGATCGACCTGCAACGCGCAGGCTATTTCGTCAAGGAATACGTCTACCGCGTCGAAGAGTCCGTGATCCGCGCGCTGGCGCACTTCGGCATCACGGGTCACCGGGTTGCCGGCGCACCCGGCATTTACGTGCGCCTGGATGATCCGCACAGCCACTCCATGCTGCCCCAGCGCCCCCAAAAACGAACGGGCTCGGAGGCGCCCACGCCCGACTTCGAAGGCCTGGGCAAGATCGCAGCCCTGGGCATCAAGGTCAGCCGCCACTGCACCTACCACGGCGTGGCGCTGAACGTGAACATGGACCTGGAGCCCTACGGCCGCATCAACCCTTGCGGTTACGCAGGATTGAAAACGGTGGACCTTTCTACAATCGGGGTCCACACCACTTGGGAAGAAGCCGCGCAGGTGCTGGGCCAGCAGCTCAGCATCCGGTTGGCGCCCTGAACTCTGCCTACAGCCATGAGCACCCCTGAAGTCGTCCGCGAAGCGCAATCCATCGAAGCCTACAACCCGCTGGCCAAGCAAAAGGCTGCGGCCAAGCTGTCGCGCATTCCGATCAAGGTGGAACAGGGCGAAGTGCTCAAAAAGCCCGAATGGATCCGAGTGAAGGCGGGCAGCCCCACCACGCGCTTCTACGAGATCAAGGAGATCCTGCGCGAACACAAGCTGCACACGGTGTGCGAAGAAGCCTCCTGCCCCAATATTGGCGAATGCTTTGGCAAGGGTACGGCCACGTTCATGATCATGGGCGACAAGTGCACGCGCCGCTGCCCGTTCTGCGATGTGGGCCATGGCCGCCCCGACCCGCTGGACAAGGACGAGCCGCTGAACCTGGCAAAGACCATTGCCGCGCTCAAGCTCAAGTACGTGGTGATCACCAGCGTGGACCGCGACGACCTGCGCGACGGCGGCAGCGGCCACTTTGTGGAATGCATCCAGAACATCCGCGAGCTGTCTCCCCAGACGCAAATTGAAATCCTGGTACCCGACTTCCGCGGCCGCGATGACCGCGCCCTGGAAATCCTGAAGTCCGCGCCACCCGATGTGATGAACCACAACCTGGAAACCGCACCCCGCCTGTACAAGGAAGCGCGCCCAGGCTCCGACTACCAGTTCAGCCTGAGCCTGCTCAAGAAGTTCAAGGCCTTACACCCCAACGTGCCCACCAAGAGCGGCATCATGGTCGGCCTGGGCGAGACAGACGAAGAGATCCTGCAGGTGATGCGCGACATGCGCGAACACCACATCGACATGCTGACCATCGGCCAGTACCTGGCCCCCAGCAACAGCCACCTGCCCGTGCGCCGATACGTGCACCCCGACACCTTCAAGATGTTCGAGGAAGAGGCCTACAAGATGGGCTTCAGCCACGCGGCTGTGGGCGCCATGGTGCGATCCAGCTACCACGCGGACCAACAGGCGCACGCCGCTGGGGTTTGAACACTCTTACCGCCCCTGGTGTGCACGCCTACCCCCACCAAGTGCGAATGCAACCCACTATCGATTTGCAGTAGGCCTAGCCGTCTTTTCCGGTGTGGCTGTTGATGCCGGAGATGGCGATGGCGTTGCTGCACGTGGCCGAATAGGCGTATCCGCCACGGCTTTGATCTTATCGACAGCTATAGATACCGGAGCCTCCGCCGGGCACAATTCGGCAGGGTCAATACCACTGCGCACCTGCCCGGCATCTGCGGGCGAAGGCATATCGGCGCGCGTCACGTTCAGTGCAGGCAACAACTGCCCCATTGCACTCAATGTACGCGCCTGGGCTACCACTTGATCGTACCGGGCATTGATGTAAGCCCTGCTGGCTTGGAACGCTTCGTTCTGGGTGTCGAGCAAATCAAGCAAGGTGCGCTGCCCCAGATCGAACTGCTGACGATAGGCTTCTCGAGCTTTTTCAGTCGATAGCCTATGTTGGTCCAGATAAGTCATCTGTTCGACCAACCGCTTTACATCGTTGAACGCAATCGCCGTGGTCTGGCGCACATCCCGGCAGGCTTTTTCCTTGAGTTCACGCGCCTGGAACTTGTTCTCCACAGCCTGCTGCTCGCGCGCCTTGTCGGCTCCGCCACGATAAAAATTATAGGTGAGCACAAGTTCCACCGCGCTATCGCGCGATCGTCCCTGCTCCCCAATCAAATTGCGGTCCCACGATTGACGCGCTCTGAAATCGAGACGGGGCATGAAGCCCGCCTTCTGCGACGCAATACCGGCCTCACTGGCCAACATATTCTCAGTGGCGGCATTTATGGTGGGGTTGTTGTTCAGCGCCAAACTGATCACCTCCTCCGTTTTTTGAGGAAGTTGTGAGAGCTTGAAGCCTTCAGGCAAGGGCGCCAATGCGCCAGGGGGCAGCTCACCAACTAACCGCTGGTAGCGCGCGCTGACATCGTGCAGGTTCGATACCTCTGTCAGGAGATTCGACTCGGCCAACGCCAAGCGGCCTGTCGCCTGCTCCAGATCAACTCGACGACCCACTCCAGCCGAAGTACGCTCATCAATCTGGTTGGTCGTCAGCTTGTGCTCAACATAGTTTTGCTTCGCCTGCTCGACCAACTCGCGGTAACGCGCGACATCGGCATATGCCCGCACAGCCTCCAGCGCAGCGGTCTCAGACGCTTCAACCAACTCGTAGTAGCGCGTCAACTTCGCGTGCCCCAGACGCTTGACTTCGTTGCTGGTGAAAAACCCGTCAAACAACATCTGATTGAGCGTCAATGCCGAACCTGTATGTTGATACGAACCAGTGCTCCCTGACGGACGTACACGGCTTTCTCTCCCTGTACTGGCAATCGCATCAAGCTGCGGCAAAAAGCCAGCTCGCGCAACTCCGCGCTCTGAATCGGCAGCTCGAAAACCGAACCAGCGCGCTTGCACATCCGGATTGCTTGTCACGGCCTTTCTGGCCGCATCAACAAGTCCTTCGGGAAGTGCTTGCGCAGAAGCACTCGTGCTGACAACAACAGCGGCAGTGATCAGGGTAAGAGGCAGTTTCATGGCGACTCCGAATCGTTTGTGATGCAGAATCGAAACGTAACATTTACCTTGAAACTCGCACAGTTTTTTTTTACAAAATAGCCACTGCGGGCCTGTCAAGGTACTTTTCAGCAAGGTAGCCGCCGCGTTTTCCGCGTTTCATGCCCTTCCTGCCGTCACTTTTCCAAAACGTACCCCGGGTCACTGCGCAACTTCGGGTGCTGGTGGCGTTCACCATCGCCCTGGCGCTGGGGGTGGTTTTCAGTGCCCCCGACCTCGACAAGATCCAGGCGCTGGCATTGCAACGTTATGGCGCAAAAGGTGCGGATCTCGTCATTGCCTGGCGGGCCATGATGACCGAGGGAAGCCACCTGAGCGAGCCCGAGAAGCTTGCCCATGTCAACAATTTCTTCAATCGGCGCATGCTTTTTGAGAGCGATATTGCCGTCTGGCAGCAGGATGACTACTGGGCGACGCCCCTGGAGTTCATGGGAAGAAATGCCGGTGACTGCGAAGATTTCTCTATCGCCAAGTACATCACACTGCTGCACATGGGCGTGCCCAACGCGAAGCTACGCATGATCTATGTGCGCGCCCGGATCGGTGGCGCCGGCAGCACCAAAAGCGAAGCACACATGGTGCTGGGCTACTACGCCAACCCTGCGGACGAGCCCATGGTGCTAGACAACCTGATCACCAACATCCGGCCCGCATCGTCCAGGGCCGATCTTTCACCCGTCTTCAGCTTCAACAACGAAGGCCTCTGGGTCTCCGGCGCCACCTCCTCCTCGGCAGACCCGACGGCCCGCCTGTCGCGCTGGCGCGATGTCCTCGAACGCATGCGGCAAGAAGGCTTCTGAGCGCTGCGCCATTTCTCGGAGATACAGCACCATGTCACTCACCAAACAACTCTGGCTCGCCATCGGACTGGTCATGGCGCTTGCGTTTGGGGGCAGCATGCTGGTCAGTGTGCTGTCTGCCCGGCACTACCTGCAGCAGCAGCTGCAGGTCAAGAACATCGACAACGCAACCTCGCTGGCTCTGGCCCTGTCGCAGCTGGACAAAGACCCCGTGACTGTCGAACTGCAGGTGGCCGCGCAATTCGACGCCGGGCACTACCGCTTCATCCGCATTGTGTCGCCCACCGGCCAGACACTGGTCGAGCGCAGCTTCTCCGGCACATTGCAGGGCGCGCCGGGCTGGTTTGCGCGGCTGATCCCCATGAATGCCGAGCCCGGCCGGGCCCAGATCCAGGACGGCTGGAAACAATACGGCACCCTCACCCTCGCCAGCCACGACCAGTACGCTTACCAAAGCCTGTGGACGGGCACCCTGGAGCTGCTGGCCTGGTTTGTCCTCGGCAGTGTCGTTGCAGGTGGCGTTGGCACCCTGGCCGTCAAGCGCATCACCAAGCCCTTGCGCGATGTGGTGGCGCAGGCCGAGGCCATCGCGGACCGGCGCTTCATCAAGATTGCCGAGCCGAACACGCCGGAGCTGCGCAGTGTCGCGCGTGGCATGAACGACATGGTCACGCGCCTGCGGTCGATGTTCGGCGAAGAGGCTGCGCGCCTGGACGGCTTGCGCAAGAAGGTCAATCGCGATGCGGTGACCGGGCTCTCTAGCAGGGACTACTTCCTGTCGCACCTTCAGGAGGCGCTGGAAGGGGAGCAATTCCTCTCAGCAGGCAGCTTGGTGATCCTTCAACTGACCGATCTCGAAGGGCTGAACACCCAACTGGGGCACCAGAAGGCCGACGCGCTGCTCAAGCACCTGGGCACCGTGCTGTACAAGAGCGGCGAGGGCAAGCCCGGCCAGCGCGCCGGTCGGCTCAAGGGCGGCGAGTTCGGGGTGTTGTGCCCCTCCACACCGTCGCCGCAAGAGGCCGCGCAGGACATCTTCGCCAGCCTGTCCTCCCTGTGGCTTCCCCACTGGTCGGCGTTGGTGCCGGATTTGTTCCACATCGGCGCGGTGGGATACCGCAGGCAGGAGCCCTTGGGCGAACTCTTCAGCCGAGCCGACGAGGCGCTGGCCCGTGCGGCGTCCTTCGGGCCCAACAGCATGTATGTTGATGAGGGCGAACACGCCGCCGACGCGCGGCCCGCCGAACAGTGGCGTACCCTGCTGACCGAGGCGGTCAGCGGCGGCCGGCTACAACTGGCTTTCTACCCCGTGGTGAATGGCAGCGGGGACGGCGCCATCCACCAGGAAGGCGTGATCCGCCTAGTGGCCGATGCCTCGGGCGCCCTGCTGTCGGCGGGCGACTTCATGCCCATGGCGGCCCACCTCAACCTCACGGCCCCCATCGACCTGCGTGTGGTGCGCCTGGCCATCGAGCACCTGCGCAGCTCGGCCGGAGACATTGCGGTCAACCTCTCCGCAGAGACCATCGCGGACTTCCGCTTCCGCAACGAACTCACCCAGATGCTGCACACCTACCCCGACATGTGCGCGCGCTTGCTGTTCGAGGTGCCAGAGTACGGCGTGTTCCGCGCCTTCGATGCCTTCAAGGAGCTGGCGCACACCTTGCAGCAACTGGGTTGCCGCGTGGGCATCGAGTATTTCGGCCAACGCTTCACCGAGGGCAACAAGCTCGCCGACCTGGGGCTGGACTACATCAAGGTCCACCCCAGCTACGTGCGCGGCATTGGCGACAACCTGGGCAACCAGGAGTTCCTGCGGGGCCTGTGCAACATCGCTCACGCGATTGGCATCCAGGTCATCGCCCTTGGGGTGGAGTCGCGGGACGATCTGCCCCTTCTGGCGTCGCTTGGCTTTGACGGCGCCACCGGACCAGGCATCCGCTAAACGGCAAGGCACTGGACGGGGCGCTCGCCCCGTCCACCGCGAACGTGTTCGTACACCATCGGGGCCCGGAGTCAACACCCATCAATTGTTTAAAACTGATCGCAAACTCTTTTACTCCCATTGGCGGAAACGGCCATTCTTATTGAAAACTCAATAGAAAAGGCCCTCACGCTGCGAAGCGCAAGGGCCTGGAGGCAAGGGCCACAGCGGCCGAAGGCGCCTGGAACACCGTCCCAGGCGCGTGGCATGGTCAGTCGTCGTTCGGCTTGACCTCAATGGTCGCCACGCTGGGCGCCCCCAAGGCCAAGTCCACTGCCAGGGCTGCTGGCGTGGTGTCTTCCACCACCACCGTCTGCGACGCGCCGCCGCCCGCAGACCCGTTGCTGTCGAGCGTGACGGTGGTGTCGCCCGCAGCGTCGGCCGCAGGTGGCAGGCTCGCCAGCAGGTCGCCGCCATCGTCCGCCAGCAGGTCGGCCACTTCGATCTTGTCGCCTTCGATCAGGTCCTTGACGACATCCTTGTCGGCGCCGCCCGGGGTGCTGTCCGCCAAGTTGATCTTAATGGTGTCGTCGTCATCACCACCAGTGAGCGTGTCGCTGCCTTTGCCCCCCACCAGGGTATCGATCCCCTTGCCGCCATCCAGCGTATCGTTGCCTGCCTGGCCGTCGAGCTTGTCATCGCCATCGCCGCCCTTGACCACATCATCGCCCTTGCCAGCCAGCACCGTGTCGTGGCCAGCGCTGCCCACAATGGTTTCGGAAGCGTCGCCGCCCTTGACGGCCAGCCCGCCATTCACCGCATCAGACAACACCACCTTGTCGCCATCGAGTTTGGTGTCAGTATCAATCACCACCTTCACGTCGATCGGCTTGGCCAATTTGTCGCCATCGCCATCCACAATCACGGCCTGGAAGTCGATCCACACTTGGTCGGCATAGACAGGCTTGGTTACGGTTTCGGTCATCGTGTGGGTGATCGTGATCTTGTCGTCCAAAGAGAAGTCCGTGCCCGGCTTGGCCTCAAAGTACGCTGTGTTCACATTCTCCAGCGTCACGGCCACAGGCGTTCCATCGGCCGTTGGCGACTTGCCATCACCGAGGTTGTCGTTCGATGTATTGGTGTTGGTTCCGGACACCTGTTCAGAACCGGTCACGCTAGCCCCACTGCCCGAGGTCACCACAGAACGGATCGCTGCTGTTTCCGTTTTCAGCAGGTTGTTGAGCTGGAACTCCACCTTGTCAGCGGTCAGGCGAGTGCCATTGGCATCAAAGAGCTCGACAACCAAACGCTCTCCGGCACCGTCGCCAGCGTCCTCCGCATCGTCTTTGTCGTTCTTGCCATATTTCTTCGACAAATCCAGATCGTCGTTGTCGATCAGGTAGTGCGTATCGCCCTCACCGACACCAAAGCCACCACCGTTGCTCGCGTTCCCGTCCACTGACCAGAACTTAACCTTGGCGTCATCGTTGCTACTGCTGCCATCGGGAGTGATGGAGGAGTCCTCCACAGAGACCTTCCACCCATCGAGCTGACCGTTCGACTTGTAGACGGGTATCACGCTGTTCTGAACAACCTCGTCCCGCGCAGCCGATACCTTCACATAGTAGCCACTGGTGCTGTCGGTATAGGTCACGTTCTTCTGCCAGCCGTCTTCAGCGACCTTGGTCGAATTACCGTCCTTGTAGCTCACATCGTCAGAAGCGCTGTCGCCGAACCGGATGGTCTTCTCAACCTGCTTCTGTTCCTGCGTCGTGCCCACCTGTACCTTGTCAGCCACAGCCATCATGTTGGTGACATAACTCGTGGTGCCATCGGCGTTCACCACGCCCTCTACAGTAAAGGCGGTCTTGATCTCACCGCAGTCTTCGTACACCGCCTTGATGGTGCCGTCGGAGGTGGACTGGTAATACACCTTGTTGCCATCCACCGTCATCACCGTGGACTGCACCGAGCCCCCCTGCATATAGGACAAGGATACGTAGCGCAGCGACGAACCGCCCACGGACGCCGTCGTGGTGGCGGCCATGTTCACATCCGCCCCCACCACATCGGCCCCGACGCGGGCGCCCAGGTCAGCGACGACCTCGCCCACACCGCTGTTGGCGACCAGCGTGTCTTGCGTGCCCCCCACGTAGACCGGCG
>NZ_JADHVT010000111.1 GCF_016783915.1 Acidovorax sp.
CAGGTCGCGGACCTCGATGCCGTCGGACTGGCTGGCGCGCTGCGGGATTTCGGGCAGGTCGTCGCCTGCGCTGTCCTCGGGTCGGCTGCCCCTGGCGCGTACGCCGTCGATGAAATGGTTGTGCATGATGCCGAACATCCAGGCCCGGACGTCTCCGCGTTTCTGCCAGAGCGAGAACCGGCTCCACGCCCGCTCCAACGTGTCCTGCACCAGGTCGTCGGCACGCGTGGCGTCCGACACCAGCCCGCGCGCGTAACGGCGCAGGCCGGGAATGCAGGCGACGATCGCGGCTTCGTCCTGTGCGCGCATGGGCTGGAAGTTCGTCCTCGTGCCGACCAGCCTGATCAGGGCTTGATGACGTGCCAGACGTTCTTGAAGTTGTCGCCGGTCATGTCGCCGGCCTTCATGTCGGACTTATAGAGGTAGACCGGCTTGCCCTTGTAGGCCCACTGCTTGGTGCCGTCGTCTCGCGTGACAAGGGTCATGTCGCCTTCGGGCTTCGCGTCCGCTTCCGCCATCACCGGCGGCCACAGTCCGGCGCACGGGCCGTTGCAGGCGCTCTTGCCGCTGCCGGCGGTGTCGTTGTCGAAGGTGTAGAGCGTCATGCCGCTGGTGTTGACCAGCATGCCGCCGGCCGTCTTCACTGGGGCGGCAGCCTGGGCGAAGCCAGCCGACGCGGCGGCGATGGCGAGAACGAGAGTCGAGACGAGGTGCTTGTTCATGGGAGTCCTTTGAAGGAAAAGTGGAAAAGACACTGCATAGACGCACGGCAGTGCCTGTCTATTCCAATGATTTCCAACAATTTGCGGCGCGGACCGGTTCGGTCTTTGCGTTGACGCCTTGGGCAACACTGTACCGATGGAGCAACTGCACGCGCCGGTCGACGATAGGGCGATGATCAAGGGGCCTTCAAGGGTGAGGGGCCACTGGTAGTGATGGATCCGAGCTTCTCAGCCAGCGTCGATGCCGAAAGCTCGCCCGTTCGCGTGTTGATCAACCGTCCCGTGGCGTCTAAAAACAGCGTGGTCGGGAGTCCTCGCTGTTCAAATGCCTTCAGCGCCTGACTCTCCCGGTCCAAAAGAACATTGCGCAGCGGCAGGTTGCGAGCAGCCAGCCAATGGCCCACCCGCTCTGCAGACTCACCCTAGGGCAAACGTTGCCTTTAGTGTATGCGCCCCAGGCTAGTGTCTTTCCGCCACGGTATGGGCCGGAGCGGCCATTGGCTCCAAGAAATCGAACGACCGTCGTCAGCCTGAAGCGGTCGTCCTTGTTGTCTCAAACATTGCCGCTGTGACTGTACGCGAGTGACCGGCTGTGGGCTACTGCCTCAGACTTTCGTAGTGAATGGGCGGACCGCGTCACAGGGTCAGTTGTCTCAGAATTCACTGGCAGTGAAGCCACGAATCGGTCAAAAACAATAGCTGCTAGCGCTTGCTCAATAAGCACCAGGGGCCAAAAACCCCGAATTTTTAACCGCAGTAGTCGCGTTGACCCATTCGGCATACCCCGACACCTCCCGGGTGCCTAGTGCGCCAGTTTCGCTGCGCTAATCTGACCTACTCAGCTACTTGGCACCCAGTGGCGGCGGTAGCACCTGCGCCCGCTCCCCACAAAACCGCAGCGCCTCATCCCCCAGCCAATCTCGCACCAGCTGCATCGCAGGGCTGGGGTGCGTCGTAGTCACAAACGAATACGCCGCGCGCGACAAAACGCTGCGCCCCAGCAGCGGCACCAGGCGTCCGGCCTTCACGTCCTGAAGCACCAGCGCCGCGCGACCCATGGCGATGCCTTGGCCTGCCAGCGCGGCCCCCAGGGCGAGTTGCGAAAGGTTGAACTGCTGGCCGCCTGTCCATGACGGCGGCGGGGCGCCCACTTGCGCAAACCAGTGTTGCCATTCTTCGTACGTGTCGGCGCCGTCCCAGGCGCTGCCGTCGTGCAGCAGCCAGTCACCTTGCAGGTCTTGCGGCTGGGTGACGGGCGGGTGGCGGGCCACGAACTCGGGGCTGGCCACGGGGATGAGCCATTCATCCAGGAACACGATGGCGGTCAGGTCGCGGTAGCCACCCAGGTCGAAGCGCAGGGCAGCCTCCACGCCTTCGCGCACCATGCGGGTGCGGTCCAGCGTGTGGAACTCGCCAAACACGCGCAGCCCGGTGTGAGGGTGCTGGCGGAAGAAGTCGCCCAACCGGGGGGTGAGCCAGCTCATGGCGAAGGACGGTGAGCAGCTCAGCGTGGCGGTGGCGGCCTCTGCGGGCTGTCGCATCTGGGCCAGGGTGCTTTCGATGGCGTCAAAGCTCTCGCGCAGTACCACGGCCAGCCATTTGCCCTCGGGCGTGGGCACCAGCGCGCGCGGGGTGCGCAGGAACAGCGGGCGGCGCAGCCAGTCTTCAAGCTGCTTGACCTGCTGGCTGACGGCGCCCTGGGTGATGCGTAGCTCGGCCGCTGCCTTGGTAAAGCTGCCGTGGCGGGCTGCTGCATCAAAACTGCGCAGCCAGGCGAGCAGAGAAGGGGAGAGGCGAATATCCATTATTAAAACTAATGCGGTGCTCAATATAAATGCGTTGTGACGGGTGCATGACCGGCGAAGAATGCGGGCAAGACTTTTCGAGACAAATGCGCCATGACGATTGCTGCCCCCCAAAACACTGCAGACTCCATGCTGACCATACGTCTGCGTAACGCCCAGCCCGCTTTGTGGAGCAATCCGGCCCGACAGGCACAGCCAGCCGCAGCGCTTTCAGCACTAGGGAGAACCATTAGTCTGGATGATACGCAGGCGGCTGTTGCCCGTCTTGCCCGTTTCGCCAGGTTGTTGGCAGACGTGTTTCCCGAGCTGGCCGCGACCGGTGGGGTGGTGGAGTCGCCTCTGCTGCCCGCAGACGCATTGCAACCCTCCCTGGGCTGGGCCGAGGGGCAGGGCCGCTTGTTCATCAAGGCCGACCACAGTCTGCCCGTGGCGGGGTCCATCAAGGCGCGCGGCGGCATGCACGAGGTGCTGGAGTTTGCCGAGGGGCTGGCGCTGCAGCATGGGCTGGTGTTGCCCGGCGGCGACTACCGCGCGCTCGCCACACCAGAGGGGCGCGAGGTGCTGGGCCGCTACCAGGTGGCGGTGGGCTCAACCGGCAACCTGGGGATGAGCATTGGTGCGGTGGCATCTGCCCTGGGCTTCCAGGCCATGGTGCATATGTCGGCCGATGCGAAGGAGTGGAAGAAGGACCGCCTGCGCCAGCGCGGAGTGCAGGTGGTAGAGCACACGGGCGACTACGAACGCGCTGTGGCCGCAGGCCGTGCCGAGGCAGCCGGCAACCCCCTGTGCCACTTTGTGGACGACGAGCAATCGTTTTCGCTGCTGCTGGGCTACAGCGCAGCGGCACTGCATCTGCAACAGCAGCTGGCAGAGCAGGGCGTGGTGGTGGATGCAGAACACCCGCTCATCGTGTACCTGCCCTGTGGCGTGGGCGGCGCGCCTGCGGGCATCACCTTTGGCCTTCGGCAGGTGCTGGGGCCACATGTGCATTGTTTTTTTGCAGAGCCGGTGCAGTCGCCGTGCTTTTTGGTGCAGATGCTGGCGGACTCATCCCAAGGGGCAGGCGGTCACCCGTCGGTGTACGACTGGGGCCTGACCAACCGCACTGAGGCCGATGGCCTGGCAGTGCCGCGTGCGTCGCTGCTGGCCGCCGAGCTGATGCAGCCACTGCTGTCGGGCGTGTTCACTGTGACCGATGACACCTTGTTTGCGCAGCTGGTGCTGGTGCTGGATGCCCTGGGCGAGCGCATTGAGCCCTCGGCTGCGGCAGGCTTCAGCGGCCCGGCCATGTTGACCGGCACCACGGCCGGGCAGGCCTGGCTGCGCAACACGGGCATCGACGCGGTGCTGCACCAGGCCACGCACCTGGTGTGGACCACGGGCGGCCTGCTGGTGCCCGATGTGCAGTACCAGGGTTTTGTACAGCGCGGGCGGGCTGTGCTCGCAGCGCAGGCCTGATGGCCCGCCAGTTTCTTTTCACTTTGATCCGGAGCCATGTCATGAACCGCAAGCAACTGCTTTTGTCTGCTGTACTCTGTGCCGCCCTGGGGGCCACTGCATGGGCTCCGGCCATGGCGCAGGAGGCCGCCTTCCCCACCAAGCCGATCACGCTGGTGATTCCGTTCCCGCCCGGTGGCGCCACCGATGTGCTGGGGCGGCTGATTGGCAAGAAGCTGGGCGACAAGCTGGGCCAGAGCGTGGTGATCGACAACCGCGCGGGGGCGGGCACGGTGATCGGTGCGACGTCGGTGGCGCGGGCGGCGCCGGATGGCTACACGCTGCTCATGAGTTCGGGCACCACCTTCACCGTCAACCCCGCCGTGCGCGCCAAGCTGCCGTATGACCCGATCAAGAGCTTTGAGCCCATTGGCATCACGGGCCGCACGGGGTTGATTCTGCTGGCCAACAAGGATGTGCAGGCCAACGACCTGAAGCAGTTCGTGGCCCTGGTGAAGGCGGCGCCCGACAAGTATTCGTATGGCTCGTTCGGCACGGGCACCACCTCGCAGTTTGCGGGCGAGATGTTCTTCCACGCGGCGGGTCTCAAGATCCAGCATGTGCCCTACAAGGGCAGTGCGCCTGCCATGACCGACCTGCTCGGCGGGCAGATCCCGTTCACGGTGGACACCGTATCGGCCGCGCTGCCGCAGCTCAAGGACGGCAAGATCAAAGCCATTGCGGTGACCTCCGGCAAACGCTCGGCCCTGCTGCCCAAGGTGCCCACGTTGGCGGAGAGTGGCTACCCCGGCCTGGAGATGGACACCTGGCTGGCCATGGTGGCGCCGCGTGGCCTGCCACCGGCCGTGAAGTCGCGGCTGGAGCTGGCGCTGGCCCAGGTGGTGTCAGATCCCGAAACGCGTGACAAGATGATCGCCGTGGGGTTTGAGCCGTCCTATGCTTCGTCCAAGGTGTTGGCCGAGCTGATCGACAAGGAGCTGCCGCTGATGCGTGCCATTGCACAGCGTGCCGCCATCACCGCAGACTGAACCCGTGTGACCAGAACAAGGAGACAAGCCCGAGATGACCACAACAAGCCCCCAAGCCCTGGTTGAGCTGACCGCCAACGAACTGCGCCATCACATCGGCACGCGCGAGATTTCTCCTGTCGAACTGTTTGATGCCTGCATCGCCCGCATCGAGGCGGTGAACCCGCATGTGAATGCCGTCACGGCCACCTGTTACGACCGCGCCCGCACCGAGGCCAAAGCGGCCGAGCAAGCCGTGCTGCGCGGCGAACCACTGGGCCTGCTGCATGGCCTGCCCATGGGCGTGAAGGACCTGGAGGCCACGGCGGGCTTGCTGACCACCTATGGATCGCAGATCTACCGTGAGCACATTCCGGCCGAGGACAACGTGCTGGTGGCGCGCTTGCGCGCGGCGGGCGCCATCGTCACGGGCAAGACCAACATCCCCGAGTTGGGGGCGGGCGCCAATTCGCGCAACACCGTGTGGGGCGCTACGGGCAATCCGTTCAACCCTAACCTGAACGCTGGGGGCTCGTCGGGCGGATCGGCCGCTGCGCTGGCGTGCGACATGCTGCCGGTGTGCACGGGGTCGGACACGGGCGGGTCGCTGCGCATCCCGGCGTCCATTTGTGGCGTGGTGGGCTTCCGGCCATCGCCCGGGGTGGTGCCCAGCTCGCGCAAGCTGCTGGGCTGGACGCCCATTTCGGTGGTGGGCCCCATGGGCCGCACGGTGGAAGAGGCCTGCCTGCAACTGGCTGCCACGGCAGGCATGTCGGCGGGCGACCCGCTGAGCTACCCGCTGGACCCCATGAGTTTCCTGCTGCCCGAAACGGTGGATCTGAGCCGCCTGCGCGTGGCCTATACCGAAGACTTCGGCGCTTGCGCTGTGGACAACGACATCCGCACGGTATTCCGCCAGAAGGTGCAGGCCATGAAGCATCTGTTTGCGCGTTGCGACGCCATCGCCATCGACCTTGGTGATGTGCATCGCTGTTTTGACGTACTGAGAGCCGAAGCTTTTGTGGCAAGCACGCGCGAGGCCTACGAGCGCGACCCCGCCAGCCTGGGCCCCAACACCCGCGCCAACTACGAAATGGGCGCCGCCATGACGCTGCTGGACAGCGCTTGGGCGCAGGCCGAGCAGACACGGATCCTGGCGCGGTTCCAGAAGCTGTACGAAGAGTACGACGTGATCCTGGCGCCCACTACGCCGGTGTTGCCGTTTGCGTGGACCCAGCTGTTTGCCAGCCATATCAACGGCGAGCCGCAGGCCAACTACTACCGATGGCTGGCGTTGACTTATGTGACCACGCTCACCACCCACCCGGCGCTGAGCCTGCCGTGCGGGCTGGACGACGCTGGGATGCCATTTGGCCTGCAGATCGTTGGCCGGTTCCGTGCCGACCGCCACACGCTGGGCGTGGGGCATGCACTGGAGCAGGCGTTCAAGGGCATTGCAGGGCTGGCACGGCCCCGGCCCGACATCGCCAAGCTGATGCAAACCAATGCCGAACCCGCGCTGACCTCCATCGTGACCGTGGCACCCGAAACCCGCGACGCCCGCAGCCTGCCGCGTGACGACCGTGCGGCATCAGCCGCACAGGTGTCGGCCGTTTGAGCAGGAGGAGCAGATGCAAACCGTAGACACCATCGTCATCGGCGCGGGCATTGCCGGGGCCTCCGTGGCCTGGCAACTGGTGCAGCCCGGCGCCGCAGGGCAGGGCGCTAGTGTGCTGCTGCTGGAGCGTGAATCGCAGCCCGGCTACCACACCACCGGCCGTTCGGCCGCGCTCTACATGGCGACCTATGGCACCCCCAACATCCAGGCGCTGACCCGGGCCAGCCGCGCGTTCTACGATGCGCCGCCGCCCGAGTTTGGCGCCGGCCCCATCCTCTCGCCCCGGGGCGTGGTCTATGTGGCGGGGCCTGGTCAGCTGGATCTGCTCAAGCAGACCTACGACGAAGCGCATGCCATTTCGCCCAATGTGCAGTGGGTGGAGCGGGCCGAATTGCTGGCGATGCTGCCTTGCCTTAAACCCGAGGCCGTGGCTGCCTGTATGAGCGAGCCCGAGGCGGCGGACATTGATGTGAATGCCCTGCACCAGGGCTACCTGCGCGGCCTGCGCCAGCGCGGCGGCCAAGTGCTGACGAACGCCGAGGTCACGGCCGTGCGCCGCGAAGGTGATGTATGGCAAGTGACGCTGGCCGATGGGCGGGTGTTTGCTGCCCCCACCATCGTCAATGCTGCGGGTGCCTGGGCCGATGTGGTGGCGGGCCTGGCCGGTGTACCACCCATCGGGCTGGAGCCGCGCCGCCGCACGGCATTCACCTTCCCGGTACCCGAGGGCATGGACGCTACCCACTGGCCTGCGGTGATCGGCATCGACGAGAGTTTTTACTTCAAGCCCGACGCGGGGCAACTACTGGGCTCACCGGCCAATGCCGACCCTACACATCCGCACGATGTGGTGCCGGAAGAGCTCGACGTGGCCACCGGGATTTATCACATCGAGGAAATGACTACCTTTCAGATCCGCCGCCCGTCGCACACCTGGGCCGGGCTGCGCTCGTTTGTGCCCGATGGCGACATGGTGATTGGCTGGGACAACCATGTGCCCGGCTTTTTCTGGCTGGCCGGGCAGGGTGGGTATGGGATTCAGAGTGCTGCGGGCGCCTCGTTGTTGGCACGGCAGCTGTTGCGGGGCGAGCCGCTGGCAGAGGAACTGGCGCGGGAGGGCGTGCGGCCGGAGGGGCTGTCGCCTGCGCGTTTGCGCTGAGCCGCGCAAGCGGAGGGGGCTCAGCCCCTCATGCGAAAGTATTGACGTTGGTGCCCAGCGTGCCGCTGGTGGCCAGTGCGGGCTGTGGCATCGACTGTTGCATGGCGTCGATCATGGTAGCGGCGGAGACGGCCTGCATGTCCAGCGCTTTTTTCAGCACCACCATGTTCAGGGCGTCCGACGTCTTGGCGCTGGCCAGGTTGGTGGCGGTGTTGACGATGCTGTTGGCGAGGGCGACGTCCATGGTGACTCCTTGGGGCAATGGCGGGTTATCGGCATCTCAGCACGAGGCTTGAGTGTTGTTACACGTTCAGCAGTCTCTGGCTCCGGCTTCGACTAGTCCAGCGCAGGCACACCCAGCGCTGCGCAGGCGGCCAGGTCGGAATCGCGGGTGTGTGGCAGTTGGCGGGCCGCGTCGCGCAATGCCGTGCGCAGGCCTTCTTCCAGAGTGGGATGGTAGAAGGGCATACCCAGGAGGTCATGCACCGTCAGTTGCTGCTGCACGGCCAGGGCCAGTAGGTGTGCCAGGTGCTCGCCATCGGGGGCGCATAGCTCGGCGCCCAGCAGGCGGCCGCTGACGTGATCTGCATAGACGCACAGGCGTCCATGGTTGCGTTGGGCGGTACGGGCGCGGCCTTGGTTTGCATAGCCGGCGATGCCGATGACGGTGCTGTGCGGGTCCATGTCGGCCACGCGCGGTCCCACGACGGCGATGTTGGGGTCGGCAAAAACGATCGACAGCAAGGTACGGCGCCGAAAGCGGTTGGGTGTGGTGGCCAGGGCGTTCATGCCCGCAATATGGCCTTCGTCCGCTGCCTCGTGCAGAAGCGGGGTATGGGTATTGGCATCTCCCGCCAGAAACACCGGCAAATCGCCAATTTGCTGGGTTTGTGGGTCCACGGCGGGCAGGCCCCGCTGGTCCAGAGGCACGCCCAGTGTCTCCAGGCCCAGGTGTTCAATGTTGGGTACCCTGCCCATGGCGGCAATGACCTGGTCCACCACCACGCGGTTGCTGCCGCTGGCGACTTCAATGCCGCCGGGCACTTCGCGCAGTTGCGCTTCGGCACCCATGTGCAGCACCATGTCCTTCTTGAGCAAGGCTGTCAGTTCAGCGTTGAGCTCCGGGTCGCTCAGGCCGGCCAGCGTGTGGCTGCTGGTGAATGCAGCCACCTGCAGGCCCAGCCGCGCAAGGGCCTGCGAAATCTCCACACCAATCGGCCCCATGCCGATGACTGCAATGCGCGGGCCGAGCATGGGCTGCTCGAACAGGGTGTCGGTGGTAAGCATGCGGTCGCCAAACGCCAGCCATTCTTCTGGCACGCTGGGGCGCGACCCGGTGGCGATGATGATGCTGCGCGTTGCGTAGGCCGTGCCGTCGATGTCCACCGAACGCGGCCCCAGCAGCGTTGCGCGCCCAGACACCTGGGCGCTGCCCAGTCCACTGGTCGCTTTGAGGGCGCCCTCCACGAAGTCGTCGCGCAGGGCGCGCACGCGCCGCAGCACTGCGGGCAGGTCGGCGGTCACCGCGCTCGCGCCCCGCAGGCCAAATTCTTCAAAGGTGTGGCGGCGGTGGAAGGCGTTGGCCGCCTCGATCAGCGTCTTGGATGGCATGCAGCCGACGCGAGCGCAGGTGGTGCCCCACGGGCCTTCGTTGACGATGAGGTAGCGGTCGGTGCGTTTGCGCACTTCGCGCAGGGCGGCCAGGCCCGCCGTGCCTGCGCCAATGATGATGGTGTCGAGCGGTTGGGCCATGGGACTCCCTCGGTGTCTGAAAAGCCGAAGTGTGAAGCGCGAACCGCCGCACCGCTGTAGGCGCATAGGCCGTTTGTGTGATGCTGTGCCTGGCTCAGGCGTGCCTGGGTACGCCGGCCTTGCAGGCCTTTGGGGCCGAGTTGCTGAGTGCTGTCAGACCTCGGGTTCCGTCCAGCCCACACGGCCTTGCCCGTGGTCGTTGATGCGCTGCACGAAAGGGACGGCTTGTGTTTGGGGAAGGCGCAGTTGCAGGCTGACAAGGGTGCCATGCTGCACGTCGACCAGTTCGGCACCCGCAGCCTCAATCTCGCGGCGCAGCAGGCCTTCGAGGGAATACGGCACCTGGCACTGCAACAGGGCCATGCGCTGCAGCGTGACCTTGGGGGCCGTCAGCAGTGCCTGGGCAACGGTGTCGGTGTAGGCGCGCACTAGGCCGCCCGCGCCCAGCTTGACGCCGCCAAAGTAGCGCACCACCGTGGCCAGCACGCCTTCCAGATCCTGGTGGCGCAACACGTCCAGCATAGGGCGGCCGGCGGTGCCGCCGGGCTCGCCGTCGTCCACTGCAGCCGACTGTCCGCCCGCCAGTAGCGCCCAGCAGATATGGGCTGCGCCAGGGTGTTGCTTCCACAGCGCATCCACTGCCGCCTGCGCGCTGGCGCGGTCGGCCATGGGCTGCACGCAACCGATGAAGCGGCTTTTCTTGATGATGAGTTCGCTGTGCGCGGGCGCAGCCAGGGTCTGGGGCATGGGGCGGTGAGTGTACGGCGGCGCCCGGGCGTACACGCCCCTGGCCATCTGTGACGAAAGTCACACGCCCTGCCGTTGACGGGGACTGAACGCTATGAACCTTGTCTGGAATGTGCGTTCTGTCACACACGCCGTAGGCGTGCGTTCCTACACTGCGGACTTGTTGCTATGGCCTACGCTGTTGCTACGCATTTGAAAGCACTCAGGCCATCAGAAAAGGACTCCCCATGTTTGCCACTCCGCTGCCTGCACCTTTGCCTATCTCCCTCGCCAGCCATCTGTTTGGCCGTTTCATCTCTCCCTCGGGCTCTGAGGCATCGGACTCCAGCGCGCTGGCATCGACCGGTGCGGCGCCAAGCCAGCTGGAAGGGCAGGACGACGACGCGATGCCGGATCTGGCGCAGCGCGTGCGGGAAATCGGTGAGTGGTGAAGCGGCTCCTGCGTGAGGTGACTGACCGCGCAGTGGCTTGTGTTTTCAGCCAGTGCTGCCTGCACAGTCCTCTGCTGTGTCCATGTCGCGTGCCATGAGCGCGCTGGTGTAGTTGGTCAAAGGGCGCCAGTCGCAGTCGCCCACCACCCGATAACCCCAGGATTCATACATCGCTATCAACGCGGTAGCGGGTTGCGCGGTGTCCAGCGCCATCACCCGGGCGCCGGCTCGGCGGGCATAGTCCAGGGCATAGGTGTGCAGCCGTTTGCCGTAACCTTGGCCTTTGGCTCCGGGGGTGATGCAGAACTGGCATAACGACCACACCCCAGGGTCACGGTACAGCGGCACTGAGGACTCGGGCTGAGGCGGTCGCAGCGTGGCGGTGCCCACATAGTCATCGCCGTCCAGCATCACCAGCCCTGTGCCTGAAGCAAACCGCTTTGCCGTATCTTCCACGGACTGGTGGGTGCCCCAGTAGCGCAGGCCCTGTTGCGCATGGGGTGCGTAGGCAGAATGTATGAGGGCGGTGAGGCGTGCCAAGTCGTCGCCGGGGGTGACGGGGCGAATAAGAAGCCGGTTGGACAAGGTCATGGAGATACTCCGTTGTCTCATGCTGAGCGCGACTCTCCCGGGGATGCGCGGCGTTGCGTCAATTCAAAGCCTCAGCTCCCAAGTCTCTCCCACCAATTGCTGACCAAAGTCTTCGTAGGGCTCGGTTTTGACCAGCTGGAAGCCGCGGTGGCCGTAGATGCCGCGCGCAGCCGTCAGGCAACTGTTGGTCCACAACACCATCTTTTTGTAACCTTTTGCACGCGCAAAGGCAATGCATTCGTCGGTCAGGCGGGCGCCCAGGCCGAGGCCGCGGGCTTTGGGGCTGAGGATGAGCATGCGCAGCTGCGCCGTGATGGCCGATTTGCGCACCACAAACACTGAGCCCACGCGCTCGCCGTCCAGTTCGGCGATCCAGGCTTTTTCCCACGCGGGCTGGAACTTGCGCAAAAACTGTGCTGCGATGTCCGCCACCAGCGCTTCAAAACGGCTGTCCCAGCCATATTCGCGCCAATAGATCTTGCCATGCTGCTGCACGACCCAGCCCATGTCGCCCGGCAGCGGGTCGCGCAGCACGGCGACGCGGGGGCCACCTGCCGTGTGGGAGGCGGAGGACAGCAGGGTTTCAATCCGCTCCATGGCATCCACCACCTCTTGGCGCCGCGCGGGGAGCAAAGGGGCGAGCAGGGCGGCGGCTTCGTCGCGCGAGCGCTGTTGCAGCGGCTCGAACGCCTCGCGCCCGGCAGGGGTGAGCGCGACCAGGCTTTGTCGTGCGTCCTGGGCGCTGGCGTGCCGTTCTATCCATCCTGCCTGTTCAAAACGCCGCAATATCCTGCTCATGTACCCGCCGTCCAGCCCCAATTCCCGCGCGAGTTCGCTGGCCACAGGGGCCTCGCGATGGGCCAGCTCGTAGAGCACGCGCACGTCGGTCAGCGACATCTTGCTGCCCAGGTAAGGGTCCAGCACGCCAATGCGACGGGTGATGAAGCGGTTGAACCGGCGCACCGCCTTGACGGCACTGGCGGGCACCGGGGCAGGGGATTCGGGTGGATGAGAGGGTTCGACAGGCTTTTTCATAATTGCCTTTGTCATGTAATTGATTGACGTTGGCAAGTATATGCTCCACGTGGGTCAAGACCTCCTAGGCGCAGGGGCAAGGCCGGTTCAGCGACAAAAACGGCGTGCCGCCGTAAAATCACAGGTTACCCACCACAGCCGCGCCCCACGATGCCCCGTTGACCCATGGGGTGGCCGCCCTCCCACTGCATGAACGCCCCCGTTGACGTCTCCTTTTTTGCGCGTGCCGCAAAGCCCTTGACCAGCTACCGTCCGTACTGGGCCAAGCGCTTTGGCACGGCTCCGTTCCTGCCGATGAGCCGCGCCGAGATGGAGAAACTGGGCTGGGACAGCTGCGACATCATCCTGGTGACGGGCGACGCGTACGTGGACCACCCCAGCTTCGGCATGGCCGTGATCGGCCGCACGCTGGAGGCCCAGGGCTTTCGCGTGGGCATCATTGCCCAGCCCGACTGGCAGAGCGCCGAACCCTTCAAGGCGCTGGGCAAGCCCAACCTGTTCTGGGGCGTGACAGCGGGCAACATGGATTCGATGATCAACCGGTACACCGCCGACCGGAAGA
This sequence comes from Acidovorax sp., assembly GCF_016783915.1. Classification (GTDB taxonomy): domain Bacteria; phylum Pseudomonadota; class Gammaproteobacteria; order Burkholderiales; family Burkholderiaceae_C; genus Acidovorax. The sequence continues at coordinate 12,888 of NZ_JADHVT010000111.1, forward strand.
TCCGCAGCGACGACGCCTACACCCCCGGCGACATTGGCGGCAAGCGGCCCGACCGCGCAGCCATCGTCTACAGCCAGCGCTGCCGAGAGGCATATAAGGACGTGCCCATCATCCTGGGCGGCATCGAAGGCAGCCTGCGTCGCATTGCGCACTACGACTACTGGAGTGACAAGGTGCGCCGCTCCATCGTTGTGGACAGCAAGTGCGACCTGCTGCTATATGGCAACGCTGAGCGTGCGCTCGTTGAAGTGGCCCACCGCATTGCAGCGCGTGAGCCGGTGGAGCAGATCACCGATGTGCGTGGAACGGCCTTTGTGCGCCGACCCGACGATGAAAGCGGCAAGGGCTGGTTCGAGATCGACTCCACCACGGTGGACGAACCCGGCCGCGTAGAAGCGCACATCAACCCCTACATGACCACCAGCGAGCAGGCTGCGGCCCAAGGCAGCACCTGCAGCAAAGAGGATGGGAGTGCTACTGATTCTGTAGCGGGTGCTGCAAATAACACGAGCGCTACCGGCCAAAACAGCCCCAACCCTGTCATTCAGCCGATCCAGTTTGTTGCCAATCCGGCGCTCAAGGCCAAGCTCAAAGTGCCCCCGCGCGAGAAGAGCGTGATCCGCCTGCCCAGCTACGAGCAGGTCAAAAGCGACCCTGTGCTCTATGCCCACGCCAACCGCGTGCTGCATCTGGAGACCAACCCCGGCAACGCCCGTGCACTGGTGCAGGCGCACGGCGAAGGCGTTACGGCGCGCGATGTATGGATCAACCCACCCCCCATCCCGCTGACCACGGCCGAGATGGACTACGTGTTTGACCTGCCTTATGCGCGCGGCCCGCACCCCAGCTACGCCGATGAAAACGGTAGCCACGATGGCGCGACCAAGATCCCCGCCTGGGAGATGATCCGGTTCTCCATCAATATCATGCGCGGCTGCTTTGGCGGCTGCACGTTCTGCTCGATCACCGAGCATGAGGGCCGCATCATCCAGAGCCGGTCCGAGGATTCGATCATTCAGGAGATTGAAGACATTCGCGACAAGGTCAAGGGCTTCACCGGCACCATCAGCGACCTGGGCGGCCCCACGGCCAATATGTACCGCCTGGGCTGCCGCTCGCCCGAGATTGAAGCCGCCTGCCGCAAGCCGAGCTGTGTCTACCCTGGCATCTGCCAGAACCTCACTACCGACCACGGCCCGCTGATCAAGATCTACCGCCGTGGCCGCGCTTTAAAGGGTATCAAGAAGATCCTCATCGGCTCGGGCCTGCGCTATGACCTGGCGGTAAAGAGCCCTGAGTACGTGAAGGAGCTGGTTCAGCACCACGTGGGTGGGTACCTGAAGATCGCGCCCGAGCACACCGAGCAGGGCCCGCTCACCAAGATGATGAAGCCGGGCATCGGCAGCTATGACAAGTTCAAGCAGATGTTCGAGAAGTTCAGCGAAGAGGCGGGCAAGAAACAGTTCCTGATCCCTTACTTCATCGCTGCGCACCCCGGCACCAGCGACGAGGACATGATGAACCTCGCCATCTGGCTGAAGAAGAACGGCTTTCGCGCCGACCAGGTGCAGACTTTCTACCCCAGCCCCATGGCCACAGCCACAGCCATGTACCACTCGGGGCGCAACACGCTGACCCGCGTGCGCCGCCAGATGCGCGACGAGGCGGAGGAGTCTGTGGACATCGTGCGCGGCGAAAAGCGCCGCCGTCTGCACAAGGCCTTCTTGCGCTACCACGATCCGAACAACTGGCCGCTGTTGCGCGAGGCGCTCAAGGCCATGGGCCGGGCGGATCTGATCGGCAACGGCAAACACCACCTGATCCCGACCTTCCAGCCCTTGACGGACGGCGGCTACCAGAGCGCGCGCCGCAAGAACTCCACGCCCACCGGCGTGAAGAGCGCCATGGCCGCTCCGGTCAAGCCTGCGAAGCCCGGGCAACCGCAGAAGGGCCGCATGCTGACCCAGCACACGGGCCTGCCGCCGCGCGTCACGGGCGCCGCGAAACCGTCTGCACGCAAGCCCCGCTGACATCTGGCGATCTGGCGTCCTGGGCCATTTGCAGTGGCTGCAGGTGGCGCAGGTCAGTGAGACGTGCTGCGTAGCTTTCAGCCCTCCGCTGCGTGGGTGCCTACCACCACCGATTGCGGGCCATCACCGGCGGGCTGGGTGATCAGGTCTTCGATGATGAAGGTGCGGTAATAGAACGCTGTGACCGCGCCTTCGGGGGCAATGGCCGCCACCAGTGCGTCGGTACCATCCTTCTCGGCCATGGCGATCAGCATGCCGTGGTGGCCTGTGCCCGCCAGGTCGGCAATGCGTCGCACCATGTCACCTTCGGCCCCTACAGAGGGCAGTGGTGCATCTGCGCTGCCCAGCGTGTGAACGATCTCCTGCAGGATGACCTCGGGGCTGGCGTAGGCGATGTCTCCCTGATGGCCTGCGGCCTGCAATGCCAGTGCGGCCTGCCGCGCACAGTCCTCGTCGGGGAACAGTGCGAACACCTGGCCGGTGGGGTAGAACACGCCGCCCATGGTGGTCATGGTCGAGTCAAGGATGAGGGGTTTCATGGGCATCTCCCGAGGTGTTTCAGACCTTTGGGATTGAAACCGGGCGCCCCATCGCGCCGTGTAGGTCAGCGGGCCATCTGTGCGTCAGCCCACTATGCGGCGTAGGAGATAGGGTCGCTACAGCGTGAACCAAAAGTGCCTCAAGCGCTAGTGTTTCATGGGTTTTTTGCTGTCAAAATTGATATTTTTGTGGGCATTGCTAGCGCAGCCATCCGCCCAGCCAGGCCCCCAAAGCTGCGCAATGCAGCACCGCCGTCGCCCAGTACACTGCGCGAAACTCCGCCTTGCGGGACTTGTGCCGCAGCCACTGTTGGGCAAACCATGCGCCCGGCCAGCCGCCTGCTAGGCTCAGCAGGTGCAGGTGGCTTTCCTTGGTGCGCCACTGGCCGTTTTGCGCGGCGCTTTTGTCGATGGCGTAGACCAGAAACGTGAGGAGGTTGACGCCCGCCGCCGCGCCCAGCACCCACCACGGAAGCCGGCCTGCCCAGAAGCCCCATACCAGCAAGGCCAGCCAGCCCAGCATGAGTAGCCGTATCAGCGCCGAGCCCGCTGGGTTGGCGGGTTCGCTTGGTGCCACAGGGCGTCTGCGTGTTGGGGCCTGAGGTTGACCTGCGCGCTGCGCCGGCGCGCGCCGCATTGGGTGCGCAGGGGGCGGTTGCGTCGGTGCCGCACCGCGGGGCTGGAGCTGGCCGCCCGCGTGCGCCGAGGGCAACACCGCCATGGCCCTGGGCCCTTTTCCTCCGACATGGATTTCCTCATACACCACGGCGAGCCCTTCGCGCGGCGGGGTGGTGCCCCGGTAGTCCCGCACATGAAAGAACACGTCGGCAGATGTGTCCGGACTGCGGATAAAGCCGAAGGCGCGGGTGGCATCCCAGCGGATGACGGTGCCATTTTTTTGCATCGGTCAGGAAGTGCCTTCAGGCCAGGGTGTGCAATGGAATGTCCTGCGCCACCGCCAACGCATTCAGCTGCGCGCGGGTCTGTGTGCGCAAGAATGCTGCCACGGCCGCGTGCGTGGCGGGGGCGCGCAATACCTGCGGATCGCCCGTGGCGGGCAGGCCTGCAGCGGCGCACAGGCTGGCGG
>NZ_JADHVT010000022.1 GCF_016783915.1 Acidovorax sp.
GCTGTCCGCAGGGCTCCTTAGTCATGTGCCACCCTGCAGCGCCGCAGGGTTGGGATGGCTCGGCAGGCTCGGCTGGCCTGCCTTGACACGGCGCACGGGCAGATCGGTCGCAAGGCGTTTCAGGGCGGCACCGCGGGATGCGGATTGAAAGCCGTGTGGTACCACCAGCACGTCCGCACAGGCTTCACGCAAGATGCGTTGGGCAACGCTCTCGAACAGCCAGTCTGCCCACCGGGACGCTGGATGTTTGCCCACCACGATCAGGTCGGCCCCGGCACCTTGCTGCGCCACCAGCACCTGCCGCGCCGGGTCGCCCCGGCCAATGGAGGATGAAAGCCGGTTGCGCCGCGCATCGTACGAGTCGGTCAGCGTGAACATGCGGTCCTGCGCATGGCGCCTGCACTGCTCGCGGTAGATCTGGATGGCGCGCTCAGACACTTCGGCATAAAGCAGCTTGCCCTCATTGGCGGTGCTGATGGCATGGAACAGTTCTACACGTGCGCGGGGGTGGAGCGCCAGGCCCAGCTCCACCAAGCGATGCGAAGCCTGAGAAAAGTCCACTGCCACCATCAGGCTCTGGTAGGGCTGTGCCGCTGCGCTACGCACCACGATCACGGGACGCTGGCAGGCGCGGAGCAACTGGATGGCAGGGTGAGCGCCGAACCAGGCCCGCAACCCCCGCTGCTGGGCCATGCCCCACACCACCAGGTCGTGACCGGCTGCCGCGCGGGCGATATCCCCCACCGTGCAATCCATGCATGTTCCGGCATGAACAGGAATCTGGTGGCGCTGCCGAATCTGCAGCGCATGGTGCGACAGGCGCACGGCCACGTCGGGTGGCGGCACTTCGCCGGGTTGGGAGAGATACACCAGCTGCAATGCAGCCCGATGCTCTGCGCCCAGAAGCGCTGCGCGCGCCAGCGCGTGCCCTCCCTGTTCAGAAAAATCGGTGACGGCAAGGATGAAACGAGGGGTCATGGTGGAACGTCCTTCTGTAATGAACAACGCGCACGCCTCCAGCGGCGGCCACTGCAAGTGGCGCCGGTCTGGTGGGCAGTGATCAGTGAATGCGGCCCGTCAAGCGCTGCGGGGCCGAGCGGCTGCAGTAGCTATGTGAGGTAGTCGCCCGTGGCCTCGGGCTGGAACTGGATGCTTTCGATGGTGGCGGAGCACTCTTCGCCATGGGGCGTTTGCCAACGGGCCACGTCCCCGGCCCGCAGGCCCAGCAGGCTGATGCCTACCGGCGACAGCACCGAGATGAAGCCCGCGGCAGGCTCGGCGTCCTTCGGGTAGCACAGGGTCAGCACTTGGCGCCTGTGGGTGTGCTGGTCCACCAGCTCCACGCGTGAATTCATGGTGACCACGTCCGCCCGCACGATGCGCGGGCTGGTGATATCTGCGTTGGCCAGCAGGTCGTCCAGCAAGGGCGCAGGCCGGTTGCCGACCAGCTTGGTCAGGCGCGAATAGTCCAGATCGGTGAGCGTGCGCTCGCCAGGGGTCACAACTGCATGCATACAAAGCACTCCATCGAATGCGGCGGTGTCCCGTGGGGACAAGACCGCCGCTACCGCGCTTGGCTGGTGCCCGGCGGTGGATGGTTGCGCTACAAGGGGATGAGGAGAGAGGGTGCCGCCGGGCTCAGGAATGTGCTGGCGTCAGCTGACGACGCGCGTTCTTCTTGGCCACCGCTCGCGCGCAGGCCGCTGCGCAGGGCAGCACAGCCAGGGCGGCAAAAGGGAAAACCAGAAGGGTCGTCATAGGCCCGAGTGTAGGCAACACGGGCGGGTTTAAGGGCAATAGCCCCAGGGTTCTTGCCAGATAGCAGCTGGCCCAGACTCGAATACGGGGGACCGCGCTCGCCCGCCAGAGGTACACGCAAGCCTGCGCAAACGGGTGACGGTTGCAAAGGCTGCGCAGAGCCGCACGGCATGTGACCGTCGGCCCTGCGCCATCATCACAGCTTGGCGATGGACACCTCCGTGGACTTGACCAGTGCGACCACATCGGAGCCCACGACCAGGCCCAGGTCGTCCACCGAGCGGGTGGTGATGACTGAGGTGACGATGCCCCAAGGGGTTTCGACATCGACCTCGGAGACGACATCGCCGCGAATGATCTCGCGCACTTTGCCCTTGAACTGGTTGCGTACGTTGATGGCTTGAATGGACATGGGGTTCTCCTTGAATAGTCCGTTGAAAATGAAAACAGTGGGTGAGAGAAAAAGAAAGAATCACACCGCCCAGCGCAGGCCATGCGCTGGCACACCTGGCCATGGCGCCTCGTGCGCAGGGTGGCGATCGGCCTTTTGCAGCACGCGGTCCAGGATGCGTTTTTCGATGGCGGCAAACGCGGCATCGCCGTGCGAGCGGGGTCGTGGCAGATCGATGCGCTGGTCCAGCGCGATCTGGCCGTCCTCGATCAGGATCACGCGGTCCGCCAGGGCCACGGCCTCTTGCACGTCGTGCGTGACGAGCAGCGCTGTGAAGCCGCTGGTGCGCCACAGACCTTCAATGAGGCGGTGCATTTCGATGCGGGTCAGTGCGTCGAGCGCGCCCAGGGGTTCGTCCAGCAGTAACAGGCGCGGGTTGTGCACCAGCGCACGCGCCAGGGCCACGCGCTGGCGCTGGCCGCCTGACAGGCGTGCCGGCCATTCGCCCAGCCGGTCGCCCAGGCCCACGCGCGCCAGCACATCAGCCGCGGCGCCGCGCCGCTCGGGCGGCAGGCCCAGGGCCACGTTGTCAGCCACGCGCTTCCAGGGCAAGAGGCGCGAGTCCTGGAACATGATGCGGGTGTCACCGCTCAGGCCTGCGATGTCCTGGCCGTCCAGGCGGATCGCACCGCCAGAGACTGACTCCAGGCCCGCCACCAGGCGCAGCAGCGTGCTCTTGCCGCAGCCACTGCGGCCCACAATGGCGACAAACTGGCCGGGTTCAATCGTGAGTTCGGTCTTCTTGAGTACATCGCGCGTGCCATAGCGTTTGTCCACGCCACGCACTTCCAGGCGTACGCCCTGTGCAGTTTGGGGATCAGTCTGGGTCATGGCGTCAGGCTCCGGGTTTGAAGAGAGGCACATCGAGGGCATTCACGCGCCTGGGCAACAGCTTTTCGGCCAAAAAGGCATCCGCAATGCGCTGTTGCTCGGCAAGGGACGTGGGCACCACGGCGCGCACCTCATAGCTGCGGCGGCTATTGGCCAGCTCGATCACGCCCGCATCCAGCCCCCACACCGGTGCCAGCAGCGCAGCAGCGTCCTTGGGACTTTGCTTCACCCAGGCACCCGCCTTCTGCAGCTCGTGGAAGAACACACCGAGTACATCGGGTCGGGCCTTGGCATAGGGAGTCCCGGCCAGGTAATAGCGCTGGTAAGACGCCAGATCACGCCCGTCGGCCAGCACCCGTACCGCCGACTGCTTTTGCACGGCGGCCAGGAACGGGTCCCAAACCACCCAGGCGTCGATGGCGCCGCGCTCGAAGGCTGCGCGGCCGTCGGCCGGCGTGAGGTAGGCGGGCTCGATGTCCTTGAACGTCAGGCCGGACTTCTCCAGCGCTGCAATCAGCAAGAAATGCACGCCCGCCGCCTTGGCAAAGCCAATCTTCTTGCCCTTGAGGTCGGCCACGGTCTTGATGGGTGAATCGGCACGCACCACGATGGCCTGGGCGGCGGGCGATGGCGATTCCTGCGCCACGAAGGTGAGGTTGGCGCCGGCCGCCTGGGCGAAGACGGGCACGGTGTCGGCCACGTCGGCACTGACATCGATGTTGCCCAGGTTCAGGGCTTCGAGCAAAGGCAGGCCACTGGTGAACTCGTGCCACGAGACCTTGACGTTCAGCGGTGCCAGCAATTGCTCCAGCGTGCCCCGTGTTCGCAGGATGGTGGTGAGCGTGGATGATTTCTGCAAACCAATGCGCAGGGTCTCGGGCTTGCCTTGCGCTGCAGCCAGGCCGCTGGACAGGGCCGCAAGGGCACCGAGCACGGTGCGCCGATGAATCAGGAAAGGAAGGGTCATGGTCGTGATGAATGCGTTGTAGGAATGTCGGAGTCAGGGCCCCGCAGCTCAAGCCGTCTGGTAGCCGGGGTGCCAACGCAACCAGTAGCGCTCCAGCCCCTTGGCAAACACGTCAGCCAGCTTGCCCAGCAACGCGTACAGCAGGATGCCCACGAGCACGATGTCGGTCTGCAGGAACTCACGCGCATTCATCGTGAGGTAGCCAATACCCGCCTGTGCCGAAATGGTCTCTGCCACGATGAGGATCACCCACATCAGGCCGAGCGAGAAGCGCAGTCCCACCAGGATGCTCGACAAGGCGCCGGGCAGAATGATCTGGCGGTACAGCTGCCAGCGCCCCAGGCCGTAGGTGCGGCCCATCTCAATCAAGCCCGGGTCCACATTGCGGATGCCGTGGAAGGTGTTGAGATAGATCGGGAAGAACACCGACACGCTGATGAGGAACAGCTTGGCCGACTCGTCGATGCCGAACCACAAGATCACCAGCGGAATCAGCGCCAGCGCAGGGATGTTGCGCACCATCTGGATGGTGGAGTCGAGCAGCGTCTCGAACAGCTTGACCGAGCCGGTGAGCAGACCCAGCAGCAATCCCAGCCCGCCCCCGATGGCCAGACCCGCCAGCGCCCGGCCTGCGCTGACCTTGACGTGGGTCCACAGCTCGCCGGACAGGGTCAACGTCCAGGCTGCCTTCACCACCTCCAGCGGCGCAGGCAACACGCGGGTGGACAGCCAGCCCGAAGAAGAGGCGATCTGCCACAACACGATGAGCCCTACAGGCACGGCCCAGGGCAGCAGACGCTGCGCCACATTGGTCACAAAGCGGACCAGCGACGCTGGGAGCAAAGGCCCTTCGAGCGGGAGATCGACGGAGTCCGCCACAGGCGATATCTGCAGCTCTCGGGTGGTCTGTGTCATGGCGTGATGTCCTGTTCGTTATCGGGCTCCAGGAACTCCAGCTGGTTACCCGCCGGGTCCTTGACGTAAAAGCGCAGGTAGCCGGGCAGCGCGCGGTTTTCCACCAGCGGCAGCTCGGCCTGCAGCAGGCGGTGGCGCAGCGCGGGCAGGTCCTGCACCTCGAAGGCCAGGTGCGACACCGCAGGCGCCGGTTGCCAGTGCTCGGTAGGCACCAGATCGATGCGCTGGGTGCCCGCGGCAAACCGCAGCGTGTTACCGGCCTGCAGGCGCACCTCGGGCAGGCCCAGCAGGCTGGCGTAAAAGCGCCGGATGGGCGCCTCGGCCCCAGCCGGGAAGGCCAGTTGCACGTGGTTGATGGACTGGATGCTCATGGCATATCTCCTGCGGAGCAGATTCAGCTTTGCGACGCACGGGGCACAAAGTCATTGGCCACGGTCTCGCCAAACGGCCCCAGCGGGTTGCCGCCAGAGAGCTTCTCGCGCACACCCACGGGCAGCAGCGGGAACACCAGCTCGGCAAACCGGTAAGCCTCTTCCAGGTGCGGGTAGCCCGAGAGCACGAAGGTGTCCAGCCCCAGCGCCGCGTATTCCTCGATGCGCGCCGCCACCGTTTCCGGGTCACCCACCAGCGCCGTGCCCGCACCACCACGCACCAGGCCCACACCAGCCCACAAGTTGGGGCTGATCTCCAGGTCGGCGCGGCTGCGCTTGACGCCACCCGCATGCAGCTGTGCCATGCGGCGCTGGCCTTCGGAATCCATGCGCGAGAACACCGCCTGGGCACGTGCCACGGTCACGTCATCCACATGGCTGATGAGTTCTTCTGCAGCGGCCCAGGCCTGGTCTTCGGTTTCGCGCACGATGACGTGCAGGCGGATGCCAAACTTGACCGTGCGGCCCCGCTTTGCAGCGCGGGCGCGCACGTCGGCCACCTTCTTGGCCACTTCGGCGGGTGGTTCACCCCAGGTCAGGTAGGTCTCCACCTGCTCGGCCGCCAGGTCGTGGGCAGCATCTGACGAGCCTCCGAAGTACACCGGCGGGTGGGGCTGCTGCAGGGGCGGAAACAGCAGCTTTGCGCCCTTCACCGTGAGGTGCTTGCCCTCGTAGTCGAGGCTTTCGCCCTGGTGGCTGCGCGTGAGGATTTCGCGCCAGATGCGGATGAACTCGGCCGACTGCTCGTAGCGCGTGGCGTGGTCCAGAAACACGCCGTCGCCCTCCAGCTCGGCCTGGTCGCCCCCGGTCACCAGGTTGATGAGCAGTCGCCCGCCCGAGAGCCGGTCGAACGTGGCCGCCATGCGTGCAGCCAGTGCGGGCTGGTGCAGGCCGGGGCGCACAGCCACCAGGAACTTGAGCTTCTTGGTCACGGCAATCAGGCTGGAAGCGACCACCCAGGGGTCTTCGCAAGAGCGGCCGGTGGGGATCAGAACGCCTTCGTAGCCCAGGCTGTCAGCGGCTACGGCCACCTGCTGGAGGTAGTCATGGCTGAGCTGGCGTGCGCCTTTGGCGGTGCCAAGGTAGCGGCTGTCGCCGTGGGTGGGAATGAACCAGAAGATTTGCATGGGACAGGTCTTTTCAAAACGGGATCTCAACGAGGTCCGAACGAAATCAGTAGGAGATGGCAAAGCCGAACTGGGGTGGGCGCAAGACCGCGCGCCGCTGCTGACCGTTCAGCCCCCAGGCGGTGGCCGTGACGCACAGAACGCGTCGCAGCTGGGCGTGCAACGGGAAAGGCATGGGCGCAGGCATGGGAAGCTCCTTGGAACGTGTTTGTGGTCTGGGTGGTGGGGTTAGAGCAGATCGACCGGCGCAGCGTGCAGCAGGTTGAGCTTTTTGGGGATCAGCTTCAGGTCGAAGAAGGTGTCGGCAATGACTTGCTGCTCGGCCAGAATCTCGCGCGTGACCGGGGCGGTGCCGAACTGCGCGCGGTTCAGGTACAGCTCGGTGATGGACTTGTCCAGCCCCAGCACGGCAGAGAGCTCTGCGGCTGCAGCCGCCTTGTTCTTGGACGCCCAGGTGTCAATCGCGTTGACCTCTTCGATCGCAATGCGCAACACATCGGTGTTCTTGGTCGCGAAGTCGCGCGAGGTGAAGTAGTAGGCGCGGTTGTTGACCACACCCGTGGCGTCGGCCAGCAAGCGGGCATCCAGCGTCTTCTGGGCTGCAGCGAGGAACGGGTCCCAGATGATCCAGGCATCGACTGCGCCCTTTTCAAACGCGGCGCGCGCGTCGGCTGGGGCCAGGAAGACAGACTGCACGTCGCCGTATTTCAGGCCGTTCTTCTCCAGCAGCTTGACCAGGAAATACTGCACGTTGGAGCCCTTGTTGTAGGCCACGCGCTTGCCCTTGAGGTCGGCTACGCTACGGATCGAGGAGTCCTTGGGCACGATCACGGCCTCCAGCGCGGGGCGCGGCACCGTCGCGCCAGCGTAGACCAGCGGCGCGCCAGCGGCCTGGGCGAAGATGGGCGGGGCTTCGCCCACATCGCCAAAATCGATGGAGCCGACGTTGAGCGCTTCCAGTTGCACGGGGCCTGCGTTGAACTCGGTCCAGGTGACCTTCACGCCCAGCGGGGCCAGTCGCTTTTCGAGCGTGCCACGGCCCTTGAGGATGGAAAGCCAGCCTTTTTGGTGGCCCACGCGCAGCACGCGGCCGGGCGCAGTCGTTTGTGCAAGGGCCGGGGCCCCCATGACGCCGAGAGCGGCGGCGGCCAGACCGGTGAGCAGCGCCTGGCGGCGATGAAGAGAGAATTGTGTCGTCATGGTGATGCTTTGTTTCTAGAAAAAATGGGGCGGCAAAAAGAGGCCAAAACTGTGGGATTTCAGCCCGCGACAGGCACCACCGGCATGAGCAAGAAGGCACCAATGACCACGAGCGAGGCCACCACCAGCAAGGCAACACCCAGCCAGCGCAGGGCGTCGCGCAAACCCAGGGGACGGTCTTCAAGGACCGATGGAGCCTGTGGCTGTGCGGACAGAGGGATTGCGTCACCGGACATGAACAGCACCTTTTTTTGTACAAGCAGGCAACAGCCCGCCCTGCCTGCGCTCAGCGGGCATTACCAGGAAAACAATGGAAAGGACGAAGGCGGGCGGAACGTGGGCACCTGCGGCCAGGGCCGCAGGCGCGTGGTCCGTCAGACGCTACATCGCACTTGCGAGAAATGCACCGGCGCGAACCGTGTGGCCTGGGCGGGCGATGGGCGAAGGGTTTCGGTGACCAGCACGTTCACCGCGTCATCCAGCCGGGCGGCAATGTCGGCCTGCACGTGGTAGGTGCCCTCGGGCGTCAGCGTGACCTGGGCGTCGGTGGCGTAGATGCCGGGCAGGATGCTCTTGGCACCCAGCGACTGCAGCACGGGGCGCAGCGCGTAGTCCAGCGCCAGCATGTGGTGCGGGCTGCCGCCCGTGGCCAGGGGCAGCACGGTCTTGCCCTTGAGAGCTGTCTGCGGCAACAAATCCAGAAACACTTTGAGCACACCGCTGTACGCCGCCTTGTAGACCGGCGTAGCCACCACCAGCACGCTGGCATCTGCCACCTGGTCAATCGCCTTCACTACGGTGGGATGGCCAAAATCGGCCAGCAACAGCGCCTGGGGCGACAGGTCGCGGATATGGACGCGATCCACCAGCGCGCCGCGCACCGACAGGCGCTGGGCCACGGCGTCGAGCAAGGCGGCGGAGCGGGAGCGCTCTGAGGGGCTGCCAGCGATGAGCAAGGCGGACATGGTGTTGGTTCCTTTATTACTACTGTTTTGATAGCTACCAGCGCATGACGGACTAGCGCTTGAGCCTGTTTTTCTTATAAAAAGGACAAACAACGCCCCGCCCGGCCCGTTGGGGCCAGGGTTCTTCCATGGTGGCTGGAGCATCGCCCCAGCCACCTTCGGGGCGGTTGGGCCTGCTTACTTGCGCGTGTAGATCTGATCGAAACTCGCGTTGTCCGCAAAGTGGTCCTTGGCAGCCTTGTCCCAGCCACCGAACGCGTCGTTGATGGTGAAAAGGTTCAGCTTGGGGAACTGCTTGGCATACTTGGCCTTGGCTTTGTCGGACACGGCCGGGCGGTAAAAATGTTTGCCCGCAATGTCCTGGCCTTCTTCGGTGTACAGGTACTGCAGATAGGCCTCGGCCACGGCGCGGGTACCCTTCTTGTCCACGTTTTTGTCCACCACCGACACGGCGGGCTCGGCCAGGATGGAGATGGACGGCGCGATCACGTCGAACTTGGTGCCGAACTCTTTTTCGAGCAAATAGGCCTCGTTCTCCCAGGCGATGAGCACATCACCCTGGTTGCGCTGCGCAAAAGTGATGGTGGAGCCTCGCGCGCCCGTGTCCAGCACGGGCACGTTGCCGTACAGCTTGGCCACGAAGTCCTTGGCCTTGGCATCACCGCCGTACTTGCGCTTGGCAAATTCCCAGGCCGCCAGGTAGTTCCAGCGGGCACCGCCCGAGGTCTTGGGGTTGGGCGTGATCACCTTCACATCGGGGCGCACCAGGTCGTCCCAGTCCTTGATGCCCTTGGGGTTGCCCTGGCGCACCACCAGCACGATGGTGGAGGTGTAGGGGGAGCTGTTGTGCGGCAGGCGCTTTTGCCAGTCTTTCGGGATCCAGCCTCCGTTGGTGTGCAGCGCATCGGTGTCGCCCGCCAGGGCCAGGGTGGCTACGTCGGCGTCCAGCCCGTCAATGATGGATCGGGCCTGCTTGCCAGAGCCGCCGTGGCTTTGTTTGATGGTCACATCCTGGCCAGTCTTGGCCTTCCAGTGCTTGGCAAACGCCTGATTGAACTCCACGTACAGCTCGCGGGTCGGGTCGTACGACACATTGAGCAGCGTCACAGACTGTGCAAACGACGGCAATGCCGTCAGGGCCAAACTGCCCACCAGGGCAGCAGCAAAGGGAAACTTGATAAAGTCGCGGCGAAAGTTCATGGAAGGGCCTCTTTTTGTGAATGTGTTGCGGTGCAAAACACCGATGGAACGCATTCTGGAAGGCCCTCTTCAAAACTGGAACTACTGAGATTTCAGTTCTTAATATCCAAATCATCTGAGCGAAGGCAATTTCGGCCTTTTCGCTGCTCCACCAAAAGGAATACCCATGGCACGCACCGTTCAATGCATCAAGCTCGGCAAGGAAGCCGAAGGCCTCGACTTTCCGCCCTACCCCGGCGAACTGGGCAAGCGCATCTGGGAAAGCGTGAGCAAGGAAGCCTGGGCGGGCTGGCTCAAGCACCAGACCATGCTGGTCAATGAAAACCGCCTGAACCTGGCCGATGCGCGCGCCCGCCAGTACCTGGCGCGGCAGATGGAGAATCACTTTTTTGGCGGTGGCGCAGACGCTGCGGCCGGTTACGTGCCCCCCAGCGCCTGACCCCTTTTTCTCTCTCCATGTCCGAGCCTGTTGACTGGCTGCCGGACGGCACCCCCTACAGCCCCCGCTTCGGCGACCGCTACCACAGCGAAAACGGCGGCCTCGACCAGGCCCGCCGGGTGTTTCTGCACGGCTGTGGCCTGCCCGAGGCCTGGGCAGGCCAATCGCAGTGGCGCATTCTGGAAACCGGGTTTGGCTTTGGCCTGAATTTCCTGGTGACCTGGGCCGCCTGGCGGGCCGACCCAGAGCGCCCCACGCTGCTGCATTTCGTATCGACCGAAGCCTGGCCCGTGAGTGCAGCCGACCTGCTGCGCGCCACATCGGTCCACCCCGATCTGGCGCCGCTGGCTGAAGCATTGCACCGCCAGTGGTGGGGCCTGCTGCCGGGCGTGCACCGCCTGCGTTTTGATGAAGGCCGGGTGCTGCTCACCCTGTATGTGGGCGACACCCAGGCCATGCTGCGCCAGCAGAACCTGACGGTGGATTCCATCTACCTCGACGGCTTCAGCCCCCGGCGCAACCCCGAAAGCTGGGACCTGAACACCCTGAAGGCCGTGGCGCGCTCTTGCCGCCGCGGCACGCAACTCGCCACCTGGACCATCGCACGCGCCGTGCGCGATGCGCTGGCGCAATGCGGTTTTGAAGTGACCCGCGTGCCCGGCGTGCCGCCCAAGCGAGACAACCTGCATGCCACCTTCAACCCGCGCTGGGAGCCCCGCACCCCGCGCCAGTCCGGGGCGACACCGGAACCCTCTCCGCCCGGCCCCTGCATCGTGATCGGTGGCGGCATTGCGGGCGCAGCCGCCGCCGCCAGCCTGGCGCGGCGAGGCTGGCAGGTGATGGTGCTGGACGAGGCCGCCCAGCCCGCTGCGGGTGCATCGGCCCTGCCCGCCGGGGTGTTCGCGCCCCATGTGTCGCCCGACGACAGTGTGCTGTCGCGCCTGTCGCGCAGCGGCATCCGCACCACGCTGGAGCAGGCCCGCTGGTTGCTGAACGAGGGGGTGGACTGGGCGCACTGCGGCGTGCTGGAGCACCGCACTGACGGCAGCCCCGGCCTGTCACCCGATTGGACACAAGGGCCGGGGGCCGCCTGGAGCGAGCCTGCGCCCCCTACTGCCCTGGCTGCTGCCCAGTTACCGCCCGACGCAACCGCCTGCTGGCACCACCAGGCGGGCTGGGTGCGCCCGGCGCGCCTGGCCAGGGCCCTGCTTGGCCAGCCCGGTATTCAATGGCAGGGGAATTGCGCCGTGGCCCAGCTGCGGCGCGTGGAGACACCCGCCACGGCACACAGCCCGGCCATCAATACCTGGCAATTGCTCGATGCCCACGGCCAGGTGCTGGCCGAGGCACCCACCGTGGTCATTGCCGCAGGCGCAGGCAGCCTGGCACTGCTGAACCACCGCTGGCCCCTGCAGCCCGTGCGCGGCCAGGTGTCGTGGGGCGTGCATGTCGACCCGGCAACACCGCTGCTGTCATTGATTCCGTTCCCGGCCAACGGCAACGGCAACCTGGTCCCCCGTTTTCCCATGGGCGATCAAGCCGACAGGGATCAAGGCTGGGTGATGGGCTCGACGTTCGAACGCGATGTGCAGGCCCTGCCGCCCAGCACAGCCGACATCCACACCGCCCATGCCACCAACTGGGCCAAGCTGCAGGGCCTGCTGCCCGGTATCGCGCCCCAGCTGGAGCCTTTGTTCACCCAGGCGCTGGCCGTGTCGGCGCCTCAGCCCGCCCCCGACGAGCCCTCCGCTCTGCACACCTGGGCCGCCGTGCGCTGCACCGCCCCCGACCGCCTGCCCATCGTGGGCCCCGTGGACCCAGCACACCTGCCCGGGCTGTGGGTCAACACCGCCATGGGCGCGCGGGGCCTGACGCTGGCGCTGTTGTGCGGTGAATTGCTAGCCGCCCGCCTGCAAGGCGAGCCCCTGCCGCTGGACGCGAGGCTGGCCAAGGCGCTGGGCACCGAGCGCCTGCCGTAACGCCATCTCGGCAAGTGGGTGGCCAGCGGCGGCCACCCCGCCAGCCCGCGCCAAACCTTGCTTATAAACAAATAAGCATATTGGCAGAGCAAAACAATAGTTTGGATCCATAAGAAGCCCCTCTACATTCGCCGCCATGCATGAATTGGCGTTTGTTTTTGCGGGCTTTGCCGTCGGGCTCATCGTGGGCCTGACTGGTGTGGGCGGCGGCTCGCTCATGACGCCGATCCTGATCTTCTTCTTCGGCATCAAGCCCCACATGGCGGTCGGCACCGACCTGCTGTTCGCGGCTTTCACCAAAATGGGCGGCACCGTGAGCCTGGCCCGCCAACGGCTGGTGCCCTGGAAGGTAGTGGGACAGTTGTGCGCCGGCAGCATTCCGGCGGCGCTGCTCGCGCTGTGGGCGCTGAAAGTCCTGGGGCCCGCCAGCGGCACGGCGCAGGCCATCATGACCACCACGCTGGGCTTTGCCTTGCTGCTCACGGCGGCGGCCACGCTTTACAAGGTGGTGGCGTTTTCTGCCCAGCGCCAAGCGGCCGAAGCCGCTGCCCGCAAAAGCCACACTGGAGACCCCACCCGCCCCCGCCACTGGAGCCTGCCGGTGCTGCTGGGCGCCGTGATCGGCACGCTGGTCACCTTCACATCCGTCGGTGCAGGCGCCATCGGCGTTACGGTGCTGCTGCTGGTGTACCCCATGCTGCCGCTGCCGCGCATCATCGGTGCCGACATTGCCTACGCCGTGCCTTTGACCTTGGTGGCAGGTTTGGGTCATGCGTCGCTGGGTTCGGTGGACTGGCCTTTGCTTGCACAATTGCTGGCTGGCTCGTTGCCGGGCATCTGGCTGGGCTCGCGCCTGGTCACCCGCACGCCTGAGCGCCTGATTCGCTCCGCCTTGTCCATTCTGCTGGCCTGGGCAGGCTTCAAACTGATTCTGATCTGAGCCTCTTATGTATCAATACACCGCTTTCGACACCCAGTTCGTGAAACAGCGCGCCGCGCAGTTCCGTGACCAGCTCACGCGCTGGCAGACGGGCAAGCTGAGCGAAGACGACTTCCGCCCCTTGCGCCTGCAAAACGGCTGGTACGTGCAGCGCTACGCGCCCATGCTGCGCGTGGCAGTGCCTTATGGCGAGATCGCCAGCCGCCAGCTGCGCGTGCTGGCGCAGATTGCCCGCGAATACGACGAGCCCGAAGCCGCCGTCTTCAAGGCTGCCATGGAAGGACAGGGCAAGCTGGGCACCACGTTCCTGCCCAAGAACTGCGCCCACTTCACCACCCGCACCAATGTGCAGTTCAACTGGATTCCGCTGTCCAAGAGCGCCGACGTGATGGACCTGCTCGCCAGCGTCAACCTGCACGGCATCCAGACCAGCGGCAACTGCATCCGCAACACCACCACCGACGCCCTGGCGGGCATCGCCGTGGACGAGATCGTGGACCCCCGCCCCTATGCGGAGCTGATCCGTCAATGGTCCACGCTGCACCCCGAGTTCGCGTTCTTGCCCCGCAAGTTCAAGATCGCCATCACCGGCGCCAAGGACGACCGCGCAGCCACGGGCTGGCATGACGTGGGCCTGCACCTGGTCAAGAACGACAAGGGTGAGATCGGCTTCAAGGTGTTCGTGGGCGGTGGCATGGGCCGCACGCCGGTGATTGGCACCGTGATCCGCGAGTTCCTGCCGTGGAACCAGATCATGAATTACATCGAGGCCATCGTGCGCGTGTACAACGAGCACGGCCGCCGCGACAACAAGTACAAGGCCCGCATCAAGATTCTGGTGAAGTCCGAAGGCCAGCAGTACATCGACGATGTGGAAGCCGAATACCGGCAGATTTTGGAGATCGATGGCGGCCCCCACACCATCCCGCAGGCCGAGTTCGACCGCGTGGCTGCCTGCTTTGTGCCCCCCAAGCTGGCCGACATTGCCGACGTGGCCCCCGCAGCCTTGCAGGCATCTCTGGACGCACAGGCGGCAGAGCATGTGATGTTTGGCCGCTGGCTCAAGCGCAATGTGCACCCGCACCAGAACCCGCAGCTGCGCGCCGTGACGCTATCGTTCAAGCGCCCCGGCCAATCACCCGGCGACGCCACCAGCGAGCAACTGATCGCACTGGCCGACCTGGTGGACAAATATTCCGCCGGCGAAGCCCGCGTGACGCACGACCAGAACGTGCTGCTGCCTTGGGTGCACGCCAGCCGCCTGTTTGACCTGTGGCAAGAAGCCAAGGCCCTGGGCCTGGCCAGCGCCAACGTGCAGCTGCTGAGCGACATGATCGCCTGCCCCGGCGGCGACTTCTGCGCGCTGGCCAATGCCCGCTCGCTGCCGATTGCCGAGGCCATCACCCAGCGTTATCAAGACCTGGACGAGCTGGACGACATCGGCGAGATCGACCTGCACATCAGCGGCTGCATCAACAGCTGCGGCCACCACCACAGCGGCCACATCGGCATCCTGGGCGTCGATAAGGATGGCAAGGAGTGGTACCAGGTCACGCTGGGCGGTTCCGACGGCTCTGACCTGTCGGGCGCAGCCGTGGCCGGCAAGGTGATAGGCCCCTCGTTCTCGGCGGCCGAAGTGCCGGATGTGATTGAGGCCGTGCTTGGCACCTACCGCGACCTGCGCGAAAGCGGCGAGACCTTCCAGAACACCGTGCGCCGGACTGGCCTCGACCCGTTCAAGGAAGCCGCCAAGCAGGCACGCCACAAAGAACCAGAAACCGCTGCAGCCTGAGCCCCGCAGCGTCGTACAGCACAGCCCCACAGACATGATGTTGAAACTAATCGCCGCCCAAGACCACCAGCCGCCTGCCGATGGCGACGCCCGCGCCGTGGCCCTGCCCAACGATGCCGATGCGCTGGCCCTGCCGCTCGATGGCGTGGACCGTGTGGATCTGCACTTCCCCAACTTCACCGACGGCCGCGCGTTCAGCCAGGCCTTCCTGCTGCGCCGCCGCCGTGGTTTTGCGGGCGAGATCCGCGCCACCGGCGACGTGCTGATTGACCAACTGGTGCAGATGCAGCGCACGGGCTTCAGCTCGGCCGTGCTGCGCGAAGGCGTGGACGCTGCCGATGCGCAGCGCCAGTTCGCACTGTTCCCAGGCTTCTACCAGGGCGACGCGGTGCAGCCGCAGCCCCATTTTGCAAAGGCCGCATGATGTCCAGCAGCTCCAGCCTGTTCTCTCGCGGCGCACCCGCCAAGGCCACCGAGGTACACGCCCGCGCCAGCGCCACGTTCGACGCCAAACTGGCGGAAACCCAGGCGCTCCTGCGCCAGGCGGCAGCGCTGGGCACTGATGCCGTGACCCAGGCATCCAGCCTGGGTGCCGAGGATGTGGTCATCACCCACCTCATCAATACGCTGCAGCTCGACATTCCGATCTTCGTGCTGGAAACCGGCGCGCTGCACACCGAAACGCTGGCCCTGCTGGAACGTACCCAGGCCTTTTCCCGCGCGCCCGTCAAGGCGTACCGCCCCGAAGCCGAGGTGGTGATCCACTTCATCCGCACCAATGGCCAGGACGCGATGTACCAAAGCATTGACCTGCGCAAGGCATGCTGCGGCATCCGCAAGATGGAGCCCCTGGCCCGCGCCCTGGCGGGCAAGAGCGCATGGATCACCGGCCTGCGCCGCGAGCAATCCAACGCACGCGCCGACGTGCCCCTGATCGATACAACAGAGGTCGCCACCAAGGGCCTGACCAAGTTCAACCCGCTGTCCAACTGGACCTGGGGCGACGTGTGGCACTACATCGCCACCAACGGCGTGGACTACAACCCGCTGCACGACCAGTTCTTCCCCAGCATTGGCTGCGCACCCTGCACACGGGCCATCAGCCTGGGCGAGGAATTCCGTTCGGGCCGTTGGTGGTGGGAAGACGAAACGGCAAAAGAGTGCGGACTGCACGCCAAGAATTGACTGCCGAGAAACGCCATGAATGCCCGCACCGACGCCACGCTGCTTGAGAAGAAAACCGACGACATGAGCTATCACCTGAACAATTCGCACCTCGACGCCCTGGAGGAAGAAACCATCTTCATCCTGCGCGAAGTCGCTGCCGCCTTTGAACGCCCCGCGCTGCTGTTTTCGGGCGGCAAGGATTCACTCGTCATGCTCAAGTGCGCCGAAAAAGCCTTTGGCTCCAAGGCCAGCGGCGGCGGCATTCCCTACCCGCTGCTCATGATCGACACGGGCCACAACTTCCCCGAGGTCACGGACTTCCGCGACTTCCGGGCAAAGGAACTGGGCGCCGAACTCATCGTCCGTAGCGTCGAGGATTCGATGGCACGCGGCACCGTGCGCCTGGCCCACCCCGGCGAATCACGCAATGTGCACCAGTCCGTCACGCTGCTCGAAGCGATTGAAGAATTCCGCTTTGACGCCCTGATCGGCGGCGCCCGCCGCGACGAAGAAAAAGCCCGCGCCAAAGAGCGCATCTTCAGCCACCGCGACAGCTTTGGCCAATGGCAGCCCAAGGCCCAGCGGCCTGAGCTGTGGACGCTGTTCAACACCCGCCTGCAGCCCGGCGAACACTTCCGCGTGTTCCCCATCAGCAACTGGACCGAACTCGATGTGTGGCAGTACATCGACCGCGAGCAGATCGCCCTGCCCAGCATTTACTACACGCACAAGCGCCAGGTGGTGGACCGCAAGGGCTTGCTGATGCCCGTCACCGAGCTGACCCCGCCGCGCGACGGCGACGTGGTGGAAACGCGCGATGTGCGCTTTCGCACCGTGGGCGACATCACGTGTACCGCACCGGTGGAGAGCACCGCCGCCACCCCGGCCGAGATCGTCATCGAGACCTTGGCCGCCGACGTGAGCGAGCGCGGCGCCACCCGCATGGACGACAAGACATCGGATGCTTCGATGGAGAAGCGCAAGAAGGACGGGTATTTCTGATGACCGCTATCAATTCAATAGCAACTGGCGCAAATAACACTAGCGCTACCAGCCAAAATGACCATATCTCCGCCCTCAAGTTCATCACTTGCGGTTCCGTCGATGACGGCAAGAGCACGCTGATCGGCCGCCTGCTGGTGGACAGCAAGGCCGTGCTGCAAGACCACCTGGCCGGGGTGCAGCGCCAGGGCGAGACCGACCTGGCCCTGCTGACCGACGGCCTGAGCGCCGAGCGAGAACAGGGCATCACCATCGACGTGGCCTACCGCTACTTCGCCACCGAAGAGCGCAAGTTCATCATCGGCGATGCGCCCGGCCATGAGCAGTACACCCGCAACATGGTGACGGCCGCCAGCAGCGCCGACGCCGCCGTGGTGCTGGTCGATGCCACCAAGCTCGACTGGAAGAACCCCGGCCTGGCCCTGCTGCCCCAAACCCGCCGCCACAGCCTGCTGGCCCACCTGCTGCGCTTGCACTCGCTGGTGTTTGCCGTGAACAAGCTCGACGCGGTGGAAGACCCCGCGCTGGCGTGGCAGCACATCCAGGGCGCGTTGCAATCCTTTGCCCAAGCGGCTGGCATCACCGTGCGCGCCATGGTGCCGGTGTCGGCCCTCAAGGGTTGGAACGTGGTGGACGCCCACGCGGGCTGGTGCGGCTATGACGGCCCCACGCTGCTGCAGGTGCTGGAAGCACTGCCCAACACCCCCGCAGACACAGCGCTGGCACCGGCCTTCCCGGTGCAGTGGGTCGAGAAGTTCTCGTCGTCCTCCGACACCTCGCAAGGCCGCCGTGTGTTCTGGGGCCGCGTGGCTGCGGGCAGTTTTGCGCCCGGCACGGCGGTGCAGATCTTCCCCAGCGGCCAACTGGCCACCGTGGCGCAAGTGCTGGACCACGCCCGTCGCCCCAAGGACGTGCCCGCCGGCACCAGCGCCGGCATCATCCTGGACCGCGAGGTGGATGTCTCGCGTGGCGACTGGATCCTGGCCGCGCCTGCTGTCGCTGCCCCCGCCGAGGACGACTTCGACACGCCCGCCAGCGTGCCCGCATGGCCTGCCAGCCGCGAGCTGCGCACCACCGTGGCCTGGATGGACGACGAGCCCCTGGTGGCTGGCCGCGTGTACTGGGCGCTGCACGGCCACCGCTGGGTCAAGGCCAAGGTCAAGGCCGTGGTGCACAAGCTCAACATCAACACGCTGGCCGAAGAGGCCGCCACGCAACTCGACCCCAACGCCATTGGCCATGTGGACCTGCTGCTGCAAGAAGCGATTCCCGCCGCAGCATTCAGCCAGGCCCGCGTCCTGGGATCTCTGATTCTGGTGGACACCGCTAGCCACAAAACGGCCGGTGCCGTGCTTGTGAACTGATCCCCATCAACACCTGAACGCCCTGACACCCCTCCTGAGAGAGGGGCCCTCTCCCCCAAGGCCGGTGAAAGCTTCTAAAATCGAGGGTTTTCACCGACCCACACAACTCCTGTCATGACCCACGTCGTTTCCGAAAACTGCATCAAGTGCAAGTACACCGATTGTGTGGACGTGTGCCCCGTGGACTGCTTCCGCGAAGGCCCGAACATGCTTGTCATCGACCCCGATGAATGCATCGACTGCGCCGTCTGCATCCCCGAATGCCCGGCCAACGCCATCTTTGCCGAAGAAGACCTGCCGGCCGACCAGATTGCTTTCATCAAGCTCAACGCCGACCTGGCCTTTGCCGACGGCTGGAAGAGCATCACCAAGCGCAAGCCCGCGCTGCCCGACGCCGACGAATGGAACGGCAAGCCGGGCAAGGTCAACGAACTAGTCAAGTGACCCCCCTGAGTCGCTTCGCGCCATCCCCCAAGGGGGACGCCACCAGTGGCCTGGCAAAGCCAGTTCCACGGTGGCACAGTTCTTTGGCAGCGCCAGTTTCGGGCGCTGCGCGCGTGGCTTGGGCATGATTCAAGAAACCGACGCCGTAGTCATCGGCGCGGGTCCCGTGGGCCTGTTCCAGGTCTTCCAGCTGGGCCTGCAAGGCATCACCGCCCACCTCATCGACGCCCTGCCCCATGCGGGCGGCCAGTGCGTCGAGCTGTACGGCGACAAACCCATCTACGACATTCCGGGCATCCCGGTGTGCACCGGGCGGGAACTGGCAGACCTGCTGCTCAAGCAGATTGCGCCGTTCAAGACCCAGTGGCACCTGAACACGCTGGTATCCGCACTGACGGTACACGCCGACGGGCGCCTGCTGATCGAAACCTCGCAGGGAGCACAACTGCTGGCCCGCAGTGTGTTCATTGCCGCAGGCGTAGGCGCCTTTGTGCCGCGCACGCTCAAGGTGGAAGGCATTGAGCGTTTTGTGGGCACCCAGGTCCACTACCAGGCCCTGCCCACCACTGCAGATGTGACCGGGCGCCATGTGGTCGTGCACGGCGGGGACGAGCCTGCTGTGGCCCGTGCCGTGGAACTGGCCGAACAGGGACAAGCCGCTCGCGTCAGCCTGCTGCACCGCCGCGACGTGTTCCAGGCCCCCGACACCCTGCTGCAGCGCCTGCAGCAATTGCGTGACGCTGGGCGCATCCACGTGGAGGCAGCGCAGATCACCGGCATCGTGACAGACGGCAACCGGCTAAGCGCCTTGCAGGTGGTGGACGCCGATGGCAGCAGCCGCGCCCTGGCGCTGGACCTGCTGCTTGCCGTGCTGGGCATTTCGCCCCGCCTGGGCCCCATTGCCGATTGGGGCCTAGCCATGGACCGCAAACAACTGGTGGTGGACACGGAAGCCTTCCGCACCAGCGTGCCGGGCGTCTACGCCGTGGGCGACATCAACACCTACCCCGGCAAACGCAAGCTCATCCTGTGCGGCTTCCACGAGGCCACGCTGGCCGCCTTTGGCGCGGCCGAGGCATTGAAGGGCGACAAGGTGGCGCTGCAGTACACCACCACCAGCCCGCGCCTGCACCAGTTGCTGGGCGTGGCGCCCGCCGCCTCTGCCGCCTGAACGGGCGCGCAGCGGCTATACACACCACTACAATCCGCAGCGCACTGCTTTTCGCAAGTGCTACCGCTAGGGGTGTCGAAACTGGTCTGCCAGCATCGACTGAGAGAGTCCCTTTGAACCTGATTGAGATCAGCCGCCGTCAGGATTGAAAAACAAGGAAGCATGTCCGTTGTCGGCCAGAAGTCGACATTTGCAACCTATGAACTCGGGACCGACACGCTAAGGTAAAAAGCCCCAATTGACTCCTCAAGATGCGCAAATTTGTAGTCGCCCACTTTATTCTTTCAGTAGCAGCTTTATGCCTGTGCGCCTATTGCTTTCTACAAATTCCTTTCGACAAGGTCAGCACAGAGTCCGCGATTGATGAAATCGAAAGAACATTCGTTGTACGCATGAGCTTTGATGCAAAGCAATTAGAGTATCTCGATTGGCTTGCTGGATGGATTCGCGGGAACACTGCTGCGTTTAAGAGCGCGCACAGCAACCTCTGGCAGGCAGGCGTGTACGGCTTCGGTGCGTTCGGCCTGCTGAGTGCGGCTCTGGGGTTCTTAATGAGGAGAACACTGCGCGCGAATGAATCTGGCAAATCGCAGCAGGGCTGATGCCAAAGGTGAAATGCAACGCGTTTAATACTTTGCCATCAACGTCGGGCTTGAGGAATCCGCGATGTCTCTTTTGGGCCCGCTACAGACAGTCACCGCGGCCTCAAGACGCCATTCACCCCCATGAAGCAGGTGCACTACGCCACTTGCGAAACAGCTCGTTGACCTCAGTCAACCCTGTTTAACTAGAATCCAAACATATCGCTGGGGGTGTCCTGCAATAAATCCGTTGCTGGGCTGAGATCAAACCCTTCGAACCTGTTGCCTGCATTGTTTTACTTTGCAGGCTTGAGATCATCCTCGCGCAGGGAAGCAAGTCCGCAACGGCACGACCCTGAAGACGTAAGGGTGCACCGGCGGGCGGCCCCTGCTCTGTGTCTGCTTACGGAGCCATTTCATGTCCTCATTGCCTGCCACGCACGCCACCAACGAAGCGCTGGCCCCTGTCTCCCCTGACCGCCGTGTCTTCCAGTGGCACGACCACGCCTCACTCTGGTTCAGCCTGGGTGTGGGCCTGCTGGTCATGCAGGTGGGCGCCTACCTGATGCCTGCACTGGGCACCCAGGAGGCACTGATTGCCATCGTCGCGGGCTCCATCGTGGGCGCGGGCCTTCTGGGCTGGGTGGCCAAGCTGGGCTGCGACAGCGGCTTGGCCAGTGCGGGCCTGATGCATGCTGTCTATGGCCGCACATTTGCCAGCCTGCCCATCATCCTGAACATCGTGCAGCTGGTGGGCTGGGGCACGTTCGAGCTGGTGGTGATGCGCGACGCTACGGTGGCCATCGGCCAGCAGTCGGGCAGCATGGCTGGCGCGCACTGGCCCGTGCTGGCCACGCTGCTGTGGGGCGGCGTGGTGATGCTGCTCATCAGCGGATCGATGGTACAGCTGGTGCGCAAGCTGATTGCTCGCGTGGCGCTGCCGCTGGTGGTGCTGTCGCTGCTGTGGCTGTCGTGGCAGTTCTTGTCGCTGGCACAAACGCAAGGTTTTGAAGCCCTGTGGACGCGCAAGGGCGAAGGCGGCATGGGCGTGCTGCCCGCGCTGGACCTGGTGATCGCCATGCCGATCTCGTGGCTGCCCCTGGTGGCCGACTACGCGCGCCATGGCAAGAATGGCGGCTCCGCATTGCGTGGCACCTGGCTGGGCTATGCGCTGGCCAACATGTGGTGCTACACGCTGGGCGTGTTGGTGGCGCTGACCTTGCCCAGCAAGGATTTGGTGCAGGCGCTGCTGCTTGCGCAAGGCGGGCTGATCGCGCTCTCGCTGATCTTGATCGACGAGGTGGACAACGCCTATGGCGACACCTATTCGGGCGCCGTGTCGGCCCACAGCCTGTTGCCGCGCTGGGGCGTGCGCGCTTGGGGCCTGCTGGTGGCCGCGCTGTGCACGGGGCTGGCCCTTGTGCTGCCCATGCACAGCCTGGAGCCATTTTTGCTGCTGCTCAGCTCGGTGTTCGTGCCACTGTTTGGCGTGATCCTGGGCCGACTGGCGTTTGGCGCCGATGCTGCCGCGCTGCTGACCACGGCGCGCAAGATCAACGGTGTACCCGTGGCGATCTGGCTGGCAGGTATTGCGGTCTACCACTTGGCGCCCAAGGTGCTGCCCGATGCAGGATCTGCCCTGCCAGCGCTGGTGTTCAGCTTTGCGCTGGCATGGGCCACACGGCCTCGCGCCCGGTGAACTGTCAAAACACTATCAAAAAATGAGCATTTAGCGCTTGATTGACTAGCGCTTGAGCCCCAAAACAGCCCAAACCGCCGGCTAGAGCACCCGCTGCGCCACAGGCGCATAGCCGTGGTTGAGGGGGCCGTGGCCGCGCCCGGTGGTGACGTCTGCCCCTGCAGCAATGGCCCCAAGGATGTAGGCCCGAGCCTGCTCCACCGCCTGCTGCAGCGGCAGGCCCAGAGCCAAGTGGGCGGCAATCGCAGACGACAGGGTGCACCCCGTGCCATGCCCGTTGTGGGTGGCAATGCGTGGTGACTGCAGCCGGTATCCCTGCGCTTCGCCCTGCACGGCCAGCACATCCACCACCCAGTCGCCCGGCAAGTGTCCGCCCTTGAGCAACGCGGCACGGGCGCCCAGGCGCAGCAGGTCTTGCGCGGCAAGCTCCAGCGCCTCCACGCCCTCGATGCTGCGCCCCAGCAGCCACCCGGCCTCGTCCAGGTTGGGCGTGACCACTTCGGCCAGCGGGAACAGCTCGTTCACCAGCACCGCCACCGTCTCCTGGGCAATCAGACGATCGCCACTGGTGGCCACCATCACTGGGTCCAGCACCACATGCGGCAGCTGATAGGAACGAATGGCGTCGGCCACCACACGCACCACTTCTGGCGAGTGCAGCATGCCAATCTTGACGGCATCCACGCCGATGTCCTGCACCACAGCGTCGATCTGGGCCCTGAGCATCTCGGGCGGAATGCCATGGATACCCGTCACCCCACAGGTGTTCTGGGCCGTGATGGCGGTGATGGCGGTCATGCCGTAGCAGCCCAGGGCACTGAAGGTCTTGAGGTCGGCCTGGATGCCCGCGCCGCCGCCACTGTCAGACCCGGCAATGGAAAGCACGCGTGCATAGCGGCGGCCCGTTGAGGGCAAAGAGGTCTGTGAAGTCATGGCAAAAATTATGGCCTATGCGCCAGGTCAAGGCAGCGTCACCGGGGGTTGTGCTGTAATTCATTTTCAGGACGAAACAGGGGTGTCCCACCATAGGGTGTGCGACTGAGAAATACCCTGGGGCCAGCGCAGAACCCTGTGCACTGCGGCCAACGCAGCAGCCCCGCTACCCGATCCAGGTCATGCTGGCGTGGGGAGTTTCCACCAACGGTGCCCCCGTTTTGTCCATGGCTGCATGCCACTACACGGACACACCGACGGAGCTATGTCACTTCAACCTTCTTCCTTTGCCGTCCTGGGCGCAGGCCTCATGGGCCGTCTGCTGGCCGTGGAACTGGCGCGCCTGGGGCACCGTGTGGACATCTATGACGCGGGCAGCCCCGCAGCAGAAAACTCGGCCGCCACCGTGGCAGCGGCCATGCTCGCCCCACTGGCAGAGTCCGCGATCACCGAACCCGGCGTGGTGCGCATGGGCCACCATGCGCTGACCCGCTGGCCCGAGTTGCTGGGCGCACTGTCAGAGCCCGTGTTTTTTCAGCAGGCTGGCACGCTGATCGTGTGGCACCGCCAGGACGCGGCTGAAGCCCAGCGCTTCACCCGCCAGCTCGAAACCAACCAGTGCACCCTGCCCGAGTTGCCTGCCCTGCAAAAGCTCGACAGCGATGCATTGGGCCAGGTGGAGCCGTCGCTGGCGCACCGCTTTGCCCAGGGCCTTTACCTGCCCGGCGAAGGCCAGCTGGACAACCGCCAGTTGCTGGCGGCACTGGTGGTGGAGATGGAGCGGCTGGCAGTGCGCACGCACTGGCACACGCCCCAGTCGCCCGAGGCCTTCACGCCGGGCGCACCTGGCCACCCCGAGTGGGTGCTTGACTGCCGGGGCCTGGGCGCCAGGGGCCAGTGGAGCGCCTTGCGCGGCGTGCGCGGCGAAGTGGCCCGCATCCATGCGCCGGACGTGACACTGCAGCGCCCTACGCGGCTGGTGCACCCACGCTACCCCATCTACATTGCGCCGAAAGAAGACCATCTGTTCGTGATTGGCGCCACCGAGATCGAGTCCGACGACCGGTCCCCCGCCAGCGTACGCTCCACCCTCGAACTGCTGAGCGCCGCCTATGCGGTGCACCCCGGCTTTGCCGAGGGCCGTATTCTGGAGCTGGCCACGCAGTGCCGGCCGACGTTGCCCGACAACCTGCCCGCCATCCGCCAGACCCGCCCGGGCGTTCTGGAGATCAATGGCTTGTACCGCCACGGCTTCATGATCTCACCCGCAATGCTGGATGTGACCTTGGAGGTGCTGAACACTGGACAATCGGCACTGTCCAAACGTTTTGACCTCCGGGTGGAATTGGAGACCACCGCTCCAACCCCGACCGGCGTTGCAGCCCCCGCATTTGCATGAACATCTCGATCAACCAAGTCCCGCACGAACTGCCCGAAGGCTCCACCGTGGCCGATGCCGTGGCCGCCATCGAAGCGCGGCCCCCGTTTGCCGTGGCAGTGAACACCACTTTTGTGCCCAACACCCGCTACGCCGTACACCCCCTGCAACACGGTGATCGCGTGGAGGTCATCTCTCCCGTGACGGGCGGCTGAGCCTCTTTCTTCCTTCGCCATGACACAGTCTTCAAGCCCCGACGCCCTGGTCCTGTACGGCCAGACCTTCCACAGCCGCCTGTTGCTGGGCACCTCGCGCTATCCCTCACCCGCCGTGCTCGAAGCCGCTGTATTGCGCGCCCGGCCCGCCATGGTCACCGCCTCCCTGCGCCGCCAGGGCAGCAACCCTGCCGAGAGCGGCAGCAGCTTCTGGGAACTGCTGCGCAAGCTCAATGTGCCCGTACTGCCCAACACCGCTGGGTGCCATAGCGCACAAGAAGCCATCACTACCGCGCAAATGGCACGCGAGGTATTCAACACCCCCTGGATCAAGCTGGAACTGATTGGCGACGACTACACCCTGCAGCCAGACACGCTGAATCTGGTGGGCGTAGCCGAACACCTCATCAAAGACGGCTTTCAGGTGCTGCCCTACTGCACCGAAGACCTGGTGCTGTGCCAGCGCCTGGTGGACGTGGGCTGCCAGGCCGTGATGCCCTGGGCCGCGCCCATTGGCACGGGGCGTGGTCCCGTCAACCCCTACGCCCTGCAGACGCTGCGCGAGCGCCTGGATGTACCCATGCTGGTGGATGCCGGCCTGGGTCTGCCTTCGCACGCCTGCCAGGTGATGGAATGGGGCTACGACGGCGTGTTGCTGAACACCGCCGTGGCACTGGCACAAGACCCTGTGGCAATGGCTGGCGCGTTCGCGGACGCAGTGAATGCGGGGCGTGCCGCGCGCGTGGCAGGCGCCATGTCAGCGCAAGATGCCGCCCAGCCCAGCACGCCCGTGCTGGGCACACCGTTCTGGCACCATGCCCATGCGTGATATCACTGCCCTGGCGCAAGCCATCGTTTCGTACCACGCAGGTACCTTTGCCGGGTTTGCGCCCGAGCCGGTGCCTACCCCCACATCACAAGACCCCACCTACCTGGCTGCATTGCAGGCCTGCAGTGCGTTGGGCTTTGTTGCCCACGACGCCGAATGCCTGGCCCGCGCCTGGCAGGCTCGCGCACTTCGCACTGGCAGTGCACAGCCCGACCAATGGCCGGACGAGCCCCAGGACTTTGGCCTGCAGAACCTTCCCCGCGCCCAGCAGTTTGCCGCCTGCCCACAGCATCTGGGTCTGTATGCCGTAATGCCCGACGCCCAGTGGGTGGGCCGTATGGCACGCACGGGGGTGCCCACTGTGCAACTGCGCTTCAAGTCGGACGATGCCCATGCCATCCGGACCGAAATCAACGCCGCCGTCGCTGCGGTGCAAGGCACGGGCGCACTGTTGTTCATCAATGACCACTGGCGGGACGCCATCGAAGCAGGCGCCTACGGCATCCATCTGGGCCAGGAAGACCTGGATGCACTCACCGCCCAGGAACTGCAGACGCTCCACCGCTCGGGGTTGCGCCTGGGGGTGAGTACCCATGGGTATGCCGAAATGGTGCGTGCCGATGCCGTGGGACCCAGCTATATCGCCATGGGTGCCGTGTTCCCCACAACATTGAAAAAAATGGCCACCGCACCCCAGGGCGTGGGCAGGCTGGGGGTGTATGCGCGGCTGATGCGCCACTACCCTCAAGTGGCTATCGGAGGGATCAGTGCCGAACAGTTCCCCGCCGTACTGGGTACCGGCGTGGGTTCTGTGGCCGTGGTACGGGCCTTGGTCAATGCGCACAACCCTGAAACATCGGCCGCGCAGCTGATGGCGCTGATGCGCTGATGGCGCTGATGCGCTGATGCGCTGATGCGCTGATGCGCTGATGCGCTGATGGCTTTGCAAGTATAGATAGCCACCGCTCAGAAAGACGCAGCGCTGGCTGGAAAACCGCCAGACGGCAGGTTTACTTGCGGTCGGTTTTCTTCATTTGCTCCAGCTCGAGGCGCAGCTCCATGAGATCGTTCTCCATGCCAAAGCCGACGGGCTGACCCGCTGGCGGCGGCGATGTCACGGGCACCGGGGGCAAATCGCTCAGCGTGAGGTGTGGCGGGTCCGACAGGTCCAGGTCGAGCGGAATACCCAGCGTATCCTCGCCAATGGCCGTAGGAGGATTGGAGGCGACTGCGGCAGAGGGCGCAGGCTCTGTCTCCTGCTGAGCCTTCATCGCGAATTCGAACTCCAGGCTGGCTGCCAGCGAATCGAGCGGAAGGTCGTCGTGCAGCGGCGTAGCTGCGGGACCTGAAGGGGCCACCAGGGTGTCGGACCGGGGCGGTGCCAGCGGCGTCGTCCGCTTGCGCGGCGGCGCAGCACCACGCGCGCTGGCGGGCGTGGTCTGTGCAATCGCTAACAGCAGCAACAGATCGTCATAGGCGGCCAGATCAAACGGCTCCACCGCCTCGGCACCTGTGCGACGGAACAGAAACTTCTCCAGCAAACCCAGCACCTCAGGCGTCGTCCACTCGGCCTCGATCTCGGCAAGCGCATCGGTGTAGTGGTACAGCATGCGGCCCGTGCGTTGAAACCCCACAAACTCTGGCACTTGAGCGTTGAATGACTGCATGAACTGCGTGCGCAGTTGCGCAAACTCATCCACGCGGCTGAGCGTGTGGTACAGCCGCAATAGCTCCAGGTAGGCCAGCGGAGAAGTCTCGCGATGCTCGGCGATGTGATTCTTCAGAACTTCTATCGCCTGTTGGTGCTCGCCTACAGAGACAAAAAATTCGGCCTGCTGCTGGATGTCAAACAGCTCTTCGGGGTTGACGATGTGGGGCACCACTGAGGCCGCTGTTGGCGCAGATACGGACTTGGCCTGTAAGGGAGCGGGAGCGCTTGCTGCCGGGCTGGTCGCTACAAAGCGGGGTTCCACCGTCGCCGGGGCCGCCTTGTGGAGGGGCGCGGCGCCAGACTCGGGGTTCGCGGCGACGGCGTGAGGCTGGGTTTCTGACGGCAGCCAGGTGTCGCCGGGATGGGGCGTGAGACCGACTACCTCGTCATGCGCCGATGCTGCATCGGCACGCGCGCCCAAGGCCACGGAATCGCGCCACGACCGCACCGCTTTGTCAGAGGCGCTGCGCACCCGCGACCACATCCATGCCACGCCCGCCAACGCCAGGACCAGCAAACCTCCCAGGGCGTACACCACCGTCGCGGGAAAGCGCTCCTGCTCCATCAGATCCAGCTGCTGCTGCAACTGGCCGGCGGCAGCACGGTCTTTGGCGGCCTGGGCACGCAGCGCGGCGGCGTCCGATTCCAGCGCCTTCAGCCGATCGCCGTCCTTTTGCAAATCTTCCGGCTGTGCGTTCAGGGACTTCCACAGCGCGGCGGACTGGGCGCGCAGGGCGGACATGTCCTCGGACGGCGCCGTGGGCAACTGTGCTGTGGAGCGCAACGCCACAGGGCTGTCCAACCAGGTATCCAGGGGCTCAACCACCAGACGGGAGCGTGCGGCGGGTGCAGCGGCCACCACCGACTTGCCGGGTGCCGCAGTGCCTACACGCGTTGGAGGCCGCGCGGCAGTTGCAGAATCCGGTGTGCGGTTGCCTGCAGCGGGCATTCGTACTGCCTTTGCAGCAGCGGACACCTTGTCTCCGGGCCTGGTGACCTGCGTCATGCCAGCCGCAGCTGTGGATGCGTCGGCAGCGCCAGAGGTTACGGCTGGAAGCCGCGCCAAATCCACCGGCGATGCAGAGGCTGACCGGGTAACGGTCGTTGGCAAATCAGAGAGGAACGTGTAGCTGCGTGTGGTTTTGCCATTGCAGCCTGCGGAAAGGGTAACGGTGAGCACCGGTTCATCCAGCGACACAGAGGCCAGCACGCGGACCCCCGAAGGGCGCCCACGCACCTCGGGCAAGGGGACTACGCGCACCTTGTTGTCACTGATGACGTTGTCGCCCGCCACCAGCTTGGCCGTGACGCAAGAAGAGGCGACATCCGTTCCAGGGTCGGGCTGCAACTCGAAAGACAGGTCGACAGGTGCGCCCAACACGACCGTACCACTACCATTGCCCAGGGACAGCGCCGAAGCACCGGCCGCAAGCGCCCACAATCCTGGTCCAAAAATGGTGTTACGGATTTTCACAATCAATTCTGTTTTTCGGTCCAGAGGATTCTTGCACATAAGTCCCAGATAAGGCCAGAGCCATAATGCCGCTATGAAAATTCAGTTTCCCAACATCGCCATCGTGGGCACCGGCGCCATGGGCCGGGGCATCGCGCAAATTGCTGCACAGGCTGGCAGCCAGGTTTTTCTGCTGGACGCAAACCCCGGAGCGGCCGATGCCGCCCTGACCGCCCTGCAGGAGCAATGGGACAAGCTGGTCGCCAAAGGCCGGATTGATGCGGAGCAGGCCGGCGCGCTGACTGCACGGCTGCACCCCGTCAAGACAGCGGCTGACCTGGTGGCCTGCGACCTGGTGGTGGAAGCCATCGTAGAACGGCTGGACGCAAAACAAGCCCTCTTCGTCGAACTCGAAGGGGTTGTGCGCGCCGATGCAGTGCTGGCCACCAACACGTCCTCCCTGTCCGTGACAGCCATTGGTGCAGCACTCAAGCGACCAGAACGCTTGGCTGGGTTCCATTTCTTCAACCCTGTTCCGCTGATGAAGGTGGTGGAGGTGATTGCGGGCCTCAAGACAGATCCAGCGATCTGCACTGCGCTGGCCGCATATGCCAGGGAAATGGGACACACCCCCGTTCAGGCACAAGACACCCCCGGCTTCATCGTGAACCACGCCGGGCGCGGCTTTGGCACAGAGGCCCTGCGCATCGTGGGCGAAGGCGTGGCCGACTTCGCCACCATCGACCGCATCCTGCGCGACCAGGTCGGCTTCAAGCTCGGCCCCTTTGAATTGATGGACCTGACGGCGCTGGACGTCTCCCACCCGGTGATGGAATCCATCTACCGCCAGTACTACGACGAGCCGCGCTTTCGCCCCAGTGTGATCACCGCGCAGCGCCTGGCAGGCGGCGTGGTGGGCAAGAAGGCGGGCGAAGGCTTTTACCGCTACGTGGACGGCGTGGCGCAGATACCGGCAGAGGCGCCGCCGCCTGTGGTGGCAGAGATTCCCCCCGTGTGGGTTTCGCCCCGTGCCGCGCGCCGCGCGGAGCTGTACCAGCTGCTCAAGGACCTGGGCGCCGCCATCGAAACCGGCCAGTCGCCCTCGCCCCAGGCCATCACGCTGGTCGCGCCGCTGGGGTTTGACATCACCACCGTGGCGGTTGTGGAGCGCCTGGACCCGGCGCGCACCATCGGCATCGACATGCTCATCGATGACGCCGCGACCAAGCGCCGCGTGCTGGCCACCAACCCCGCCACCCGCGTGGACATCCGCAACGCAGCGCATGCGCTGTTTGCCCGCGACGGCAAGGCCGTGAGCGTGATCCGCGACAGCGGCGGCTTTGTCACGCAGCGTGTGGTGGCCACCATCGTCAACATCGCCAGCGACATCTGCCAGCAACGCATCTGCTCCCCCAAGGACCTGGAAACCGCTGTGACCCTGGGCCTGGGCTACCCATTGGGCCCGTTGGCCATGGGCGACCGCTGGGGCCCCACCAACATCCTGGAGGTGTTGTTCAACATGCAGACCGTGTATGGCGACACACGCTACCGCCCCAGCCCATGGCTGCGCCGACGGGGTGCGATTGGCCTGAGCCTGAGCCATGTCGAAGAAGACTGATCGCCAAGCACCACGGCCACCTCACTGAAGACCACCATGCCCGCAGAACTCCAGAGCACCAGTCAGGGCCAGACCCTTATCCTGACCCTTCGCAACCCCGAGCGGCGCAATGCCATCGACCCGGTGATGTATGCAGCGGGCGTGGAGGCGCTGGGCGTGGCCGAGAGCAGCCCCGACATCCGCAGCGTAGTCATCACGGGCGCCGATGGCATGTTCTGCTCGGGCGGCAATCTGCAGCGCCTGCTGGCCAACCGCCAGCAAGCGCCAGAGGTGCAGGCACAAAGCATCGAAGGCCTGCACAACTGGATCGAGACCATCCGCACCTACCCCAAGCCGGTGATTGCGGCCGTGGAGGGAGCTGCGGCTGGTGCAGGGTTTTCGCTGGCGCTGGCCTGCGACTTCATCGTGGCGGCCCGCAATGCCGTGTTTGTGATGGCCTACAGCAACGTGGCACTGTCGCCCGATGGTGGGGCCAGCTGGAGCCTGGCCCAGGCCCTGCCTCGCCAGATTGCCACCGAGATCCTCATGTGTGGTGACCGCATCGGCGCAGAACGCCTGCACGCACTGGGCTTGGTCAACCGCATTGCCGAAGCAGGCAACGCACTCGACACAGCCCTGGCGCTGGCCGAGCAGCTCAATACCCGTGCACCCAATGCGCTGGCCAGCATCAAGGAGCTGCTGAACGAAGCCCCCCATGCCCAGCTCACGCACCACCTGGCCCATGAGCGCGACCACTTCGTCAAGAACCTGCACCACGCCAACGGCGAGGCGGGCATCTCTGCGTTCCTTGAAAAGCGTGTGCCCCGCTACGAGTAGCACTGCGCGGCAGACGCCTGCAGAGATCCCCTTTCACAGGCCCAACAACCCCCGGCACGCTGCCACCTAGCGCCGGGGGTTTTCTTTTGGCCTACGGGCAGACACGCAGGTGACAACCCTGACGCATTGCGCAGGTCCCTGACGCGACAATGGGCCTGTTTCTAGTCACCCAAAAGACAGGCCATGGACGACCCGATTCTTACTATCGAAGAACGTGAAGCGATCAACTCCGGTCGCTGGTTTTCATCCCTTTCACCTTCGCTACGCCACGACATCCTCCGATGTGCATATGTCAAACGCTTCAAGGACGGCGGCCTCATTGCCGCACGCGGCGACCCGCCCGAGGAGTGGATTGCGTGCGCGCGTGGTGCGGTACGGGTGAGCTCCACCTCCATCTCGGGCAAGCAGATCACGCTGACGTATGTGGAGCCGGGCATTTGGTTCGGCGACGTGGCGATCTTCGACGGGGACCGGCGCACGCACGACGCCTATGCACATGGCGACACCACCATCCTGTGCGTGGCCAAGGCCGACTTCAAGAAAATTCTTGCAGCGCACACCGAGTTTTACGAAGCCATGCTGCGCCTGCATGCGAGGCGCATTCGCCAGCTGTACGGCCTGGTGGAAGACCTCAACACCCTGCCCCTGCGCGCGCGGCTGGCCAAGCAGTTGGTGCATCTAGTTCGCAGCTACGGTATTCCCAGCCTGTCGGACGGCAGCGAGATGCGCATCGGTCTGCAACTGGCACAGGAAGAACTGGCACAACTGCTGGGCGCCTCGCGCCAGCGAGTGAACCAGGAGCTCAAGGCCATGGAACGCGAGGACGCCATCCGCATCGAGCCGGGCGGCCTGGTCGTGCGTGACCGCGAAGCACTGATGCGCATCGCCGAAACCGACAACTGACCCACTTACACAACCACTGACTGCCCGAACATTCATCCGCCCCTCCATGAGCAACTTTGACCATTTCGTCGGCACCCGCCCTGTCTCCGATCAGCACGCCTTCGACATCGAAACGCTGACTGCATGGCTCTCCAAGAACATGGAGGGCTTTGTTGGCCCGCTGACGGTGGAGATGTTCAAGGGTGGGCAGTCCAATCCCACCTACAAACTCATCACCCCCGGCACCAGCTACGTGATGCGCGCCAAGCCGGGACCCGTGGCCAAACTGCTGCCTTCGGCCCACGCCATCGAACGCGAATTCGCGGTGATGAGTGGCCTGTACGGCACCGACGTGCCAGTGCCCCGCATGTTCGTGCTGTGCGAGGACGAATCGGTGATCGGCCGTGCCTTTTACGTGATGGAGTGCATGCAGGGCCGCGTGCTGTGGGACCAATCTTTGCCAGGGATGACGCCCGCCGAGCGCGGTGACATCTACAACGAGATGAACCGCGTGATTGCCGCACTGCACACCGTGAAGTTTGCGGACCGGGGCCTGGCCAGCTATGGCAAACCCGGCAACTACTTTGACCGCCAGATCGGCCGTTGGAGCAAGCAATACATGGCGTCCATCACGCAACCCATCGAAGAGATGGACCGTCTGATGGAGTGGTTGCCCGCCAACATGCCCGCCAGCGCGCGGGACGAGGGCCATGTGTCCATCGTGCACGGCGACTACCGCCTGGACAACCTGATGTTCCACCCCACCGAGCCGCGCGTGATTGCTGTGCTCGACTGGGAGCTGTCCACGCTGGGCCACCCGCTGGCCGACTTCAGCTACCACTGTATGAGCTGGCACATTCCTGCCTCGCTCGGGCGCGGTATTGCAGGGCTGGACATAGGCGCGCTGGGCATTCCCGACGAAGACACCTACATCCGCAAGTACTGCGAGCGTACCGGCATCGCCACGCCTGAAGCCTTGCGCGCGGACTGGAACTTCTATCTCGCCTACAACATGTTCCGCATAGCGGCCATCCTGCAAGGCATTGCCAAGCGGGTAGAGGCCGGCACGGCCTCCAGCGCCCAGGCCAAGGCCTCAGGCGATACCGCACGACCCATGGCCCAGCTGGCCTGGTCGTTTGCGCAGCGCGACTGAACACGCGACGCAACGCCAAGCGCCGCCCCACGATTACCAACGGAGAAGAAACCCATGGACTTTGACTACTCGCCCAAAACCAAGGAACTGCAGGCCAAGCTGCTCCAGTTCATGGATGACCACATCTATCCGAACGAGTCTGCCTACAAAGACGAACTGACCGCCAACACGGCTGCGGGCAAGCGCTGGAGCGCGCTGAACACCATCGAGAACCTCAAGCCCAAGGCCCAGGCCGCCGGGTTGTGGAACCTGTTTCTCCCGGTCGATAGCGCCGCAGCATCGGGCTACGCCGGTGCAGGGCTGACCAACCAGGAATACGCACCGCTGGCAGAAATCATGGGTCGTGTGCCATGGGCCAGTGAGGTGTTCAACTGCTCCGCACCAGACACCGGCAACATGGAAACCATTGCCCGTTACGGTGACGATGCCAACAAGGCCCGCTGGCTCAAGCCGCTGCTCGAAGGCAAGATCCGCTCCGCGTTCGCGATGACCGAACCCGACGTGGCATCGAGCGACGCCACCAACATCGAAACGCGCATTGAGCGCCAGGGCGACGAGTATGTGATCAACGGCCGCAAGTGGTGGATCTCCGGTGCTGCCGACCCGCGCTGCGCCGTGTTCATCACCATGGGCAAGACCGATCCCGAAGCCCCCCGCCATTCACAGCAGAGCATGGTACTGGTGCCCGCCGACACCCACGGCATCAAGATCATCCGTCCGCTGAACGTGCTGGGCTATGACGACGCGCCTCACGGTCACGTCGAGATGACCTTCGAGAACGTACGTGTGCCAGTATCCAACATTCTGCTGGGTGAAGGCCGTGGCTTCGAGATCGCCCAAGGTCGCCTGGGCCCCGGACGCATCCACCACTGCATGCGCCTCATCGGCCTGGCTGAACGTGCCCTCGAGCTGATGTGCAAGCGCGCTTCGTCGCGCGTGGCCTTTGGCAAGACCGTGGCCCAGCAGACGGTGACGCAGGAGCGTATTGCCGAGGCCCGCTGCAAGATCGATATGGCCCGTCTGCTCACGCTCAAGGCTGCGTGGCTGATGGACGTGGCCGGCAACAAGGTTGCCAAAACCGAAATCGCGATGATCAAGGTAGTGGCCCCCAGCATGGCCTGCCAGGTGATCGACTGGGCCATGCAGGTGCACGGCGGCGGCGGCATGTCTGACGACTTCCCCCTGGCCTACGCCTACGCCGGTGCGCGCACCCTGCGTTTTGCCGATGGCCCGGACGAAGTGCACCGCAACGCCATTGCCAAGTGGGAGCTGGGCAAGTACGGCAGCTACGGCCGCGACGCCGCAGTGCCGGTGACACGCGGTAGCTGAAGCGCACCTACGGCGCACTCACGGCGCCCCTATGGCCTTGCTGCGTCCTGCGCCTGTGCATCAGCAGGCGAAGGGTGCGGCAGGTTCTGCAAAGCCCCTTGGGCAGCCGCCAGTAGCAATTGCGTAGCCTGGGCGATTTCCTTCAGGCTGCGCTGGGTATGCTCCATGCGCAGGTATACCTTGCCACGTACCAGCATCAACAGCAGCGGCGACTGCGCTCGCACTTCGCCGCCCTCGCCTTCGACTATGTTGAGCAGTTGAGACACGACGGGCGCATGGATCCAGCGCTGCGCGGTCTCCATGCGCTCGGCCACCACCGCAAAGTGCTTACGGAACGAGGCCGGCAGCCCCGGCCAGGCTACCTCTTCATACATGGCCAGCCAGCGCATTTCCTCGGGCAGGCTGGCATTCACCGTGGTCTGCAATGTGTCGGTGATGGCGTTGTAGGCGTTGCCCTCCAGGGACTCCTGCAAGGGGCGGTTCAGCACCATCACCGCCGCATCGGGGTCCACTCCCAGATCGGCGCGCCCTCGCAGCTCCAGGCCGTGTACGTAGTCGCGCGTAGGGTTGCCACACTCCAGCCGCCACGGACGAGCGCCCAAGTCGCCCCCCAGATCAAAATGCCCCTCTACCGACTGCGGCACGATCGCCAGGCGCTGGGTGGCTGCCCACCGGACCACCTCTTGATTGGACACAGGTCGTGTGGCAGTCGCGCCGCCAGACAGATGCAGTGCTTTGCGAAGACGGTCAAGCATGGTGATTCGAAGCCCTGGGCTTCGCGGAAGTCACGGATGCAGGCATTATTGGGGGCATTGGCCGCTGCGGCAAACCGGGTGAACGCCTTCTGTGACCTGGTTCACCATGCCGGAAGGACAAAGCGGCGAACGGCTGGTGTGGCCACTCCCCAAGCGCATGGGCGCTGCACCGCGCCGGAGCGCCCCCGCCGCATTCACTTTTGGCGATCTGAACAGCCCACATGCTCTTCTCTATGGACCGCAGACTTGCGCTTATCACGGTGGCTGGTGCGCTGGCCGCTCCGGGGACCGCCCTGGCGCTGCCCGACGACGCATCGGCCAGGGTGCGCCAGCTGGTGCGCTGGTCCGCTGCGACGGCCGACCACCAGGGCTTGCCGTTTGCCGTGATCGACAAGCCCGCTGCGCGCATCCACGTGTTTTCTGCCCAGGCCCAATGGCTGGGCAGCGCGCCCGTGCTGCTGGGTGCCGCTGCAGGCGACCGCACAGCCATGGGCATCGGGGCCAAGCCGCTGGCCCACATCCGTCCGCACGAACGTACCACCCCTGCAGGCCGCTTTGTGACCGAGCCCGGCCGCAACCTGCAGGGTGAAGACATTGTGTGGATCGACTACGACGCTGCCGTCTCACTGCATCGGGTGCGCAGCGTGAGCGCCGCAGAGCGCCGCCTACAGCGCCTGGCAAGCTCCAGCACCCGAGAAAAACGCATCAGCTATGGCTGTGTGAACGCACCCGCAGCGTTCTACGACCAGTTCATCGCGCCCTGGTTTGGGCGGACGCCAGGGGTGATCTACGTGCTGCCGGATACCGAGCCTTTTGCTACATTTTTTGAAGCAGCCAGCACATATGAATAGTGCGCTACCGGCCGATTTCACTCAAATTCTCTGCCCAACACGCCGTGGGAGCAGGAACCGGCACTTCCGGCGGTAGCCACCCAGACGTCGCCCAGACTCAAGCCGCTGCGCGTTGCAAGCGAAAGACCGGCCGGCGGCCGCCCACCACCAGCCCCTTGGCATTGCGGATGACCGCGTTTCTGCGCGGCGCCAGTGCCTCTTGCTGGGCGGGGTCCAGCCATCCCAGCTGGTCCATCACCTCCACCGCAGCCGCCACCTGCGCCGCCATGTTGCCGTCCATGATCTTGAGGGCAAAGGCCTCGCCACGGCTGCGGCTGCCCACCACCTGCACCCCGTCGGCCCCGGTCTTCGAGACCCAGTCGCCCCGCCCTGCCCGCATGAAATCCAGGTCGTGCCGACCGGTGCCGGAGCCCAGCTCCGGGCGTTGCACCATGGCATCGGCCAGTGCGGTCAGGCTCCGGTCCAGATCCGTGTCGGGCGCCCCACCCGCCAGGCGCGCATAGCCACGGGCCAGGTGAGCGAGCGGCATGGCGTAGTTGGGGGCGGAGCAGCCATCGATGCCCATGGCCAGT
The DNA here is from genome assembly GCF_016783915.1 of Acidovorax sp. Classification (GTDB taxonomy): domain Bacteria; phylum Pseudomonadota; class Gammaproteobacteria; order Burkholderiales; family Burkholderiaceae_C; genus Acidovorax. The sequence goes on from NZ_JADHVT010000022.1 coordinate 36,919, forward strand.
TGCTCAGGCGCCAGCCCCACTGCCTGCGCCACCCGCTCACGAATCGCCCGCTGCAACGGGTGCGCAGGGTCCAGATGGTTGTCGAGCGGCCAGCCCTGCTGCACACAATGGGCGACAAAACCCGCGTGTTTGCCGCTGCAGTTGTTGTGGCGCTCGTCGGGTACTAATCCGTCTGGCAGCACGCCGTGGCCCAGTTCCGCAAACAGCGGCCGATGGCACCCGCAGCGCAGAACGTGGTAGTTCTGCCCCACGCTGTCCAGCATGCGCTCAACCTGCTGCACATGCATGGGCTCTCCGTTGTGGCTGGCGCATAGCAGGGCCAGTTCGCTCACGCCCCAGCCCAGCGCCTGGGCCCCGCCAGACTGCAAGAACGGCAGGGCCTGAAATGCCTTGATGGTGGAGCGCGTGAACGTGACCGTGTACGGGTCGCCCACCTGCGCCAGCACACGGCCTTGGCAATCGGCCACCGCCACGGCGCCCCAGTGCTGGCATTCGGCGAGGTCGCCCCGGGTCACCTCGATCAGCGGAACAAAACCCATGGTGATCTCCAGCAGTGGTTACTGCGCCGCCGGTGCGGGGGCCAGCGTCAATTCGTGGGCCCAGCGTGCAGGCTGGCGCTGCAGGGCGCGGTAGCCCGTCTGCGCCCAGGTGCTGCTCATGTCGCGGTAACGCGGCGAAAACACCAGGCCACTTTGTCCGGTCTGGTAGATGAAGCGCGACTGCTCCAGGTCGGCCAGATCGTACACCGCGCGCAGCGATGCGGCGTGGCGGTTCACAAACGGGCCCTTGGCTTCGCCCGCGTTGTACTGCCCCACATTGACGGTGTAGGCGTCGCCATGCGATGGCTCGCTCACGTCAAAAAAGCGGGCCAGTGCAGGCACATTGCCAAACGGCCGGTGCACGCTGAGTGCCGGGTGCGCCGCGCCCCAGCGCCATTGCGCGGGGTCTGCGCCGTAGGCCGCCTGCAGCCGGTCGAGCGCGCGTCCCAGTGCTGCGGCCGACTGCTCTGCACACGATGCGGGCTGGCACCACCAAGTGTCGTTGCGCTCCAGGATGCCCTCCAGCGCGGCCCGGTAGTCGCGTTTGCCATAGGTCGCGGTGAATCGTGCCTCGCCGATGCGCGGCACGATCAGGCCGCGCGCCAGCTCGTCGGTCCATGCGGCAAACACCAGGGGCGCAGCCTTGCCCGCATCCATCACGCCGTCAAAGCCTTGGAGCTGCTCTTGCGCAGCCGTTGCCAGCGGGTGCGATGACTTGGCCTGCTGCAGGTAGGGTAGCAGCCTGCGTGTGGCCAGCGAGGTCACATCGCGGTGGATGGCCTGCATGCTCGCGGCATCGTGCTTGTCAGTCGCCTCGATCAGCTGCGCAATGCGTTCGTAGCGGTAGGGCAAGGCCCAGTCTTGGGTCAGGTAGTGGGGATAGTCCGGCGCAGTCACCCGCTGGTTGGCGGTGGCAATCCAGCCCCGGGCGCCATTGTCCTCGGGCGTCTGGTCATACGGCAGCCAGCCCTTCCAGTCGTACCGGGCGTCCCAGCCCGGTGACGGCGCCACGCCCCGGATGTCGTTGGCAGGGTCTCGCACAGGCGCGCGGCCAGCGGCCTTGAAACGGATGTTGCCCTGGTCATCGGCCGCCACCACGTTCTGCATCGGCGAGTGATAGTGCGAGAGGGCCGCGAACAACGCGTCCACCGATTTCGCCTGATTGGTCTGGAGGCCCGCCAGCACCGTCTGGTTGTCGGCATCGAGCGCGCTCCAGCGCAGCGCCAGCACGTATTTGCCGAGGTCCAGCACGTCCGCATGCGACTTCTGTGCGTCGCTCAACACGGGGCCGTGCCGCGTGCTGCGCACCTTCAGGGCGACATCGGCCTGCCCTTTCACGCGAATGGTTTCGTTGCGCACCGTGAAGGGCGTCCAGCCCTCGGGCGTGCGGTACTGCGAGGCGTCTGCGGGGTTGATCTGCTCCAGGTACAGGTCCTGAACATCGGGGCCGGTGTTGGTGAAGCCCCAGGCCACTTTGTCCGTACGGCCCAGCACCACAAAGGGCATGCCGGGCAAGGTGGCGCCCACCGCGTCGATGGCGCCCATGGGGGTGCCGTCAGACGCCTGGCCTGCGGGCGCCTGCAAGCCCGCAAAGTACCAGATGGCGGGTGCCGACAGGCCCAGGTGCGGGTCGTTGGCCAGCAGCGGTTTGCCACTCACGGTACGGGTGCCCGCCAACACCCAGTTGTTGCTGCCCTTGCCTTCGTTGGTGCCCGCGTTGCGCGTGAGCTCATCAGTCCAGGCCAGCATGCCGGCACTGATCTGGCGGGACAAAGGCCCGTCGCCCAGCGCAGCAGATGCAGCTCCCCGGTCGACCGGTTCAGCGGCGGCCGCCGGTGCAGCAGAAGCGCTGGCATCGGTGGCCCGGTACACCCCCAACTGCAGGTACAACGCGGCCAGGTCGGCCGAGGCAGCGGGGCGCTCCCCCGGGTACGGTGGCATCAGTTGCCACAAGCGCTCGGTGTCCAGCGTTTTGGCGATGGACAGCCGCGCAAACTCGTTGCCCCAGTTGCCTCCCAGGTCCAGGGCCATCATCAGCGCCCAACCCACACTGTCTTCTGGCTCCCAAACCGCGCCTGCGACCCCGCCAGGCTGAACGCCCAGAATATGAAACTCAGGCGACAGCGCCTGGGGGCGGTTTTGGTGGAAAGCGTGGATGCCCTGGCTGTAGGCCTGCAGGGCCTCCTGGGCATACAACGGCAGACCTGCATACTGCCGCTTGGCCGTGCCCATGATGTCCAGCGTGCGCATGAGCTTGTCGGTCTCCAGCGTGGCGGGCCCGAACACCTCGGACAGCTCGCCGTGCATCAAGCGGCGATTGAACTCCAGCTGCCAGGTGCGCTCCTGCGCATGCACGTAGCCCATGGCAAACCAGGCGTCTTGCGGAGACTGCGCGCGGATGTGGGTAACGTCAGCGCCATCGCGCTGCACCTGCACGGCTTGGCGCAGGCCCTTGACGACCAGCTTGCCATCCAGCGCCGCAAAGCTGCGCTGCACATACACCGCAGCCACCGTGCCGGCCAGCAATGCCGCAACCACCAGCCCGACGGCCGTTCGCTTCATCCACGCCATGTCTCATGTCTCCTGATTCTTGTGGGTTATTTGTATTGATTCGGAAGTAAATGCAGGTTGCGCCCCGACCGGAAACCCACCACACAGTGACAGCCGTCGGTGGCGGCCGAAGGACTCAGCCCAGGTGAACGCGGGTACCGGCGACCTGAAAGTTCATGACCGGAGCACTGGGCTCGGTAAATGGAACCCCCAGCGCAATCTGCCCCGTGCCATGCAGGATGCAGGCATCGCGGCGCAGCCGCACTGGCGAGTCGCTGCCGTCAAACTGCACCCAGGTGCCAAAGCTGCTCATATCGGTGAGCACAAAGCCGCTGTTGCGCCAGTCGATGCGCGCATGCAGACGCGACACACGGGGGTCGTTGATGCACAGCTGTGCATGGGTAGCACGCCCCACATGCACAGGCGCATCCGACGAGGTGAACGACATATCTACGCCGTGCCAGGAAAACTGGATCTGCCCCAGGATGGAATCGGCCGGCGCAAAACTGCTGACCAGCGCCGCCTGCATGGTGAGCGAGTCGGGCTCTTCATTCTCGCGCCATTCCACTTGGTAGAGCATCTGCAACTCGGCCTTGCCACGGATCTCCATCAGGCCGAGCTTGCGGTACCACACGTCAGGCGCCACGCCCGCCAACAGCACTGCCGTCTCGGTAGCCCAGATCTCGGCCGGGCCCGCGCGCTCACACAGGCGGGAGGCCACGTTGACGGCATCACCGTAGCAGTCGCCGTCCACATCGACCACCTCACCGCTGGCCACGCCCACGCGAATGTCCATGCGCAATGGCTGTGGCCAACGGTCCAGACGCGCCTTGTGCTGGCGCAGCATGTGCGTGGTGGCAGTCACAGCACTGGCCGCATCGCCAAAAACACACAACACACCGTCGCCCAGCTTCTTGACCACACGGCCCGCATGTGCCTCGATGGTGTCACTGATCCACTGCGTGACTTGGGTCACCGCCTCTGTGGCGCGCTCGTTGCCCAGCGTTTCATACAACGAGGTGCTGCCTGAAATGTCGGCGAAGACCACCGTCGACAACACACTCATGAACGACGGCCCATTAGTAACATCATGTGAACCAGTTTAGTGCAAGCTCAACGAAGACGCATCTACCAAAGCGTCAACAATCCTGCGCTGAGGTCTTTGCAGACCGCACACGCCCCCCGTTTTGAGCCGCCTTCGGCCGTGTTGGTACCCAGGTGCACGGCAGGACATGCACCACACGGTCACGCGAACGCCCGAATGGCGTGGGGCCTCCCTGGGCCTTGGAACACCGTGCGCTGCGCTGTCAGCTCGCTGCAAACATCCGGGAAGAATGCGTAAAAGTTCGCTACAAACGGGCGCGCTGTGTTGTCTTTATGCAAAAACAGGAGCGCCGCCCTTGCATCAATCCTCACTCCCGCTTACTTTGATCGACCCTGTTACAAGAACCGCACTGCCCTCCGCCCATGCGCTGGAACAAGCCCAATCTCCGCAACAACCTGCACGACCTGCTCGGTCGTGACAAGCCGTCGTCGACGGCCTGGGTGCGCGACCAGGGTCTGGAAGAGGTGCGGCGTGCCATGTTGCAAAGCCTGATGGGGCTCACCGGCTGCGAAGTGGCGCGCATGAACATGCGCCTGCGCTATGCGGGCGATATCGAGGCGCTGTGGTACCTGCGCAGCGATTTGCTCGACACACTCACCCTGCTGCGCGGCGAGGCCATCGCACAGACGGTGCTGGACCAGGTCACGCCGATGTTCCAGGGGCAGTTGCCGCTGTCGCTGCGGGTGCCACAAATGCCCAACGCACCCCGCGCGCACCTCTGAAACCCTGAGATTGCAGCCCTGACGGCCGGGGCCAGTCAATGCGCTGCACCGGCATCGTGCCACGCAGCAGCCCCGGGTTAGCGCCGCCTGTTCAGTGCTGGTGGCCCCAATAGATCAGCGCATCACGCTCTTCCACCGACAACGAAACTGTTGCGCCCACGGGCAGCAGCACCTTGGTCTCGACATGCCCAAACGGCAGGTTGGTAAGCACGGGCGCCTTGATCTGGGTGCGCAGCCAGTCCACCACCGACTGGAGCTTGTAGCCCTTGTCGTGCGGCGCCAACTTGAAGTTGGTGAACTGCCCCAGTACCACGGCTTTCTGCTGGGCCAGCACACCGGCGTGCAGCAGCTGGGTCAGCATGCGCTCAACGCGGTAGGGATGCTCGTGCACATCCTCCACAAACAGCACCCCACCCTTGACCTGCGGGAAGTACGGCGTCCCCACCAGCGAAGCCAGCACGGCCAGGTTGCCGCCCCACAGGGTGGCGCTTTTCACATAGACGTTGGGCACAGCAGGCTTGCCGGTAGTGGCATGGGGCTTTTCCTTGTGCATGCGCCAGCCCGTGCCTTCGCCGTGGCCGGTCAGCAGGTCGTCAAAGCAGGCTTCCATGATGTCGTCGGGCGCGCCCTCCACGCCAAAATCGGCCCCCAGCGACGGCCCCGCCCAGGTGGTGGCCCCGGTTTTGGCCAGCACGGCGAGCTGAAAGGCGGTGAAGTCGCTCACGCCCACAAAGTGGGTGCCCTTTTCGACGGCCTTGGCCACCGCCTTGTAGCGGATGCCCGGCAGGATGCGCGTGAGGCCATAGCCCCCGCGCGAGATCAGCGCCACATCGGCGCCACTGGCCGCTGCACGGTGGATGGCGGCCAGCCGGGTGGCGTCGTCGCCCGCAAAGCGTGTGTGTGTGGCCAGTGCGTCCACATCCACCTCCACCTCATGGCCCTGGGCCTTGAGACGGGCGATGCCCCGTTTGAAGGCGGCCTTGTCGCGCACTGCACTGGAAGGCGAGTAGATGTAGATGTGCTTGGGACCGTGGTCGTGGTCGCACTGCGAGGGGTCGTGATGGTGGTCGTGCAAAGCGCTCAGGCCCCGGTGGGGCCTGCTCCGTAAACAGGGGGATGCCCGGTGCCCCATGCAATCATGGGGCGCCAGCGGGCACATCAGTAAGTGAAGTATTCCACAGCCTGTGCGGCAATGGCCTCGCCATGCTCCTGAACAAAGTGGCCCGCATGGGGCAGCACCACCGGCTCGGGGCATCCACGGATGTGGTGCTGCAGCGCCCGCATGGTGGGCAGCCCCAGCACGGGGTCTTGCGCCCCCAACACCATCAGGCTGCGGCCTGGCCACTGGTGCTGCCAGAAATCGCGGGCTGCACGCGACAGCGCCGCACCGGCGTCATCCAGGGCGGCAGGGACACGTTCAGGGAACGCACGCAGCGCAGCCCGATAACCTTTGTCCGGAAAGGGGGCATCGTAGGCTGCGCATTCCGCAGCGCTCAGGTGCGGGTTGCCGCGTGCCAGCAGGCGCCCTACCCCGTACAGCGGCTTGTCCCGGCACATCGCGCGCCAGTCCACAAAGCCCTGGGGCAACGGCGCATCGCCTGTGGCCAGCAGCGTGTTCATCACCAGCAGGCCGCCAAACCGCTCGGGCATCGCCATGGGCAGTGTGAGACCCAGGATGCCACCCCAGTCCTGCACCACCAGCACCACGTTACGCAGGTCCAGCCGCTCGATCAGCTCCAGCAACACCTGACGGTGCCATTCGAACTGGTGCGCGCCCTCCTTCTTGGGCTTGTCGCTTTTGCCAAAACCGACCAGGTCGGGCGCCACAATTCGATCGCCCGCTGCGAGAAAAGTGGGCAGCATGCGGCGGTACAGGTAGCTCCAGGCCGGGTTGCCATGCAGGCACAGCCAAGTGCGCTTCGCATCACGGGGACCTTCGTCCAGATAGTGCAAGCGCAGGCCTGCCAGGCTCGGCAGGTCGCTGACGTAGTGGGGAGCCCAGGGGTAGCCCGGCAGGCTGGCAAACGCCGCATCGGGCGTGCGCAGGGCATCGTCACGCAAGGGGTGGCGGGCCAGTGCCTCTGCACGTTGTTGGTGGCGGCGCTGGCGGAAAAACCCGCTGAGCAGTTCACCGCACTCATCGGCCAGTACCCCGCCCTGCACCTGCGTCTGGTGGTTGATCTCGGCATGGCCAAACAGGTTGAGCACCGAGCCTGCCGCCCCCGTCTTGGGCTCCATCGCGCCAAACACCACCCTTGCCAGCCGGGCATGCAACATAGCGCCACTGCACATGGCGCAGGGCTCCAGCGTCACGTACAGGCTGCAGCCGTCGAGCCGGTAGTTGGAGAGCCGCTGCGCCGCGGCACGCAGGGCAACAATCTCGGCATGGGCCGTGGGGTCGTGGCCTTCCACCGGGGCGTTGCGGCCGGTGGCGATGACCTGGCCGTCCTTGACCACGATGGCGCCCACGGGCACCTCGCCAGCGCTGGCTGCAGATTGCGCCTCGGCCAGCGCCAAGCGCATCCAGTGTGCGTCGTGATCGATATCCATTGCTATGTTTTTAATAGCTATCGGTGCATGAAATACTTGCACCTACAGCCGATTTGGTTCATTTTTTATCATCCTCGGGCATGGGGCGTGCCTGTTGCATCAGGCCTTCCACCTGCTGCTTGACCTGCTGTTGCATCTGTTGACTCTGCTCGCGCACCGTGCCCGTGGGCGCCGAGGCGGGCCCCACTGCGCCCGTGGCGGTCTGCAACGCTGGCATGGGGGCACGCGTGGCCGCCAGTTGCTTCTTGGCCAGCAGGCCCACGATGGCCAGCACTACCACCAGTCCGACCAATCCAAACATTGCGCGCATACCTGGGCTCCTTGGCGGGCACCGGCGGCCCGCGGGTTCTTGCGATGGGATCTGACTGTAAAGCCAAACGCCGCACGCAAAAACGGCCGCATGGAGCGGCCGTTGGGTCAGGAGTCACTGAAGCAACGCAGGAGAGTGACCTCAGTTCAATGCCACGCGGCTGCCGTCCTTGAACGTGTACAAGGTCACAGCGGGTGTCGTCAGCTCACCCTTGGCGGTGAAGGCGATGTTGGCAGTCACGCCCTTGTATTCGGTCTTGGCCAAGAAGGGGGTGAAGACCTTGGGGTCCACCGAATTGGCGCGTTTCATGGCGTCGGCCAGCACCATGGCGGCGTCATAGGCGTAGGGGCTGTAGATCTGGAACTGGCCCGGGAACTTGGCGTCGTAGCGCTTCTTCCAGTCGGCGCCGCCCTGCATCTTGTCCACCGACGCACCGCCGGTGGCGCAGGTCACATTCTTCAGCGCGGGGGTCTTGCCCGACAGTTCGGGCAGCTTTTCGGTGCACAGCGCGTCACCGCCAAAATACTTCACGTTGCCCAGGCCCAGTTGCTCCATCTGGCGCAGCATGGGGCCGGCTTGAGCGTCGAGGCCGCCGTAGAAGATCGCGTCGGGCCTCTTGTTCTTGATGGCGGTGAGGATGGCCATGAAGTCGGTAGCCTTGTCGTTGGTGAACTCCTCGGCCACCACCTTCAGGCCCTTTTGTTGCGCCGTGGCCTTGAAGACCGAGGCCACGCCCTGGCCGTAGGCCGTGCGGTCGTCGATGATGGCGACGCTCTTGAGCTTGAGGTGGTCCGCACCAAACAGCGCCAGCGCAGCACCCAGCGCGTTGTCGTTGGCGATCAGGCGGAAGGTGGTCTTGTGGCCGGGCTTGGTCAGGTCGGGGTTGGAGGCCGAGGCCGTGATGTGTGGCAGGTCGCACTTGGCGTAGACGGCCGACGCGGGAATGGACGTGCCAGACTGCAGGTGCCCCACCACGCCTGCCACCTTCTGGTCGCACAGCTTCTGCGCCACGGCGGTGGCCTGGCGTGGGTCGCCCGCGTCGTCTTCGGCCGCGATTTCAAACTTGATCTTCTTGCCGCCGATGACGAGGTTCTGGGTGTTGAGGTCGTCAATGGCCAGGCGCACACCGTTTTCCGTGTCCTTGCCGATGTGGGCAATGCCACCCGACACCGGGCCCGCATGGGCGATCTTGACGATTTGCACGTCTTGCGCAGAGGCCACGCTTGCGGCCATGGCAATGGCGGTCAGGGCAGAAATTCGAAACAGGGGCAAGGAAGCAAAAACGGGGCGCAGCACGGTACGAAGTCTCCAAATTCAGTCAAAGCAGGCATGTTGTGCACCGATCTTGTACACAACAAGCCTCGCATCCTAGCCATGCCAGCGGCCATTTTCCGCACTTGCTAAGCAAACTTAGCAATTTGCTCCAGCATTAACCGCGCTAATAGGCAGCCCTCCCCCACCCACGCTGCGGGGTGCGCTGGGATAATCACGCCCCATGTCCCTTCTGCCCCACCAGCTCGAACTGCTCTCGCCCGCGCGCGACGCAGACATTGGCATCGAAGCCATCAACCACGGCGCCGACGCCGTCTACATCGGCGGCCCCGCCTTTGGCGCACGCGCCAGCGCGGGCAATGACATCCGCGACATCGAGCGCTTGGTGAAACACGCGCGCCGCTTCAACAGCCGTATCTTCATCACGCTCAACACCATTCTGCGCGACGACGAGCTGGAGGCCGCGCGCCAAATGGCCTGGCAGGTGTACGAGGCTGGGGCCGATGCGCTCATCATCCAGGACATGGGCTTGCTCGAAATCGACTTGCCCCCCATCCAGCTGCACGCCAGCACCCAGACCGACATCCGCACGCCCGAAAAAGCGCGGTTTTTGCAAGACGCTGGCCTGTCGCAGATCGTGCTGGCGCGCGAACTCACGGTGCAGCAGATAGCGGCCGTGCACAAGGCACTGGGCCCGGTCGATGCACCCGGCCGTGCCAACATCGAGTTCTTCATCCACGGCGCGCTGTGTGTGGCCTACAGCGGCCAGTGCAACATCAGCCATGCGCAGACAGGGCGCAGCGCCAACCGGGGCGACTGCAGCCAGGCCTGCCGCCTGCCCTACCAGGTCACGGACGCGCAGGGCCGCTTCATCGCACACGACAAGCACGTGCTGAGCATGAAGGACAACAACCAGAGCGACAACCTGCGCGCCCTCATCGACGCAGGTGTGCGCAGCTTCAAGATCGAAGGCCGCTACAAGGACATGGGCTATGTGAAGAACATCACCGCCCACTACCGCACCCTGCTCGACGAAATCATCGAAGAGCGCGAGGCCCAGGGCCGTCCACTGGGCCGCTCTTCCAGCGGGCGCACCACCTTCACCTTCACGCCCGACCCGCTGCAGAACTTCAACCGCGAGTTCACCGACTACTTTGTGACCGGTCGCAAGGAAGACATCGGCGCCTTCGACAGTCCCAAGAACCCCGGCCAGGCCATCGGCTGGGTGACCAAGGTGGGCCCCGACTTTGTCGAACTGGAGGTGAGCGACCCCAGCACGGTGCTGCACAACGGCGACGGCCTGTGCTACTACGACCTGCACAAGGAACTGGTGGGCATGGCCATCAATGTGGCCGAGCCGGTGTCGGCCCGTAGCGTGGGCCAGTGGCGCGTGTACCCCAAGGACCCGATGGACGGCTTCAAGGACCTGCGCAAGGGCACCGAGGTCAACCGCAACCGCGACATGGACTGGGTGCGCACGCTGGAGAAAAAATCGAGCGACCGCCGCATCGGCCTGTGGGCGCACCTGAGCGAAACGCCCAGCGGCTTCAGCTTGGTGCTGACCGACGATGACGGCAATGTGGGCTCTGCCTCCGTGCAGCAGCCCCACCAGCCCGCCACCGATGCCGCCAAGGCCGAGGCCAGCCTGCGCGAGCAGCTGGGCCGCTTCGGCACTACCGCCTTTGCGGTGCACGACATAGCGCTGCAGTTGTCGCAGCCCTTGTTTGTGCCCGCCTCGGTGCTCAATGCGCTGCGCCGCGACGCTGTGGCCGACCTGGAGGCCAACCGCACCCGCAACTTTGCCCGCCTGCCGCGTGCCATACCGGTGGAGCCGCCCGCGCCCTACCCCGAAGACACGCTCTCGTTCCTGGGCAATGTGTTCAACCACAAGGCGCATGACTTTTATGTGCGCCACGGTGTGAAGGTGATCGATGCGGCCTATGAGGCGCACGAAGAAGAAGGCGAAGTCAGCCTCATGATCACCAAACACTGCGTTCGCTTCTCGATGAGCCTGTGCCCCAAGCAGGCCAAGGGCGTCACCGGCGTGCAGGGCACCATCAAGGCCGAACCCTTGATGTTGATCAACGGCAAGGAGAAACTGACCTTGCGCTTTGACTGCAAGCCCTGTGAAATGCATGTGGTGGGCAAGATCAAGCGCCAGGTGC
>NZ_JADHVT010000004.1 GCF_016783915.1 Acidovorax sp.
CCTTAAGCAAGGGGATCATGGCACGCACGCCCTTGGACAGCTCCAGCGGGTTGGCCGTGGCCTGGCGGATCACGCCCACCGAGATCGCATCGCGGCCGTTGAGGCGTACGCGGCTGCGGTCGCTGGCAGGGCCTTCTTCGACCCGGGCCACATCACGCACGCGCACCGAGAACCCGTTGACCGTGCGGATCACGATGTCGGCAAACTGTGCTGGGGTTTTCAGGTCGGTCTGGGAGGTCACGCTGAACTCGCGCTGCTGCGACTCAATGCGACCCGCAGGCAGCTCCAGGTTGTTGCGGCGGATGGCGTCTTCCACATCCTGCGTGGTCAGGCGGTAGCCAGCCATGCGCTCGGGGTCCAGCCACACCCGCATGGCGTATTTGCGCTCGCCGTAAATCGGCACGTCGGCCACACCGGTCACCGTCTGCAGCCGGGGCTTGACGATGCGGTTGATGAGGTCGTTGATCTCCAGCGGGCTGCGCGTATCGCTGCTGAAGGCCAGCCACAGCACGGGCGATGCATCGGCCTCCACCTTGGCAATCACGGGCTCATCCACCGCGAGCGGCAGGCGGTTGCGCACGCGGGCGGTGCGGTCGCGCACTTCAGCCGCCGCGTTGTCGGCGTCCTTCTCCAGGCGAAACCGCACGCTGATCTGGCTTTGCTCGGCCCGGCTGATGGAGGTGATCACATCCACGGCGTCGATACCGGCGATGGAGTCTTCGAGCGGCTTGGTCACCTGCGATTCGATGACCTCGGCCGACGCGCCCGCATACCGCACGCTGACGGTGACCACGGGTTCGTCGATCTTGGGGTATTCGCGCACCGACAGACGCGTGAAGCTCACCGCGCCAATCAGCAGCACCAGCAGCGACAGCACGGTGGCAAACACCGGCCGGCGGATCGATATTTCAGCGAGTTGCATGGCAGTCCAGGGGCATCAGAGGGTGACGACAGGCAGTCCGTCAGACGGGAGGGCGGCTGCCAGTGGGCGTGGACCGGCTGGAGGTTCCGGCCAGCTGGCAAGGGTTGGGGCCGGGCAGCGGATCAGTTTCGCTGCGAGCCGCCATCACGCGGGCCCCCGAGGGGGCGGCAACAGGAGATGGAGATGCCGATGCCGCAGAGGTGCTCGGCGCAGGCGCAGGCGCATCAGCCACTGGTGCTGCCTTTTGGCCCGCCCCGGTCGCAGCACCTGAAGCGCCCGAAGCCGGCCGCGTTGCTGCGGCCGCCGCACCACCGTTGCCCTGCTTGCCCAGCTCCACCACGCGCACCTCTGTGCCGTCCTTGCGGATGCGCTGCTGGCCCGCCGTGACCACCAGGTCGCCGGTGCCCAAACCATCGACCACCTCCACCCACCCAGGCGAACGGGCGCCCAGCTTGACCGGTGTGCGGCGCGTCACCTTGCTGCCTGGCTCCTTGCCTTCCACCACCTTGAGCACATAGGGGCTGGTGCCGTCGGGCACGATGGCTTCCTCGGGCACCACGCGCGCGTCGCTGCGTTCGGAAAACACGGTCGTCACCCGCGCGAACATGCCGGGGCGCAGCTGCAGGCGGCGGTTGTCGATGCAGCCACGCACCGCGATGGCCCGCCCATCCGCATCGATCTGCGGGCTGATGGCCTGCACCACGGCGGCGTAACGCGCGCCTGGCAATGCATCAAACGCTATCTGCGCGGCCTGCCCCGGGCGCACCTTGCTCTGCAGCCGCTCGGGCAGACGGAAGTCCACATAGACCGCATCAAGGTCTTCGATATTGACGATATCGGCCCCGTCCTTGAGGTAGTCGCCCACGTTCACGCCCCGGATACCCGCAATGCCATCGAACGGGGCCACGATCTTCAGACGCTGGGCCGTTGCCTGGGCCAGCGCCAGCTTGGCCTGGGCCACCTCCAGGTTGGCGGCACTCTCGTCCACCGAACGCTGGCTGATGAAGCTCTGAGCCACCAGCTCCTGGTTGCGTTTGTGGTTGGCCTGGGCGATGGACAGCTCGGCCTGGCTTTGCTGGATCTGCGCACGGGGGAGCTGGTCGTCAAACTGCACCAGCACCTGCCCGCGCTGAACGCGCTGGCCGTCACGGAAGTTGAGCTGGGTGATGCGCCCGCCCACTTCGGGCCGCAGCATCACGCTCTGGCGCGACCGCAGGCTGCCCACGGCTTCAGCATCATCGCGCAGCGCCATCTGCCGCACGGTCACTGCCTCTACGGCCACAGGGCGGCCAGCACCAGCGGGTGCACCACCGCCAGCCGGTGTGCCAGCGCCTGCCCCCGCCTCGGCACGCTGCTGCGGCTGTGCGGGTTTCTGGAGCCACCAGGCAGCGCCCGATGCGGCAGCCATGCCGATGACAGCGAAAACGATGTACTTGTACTTGTTCTTGGACGCCATGGGTCAGTCAATCCAGTGAGGTGGGATGCGCAGTCACACAATGTAACAGTGGGTGTATGCAGCCGCAGCCACCCTCAGCAATATCCCCGGGGCATGCGCCGCTGGAGGTTGCAGGCTGTACCAGGCGCGGGCGCAAAAAAAGCCTCCAAAGAGGCTTGCACGGGAGGAGTTGTCGGCGATGGACTACCTGCGGCCCAGGGCCTGGTCCACGCCCCGGTTGGCCAGCGCGTCGGCCCGCTCGTTGCCTGGGTCGCCAGAATGCCCCTTCACCCAGCGCCATTCAATGCGGTGACCGCCGGCGCTGACCAGCGCATCCAGCCGCTGCCACAGCTCCACGTTCTTGACCGGCTGCTTGGAGGCCGTGCGCCAGCCCTTGGCCTTCCAGCCGTGAATCCACTCCGTGATGCCCTTGCGCACGTACTCGCTGTCCAGATACAGCGTCACGGCACAGGGGCGCTTGAGGGCCGACAACGCCTCAATCACCGCCATCAGCTCCATGCGGTTGTTGGTGGTGCCCAGTTCGCCGCCGAACAGCTCTTTTTCGGTCGCACCGGAGCGCAGCAATACGCCCCACCCGCCGGGGCCCGGATTGCCCTTGCAGGCGCCATCGGTGTAAATCTCTACCTGGTTCAAACTCTGTTCCTGACAATGTGGTGAATGGTTGCTGGGCGGGGCATGGCCCCCCATGGCAACCACAAAAAACTGTGCTCAAGGCTTGTGCCGGGCCGCAGTGGGCGCAGTCCGCGAAGCACTCACCCCGCGCTGGGACGCCCGGTTGGCGATGGGCACGGTGCCCGCAGCGCGCTGGCGGTGGGAGCGCCAGGCGGGCTCCAGCAAACGCATGCCATGCACCCGTTTGACAGCAACCAGGAAATACGCGGCACCCAGAATGGGCCACCACTTCTCACCCAAAGGGTCCATCCAGCCAAAACGCTCCAGCCACTGCGGGCTGCGCACCGCTGGACGATAACAGCCAAACCGGGCCGATTCGACCTCGAAGTTCAAAAGCCGCAGCCAATCGCGCAGGCGGCGATAGCCGATGAACTCCCCCACGTCGGGCAGGTACAGCGTGCCCCGCCCCAGGCGCTGATACACGCGTGCACGCCGCTGCCGCAGGCCCCACAGGCTGGTGGGGTTCAGGCCGCTGATGACCACACGCCCTTCGGGTACCAGCACCCGCTCCACCTCGCGCAGCGCAGCATGTGGGTCGATGCTCAACTCCAGTGTGTGAGGCAACACCAGCAGGTCCAGACTGGCAGCAGAGAAAGGCAGAGCCACAGGCTCGGTGAGCAGATCCACCGCGCGGCGCTGCAGCGGGCCGTCGTCACCACCCGCCTCCACAAAGGCGATGGAACCCTCCACGGCCTCTTGCCCCATGGCGAGCCACTGATGCGGCATGCGGTTGGCGCGCAGGCCGTCCAGCAACGGCATGCCGAGCTGAATGCTGTGGTAGCCAAAGATATCCGCCACCGCCTCGTCAAAGCGCGCCTGCTCCCATGCGAGCAGATAACGGCCGGGGGGGGAGTCGAACCAGTGGTGCAAACCTATAATTTGATCGCTCATGAACTTGCTACCGCTGCCCGCCTTTACCGACAACTACATCTGGATGCTGCACGACGGCCACCAGGCCATCGTGGTGGACCCGGGAGAAGCCGCGCCGGTGGAGCAGGCCTTGCACCGTTGCGGCCTGTCATTGCAGGCCATTCTAGTCACGCACCACCATGCCGATCATGTCGGCGGAGTCGATGCACTGCGCCACGCCACCGGTGCACAGGTGTATGGTCCAGCGCGGGAGCGCATGCCCGAGCCGCTGTTGCGACTGGAGCAAGGCGACACCGTCACCACGCTGGGGCTGCAGTTCCAGGTCATCGACGTGCCAGGGCACACGGCGGGCCACATTGCCTACTACTGCCCCGAGATGGACGGTGCACCCCTGCTGTTTTGCGGCGATACGCTGTTCTCGGGCGGCTGTGGCCGGCTGTTTGAAGGCACACCCGCGCAAATGCTCGACTCGCTGGACCGGCTGGCCGCACTGCCTGGCAACACCCGCGTGTGCTGCACCCACGAGTACACACTGTCCAACCTGAAGTTTGCGCGGGCCGTGGAACCTGGCAACGCCGCCCTGCTCCACTACAGCAGCCAATGCGAAGCCTTGCGGGCGCAGAACCAGCCCACACTGCCGTCGCACATGGCGCTGGAGCGAGACATCAACCCCTTTCTGCGCGTACGTCGGAGCCCGGTGGCACAAGCCGCCCAGGGCTACGACGCGCAGGTGCCCCTTGACGACGCCGTAGCGGTGCTGGCCGCGCTGCGTCAATGGAAAAACGAGTTCCGATGAAAATTTTGCACATTGCCTGCCTGGCTGGCCTTTTGTGGCTGACAGGCTGCGCCACCACGGGTTCGGCGCCGGACCAAGGATCCGCAGGCGGCAACACTACCAGCACGAAGAGCACGGCGACGCCCCACACACCCGTCATCCCTAACGGCCCGCTCAAGCCCATCACCGCAGCGCGGGCCGCGAGTGGCGAGGTAGCGTCGTTGTCGGCCCCCGCCGACTTGTGGGACCGCATACGGCGCGGCTTTGCCATGCCTGACCTGCAGCATGAGCTGGTGCAGGACCGGGAGCAGTGGTACGCCACACGCCCCGACTACATGCAGCGCATGACAGAGCGGTCGAGCAAGTACTTGTTCCACATCGTTGAAGAGCTGGAACGCCGAGGCATGCCGACCGAGCTCGCGCTGCTGCCCTACATCGAAAGCGCGTTCAACCCCCAGGCAGTATCGAGCGCCAAGGCCGCGGGCATGTGGCAGTTCATGCCCGCCACGGGCAACTATTTCGACCTCAAGCAAAACGCCTTCCGCGACGACCGCCGGGATGTGCTCGCGTCAACCCGCGCGGCGCTGGACTACCTGCAAAAGCTCTATGGCATGTTTGGCGACTGGCATCTGGCCCTGGCCGCCTACAACTGGGGTGAAGGCAGCGTGAGCCGTGCCATTGCGCGCAACCAGAAGCTGGGCCTGGGCACCACCTACACCGACCTGAACATGCCTGCGGAAACCCGCATGTATGTGCCCAAGCTGCAGGCGGTCAAGAACATCGTGGCCAACCCCGATGCCTTCCGCACAGAGCTGCCCCTGATCGAGAACCACCCCTACTTTCAGACCGTGGACATCACACACGACATCGATGTGTCGCTGGTGGCCACGCTGGCGGGTATTCGCGAGGAGGATTTCCGGGCGCTCAACCCGTCGTACAAGCGACCCGTGATTCTGGCCGCAGGCACACCGCAGATTTTGCTGCCCTGGGACAACGCCAAGGTGTTCCAGCGCAACCTGGAGGCCAAGCGCGAAGGGCAGTACGCAAGCTGGACCGTGTGGTCTGTACCCACCACCATGACTGTGGCCGAGGCAGCACAACGTGCAGGCATGAGCGAGGCGGATCTGCGCAGCATGAACAACATCCCGCCGCGCATGCTCATCAAGGCGGGCTCGGCGCTGATGGTGCCCCGCTCCACCACCACACGGCAAGACGTGTCGTCCCACCTGGCCGACAACGGTCAACTGAGCCTCACCCCCGAGATCGTCACCCGCCGTACCACAGTGCGCGCCGGCAAGGGAGACACGGTGGCCAGCATTGCACGGCGCTACAAGCTGACGGCGGCCAACGTGGCGGACTGGAACGAGGTACGGGCGAATGCCGCGTTCAAGGTGGGCCAGCAGATCGTGGTGTACCTGCCGGTGCGCCAGAGTCAGGCGCGCAGCGGTGGCAGCAGTGCCCGCGCATCGGCCGCCACCTCGGGCAAACGCCAGGCTCCAGCGCCTGCGCGGCGTGGCGGATCCCCCTCCAAGGTCAAGCGCCGCTGAGCCGCAGACGCCTCAGCAAAGCCACCTGGGCCTGGCGAGCCCGGCATTGCTTGGCCGGTCGCTGGGCCCATGCATCAGAACCGGAGCGTGTGCATGCCCAGCAGCCCCAGGATGCCCATGATGATGAGATAAAGCGCCACGATGGTGCTGAGCAAACGCGGCATGACCAGGATGAGGATGCCTGCGATCAGGGAGACGAGCGGACCGATGCTAAGGCTCAGCGACATGGTGGATATTCCTTGAAAAATGGAACGAGGATGGCGCAGCAGAACCGCTGCACGCGTGGTCTGCGCGATGCATATCGCGCAGTGTGATTGCGGTGCTATCGCAGGCGCCCGACACTGTAGTCGATGCCAGAGCCCTTGGAGCCTGCCGCCACAGCGGCTTATCAGACGCTGTACTTTTGGCGGGCCTTGCGCACGAAGTCGCTGGTGGAGGTGCGAGCTAGTTCGACCTTGGCCTCGGCCAGTTCGGGCAGCACACGCGACAGCACCCGCAGTGCGGTGGCCGGTCCTTCGTCCGGCATCAGGCCGTTGGTGGAGTACGTCTCGCGCACCCGGCTGAACGCCGCCAGATACAGCCCCCGGTCACCCATCAGGTAGGCGGCGGGCACCGCCTTCACCAGATCTGCCGGGGCTGCCGTCTGCAGCCACTTGAGCGCATGCACGACGCCATTGACCAGCGCCTGGGCCTGCGCTGGCTGCTTCTGAATGAATGCCTGCGGGGCATACAGGCAACTGGCGGGCATGGTTCCATTGAACATGTCCTGCGCCGCCTTGAGCGAACGCAGGTCCCCCACAATGCGGGTGTCCGCCTTCTGCTCCAGCAAGGTCATGATGGGATCGGCATGGCACAGTGCATGCACCTGGCCGGAACGCAGCGCGTTCATGGCATTGGTGCCCGAGCCCACCCCCACAAAACCCACATCACGCAACGACACGCCCGCACGCATCAGCATCAGACTGGCCGCCAGATGGGTGGATGAGCCCACCGACGACACACCCACCTTGCGCCCCGCGAGGTCGCCCAGGTCCTTGTACGCAGGCACCGACCGCAGTGACACACCCAGCGCCAGCTGCGGGGCCCGCCCCTGCAGCACCAGCGCACGGTACGCATGACCTCGCGCCTGCGCACGCAACACGTGCTCGAAGGCACCGGAACAGACATCTGCCGCACCGTCCTGTACCGCCTGCCAAGCAAGCGCCCCCGCCGAATAGTCCCGCACCACCACGTCCAAACCTTCGAGGCGGAAGTACCCCAGCGCATCGGCCAGCGCCAGCGGCAGGTGGTACAGAACGCCCTGCCCTCCGACCGCCACGGTCACCCGCCCGAGAGCCGCGCCATCGGTCTGCGCACGCACCCGGATGGCAGGCGCCCACACCGCAGCCGCCGACAAGGCAGATACGGCGCCAAAGGCGCGGCGGGTGAGTGGAGGCAGAGACATGGAATCAGGCAAAAAGACAATGCTGCATTGCAACAATCGTGCCGCAGCACAGGCGAAACCGCATCAGGGTGAATCCCTGCGGGTTACTACGTACCGCGATAGACAGCCTTCAACCGCAGCACACCGCAAGACGGGTGGCGCGCACCCGGGGCGCTCAACGGTAACCGATGAACAGGATGGCAATATTGACCAGAAAACCGCCGGCCCAGACTGCGCTGCGGGCCATCGGCATGTCGGCCACGTACATCATCACGTAGAAGATGCGCAGGAAGACATACAACAACGCCAGCAGGTCCAGTAACGTCTGCCCCGCGCCCAGCAGGTGCGCAATGATGACCGCACCAATGAAAAACGGCAGCGCTTCAAAGCTGTTGGCCTGCGCTGCGTTGGCGCGCCCGCGCCAGTCGGACTGCCGCGAGAGCCAGCCGCGCGGGTCGTGGTTGTCAAAACCGCCTTCTTTGCGGGACTTGCCAAAGTTGCCACTTTTGGCCAACCAGGCACAAGCGATGGGCAGCAGTGCGGCGAACAGCACGCACCAGTAGGCCACGGTGAACCGCGCGACGTGCAGGGTGGTATTCATTTTGGATGCTTTTGAGAGCACCAGCGCAGCAAATACAAGCACTGGTAGCTATTAAATTGAGAGTATTTTAGCCGCAGACGTTGTCCAGGAAACGGGCTGGCAGCGGCCTCTGCGTCACCGGCGATCCACCAGCGCATGCGCAATCGTGCCCAGGTCCACATACTCCAGCTCGCTGCCCACAGGCACGCCGCGCGCGAGCCGCGTGACGTGCAACCCACGGCTCTTGAGTGCCTCGCTGATCACATGCGCAGTCGCCTCCCCCTCGGCATTGAAGTTGGTGGCCAGAATCACCTCCTGGACGGTGCCATCCGTGGCGCGCTCCATGAGCTTGTGCAGGCCGATCTCCTTGGGACCGACACCATCGAGCGGACTGAGCCGCCCCATCAACACAAAGTACAGCCCCTTGAAGGCGCCGGTGCGCTCCAGCGCCGACTGGTCAGCCGGCGTCTCGACCACACACAGCCGCGTTGCATCGCGGTCAGGGTCTAGACAGGTGCTGCACACTTCCGCCTCGGTGAACGTATGGCAACGCGCACAGTGGTGCACGGTGCCCACTGCCTCCGAGAGCGCCCGCGACAGCGCCAGCGCCCCTTCGCGATCATGCTGCAGCAAATGAAACGCCATGCGCTGCGCAGACTTCACCCCCACTCCCGGCAAGCGGCGCAGCGCCTGGATCAGAACGTCGAGGGAGTTGGTGGTGGACATGGGTTAGCGGGCGATGCGGATGAGCGGGTAGGAAAGAGCGGTGCCAGGCTTCGACAGGCTCAGCCCGAACGGATGTGGGCAGAACATCATGGGTGTGCCTCCCCTGCCTTCACACCCCGCCCTCAAGGGCGTAGCGAGCGGGCGTCAGGCTAGGCGCGGGTGGCGGGAAACCGGAACGTACTTTCTGTACGTGAGGATTTCCCGACGGGCCCAGCAACGACGCATCACGCCCACTCGGTAGCCGAGATCAGAAAGGGAATTTCATGCCGCCGGGGAGGCCTGGCATGCCTTGGGTGAGCTTGCCCATCTTCTCCGAAGAAGTCTCCTCCGCCTTTCGCACCGCCGCATTGAACGCAGCCGCCACCAGATCTTCCAGCATGTCCTTGTCTTCGGCCAGCAGGCTCGGGTCGATGGTGATGCGCTTTACATCGTGCTTGCAGGTCATGACCACCTTCACCAGACCCGCGCCCGATTCACCCTCCACCTCGATGAAAGCCAGTTCGTCCTGGGCCTTCTTGAGGTTGTCCTGCATCGCCTGGGCTTGCTTCATGAGGCCGGCGAGTTGTCCTTTGTTGAACATGGTGTGGTTTCCTTTGCTTTCTTTCTGGTTGATCGATTCCCACGTGGGGACTGAAATTCAGTATCCGAAATTCACGGTATTGTGCTTTGCACCGTTAGCGGCCATCGAAACTGCCGCTGCCCAGACCAGTGCTCCCGCGCAAGGGCCGCCCCGCCGCGCTGGGAGCGTTCCCCTCCCGCGAAGCGAGAGAGGGGGAAGGCGCCGAAGGCGACTCAGGGGGTGTTTCATCTCACGCGGGTTTGATGCTGCCCGGCACGATTCTCGCGCCGTAGTCACGCATCAGCGATTGCACGAAGGGGTCGTTGTGCACGATTTCTTCCGCGCGGCGTTGGCGCTCGGCGGCGGCGGCGGCGTTGCGACGGGCAGGGCTGTCGATGACCACGCCCACTTCCACGCTGATCTGGGTCGCATGGCCCGCAGCTTCAAGGGCCGCACGCAGGCGCTCGCGCGCCGTGGGCTGGTTGAGCGATTCGCGCTCGACGCGCAACAGCCAGTGACCGCCGTCGCGCGCCACCAGCTGCGACTGCAGGGCCAGTTCGCGCACCAGCGCCGTGATAGCCTCTGCTGCCACCAGTTGCTGCACCGTGGCATGCCAGACGTCCCCCTCTTCGGTGGGGGTGTAGCGGGCAGATACCGGGGTCGGGGCAGACAGTGGAAGCGGCTGCAACCGCTCGCCGGGCTCGGGGGACTCACGCACCGGGATTGCTACATATTCAGGAGCATTGTGTGCTTTGAATGATTGCGCTACACCGGGATTTTGCTCAAACCTCTCGGTGGTGCGTACCGGCAACGCCGTGGCAGCGGGCGCAGCCGCAGTGGTCACAGTACCGGGCTCGTCAGAACCTGGCCATGGGGGTGGCTCAGTCTCGTTGAACGACTCTGATGGATGGTCTCCGGCGCCAGAAGATGCGGTGCCTGCAGCCACTGCTGGAACTGGGGCCGTGACTGCAGGCGCTGGGGCCGCAGACGGAACTTGCGGGGCAGAAACTACCGCAGCCGCTACACGCCCGGGCACTGCCGAAGCACCTGCAGAGATGGTGCCTGAAGTGGGCGTTTCAGCCCGCGTCAGAGTTTTTTTTTCAGCCGGTCCGCCAACCCCACCCTGGGGCTTAAAGGCCAGCAGGCGCAGCAGCACCATGGTCAGAGCCGCATACTCATCCGGCGCCAGGCCCAATTCGCCGCGCCCGTGCAGGCACAGACTGTAGAGCAACTGCGTTTCATCGGCGGGCATCAGTGCAGACAGGCGGGCTGTCTCGGCTGCCTCGGGGTCATCGGCATCCACGGCCCCCGCCATCTGCGGCACGGCCTGGAACACGGCCATGCGCTGCAGCACGGCACTCATCTCTTCGAGCGTGGAGGCGGCAGACAGCCCGTTCATGCGCAGCGTGTCCGAGGTCTCCACCACGGTCTTCCCGTCACCCAGGGCGAGCGCTTCGATGAGCCGGAACACGTAGGAGCGGTCCACCGCACCCAGCATCTGGCGCACACCGGCTTCCTGCAGCTGACCGCTGCCAAACGCAATGGCCTGGTCGGTGAGCGAGAGCGCATCGCGCATGGAGCCCCGCGCAGCGCGCGACAGCAAACGCAGCGCCTGCGGCTCGGCAGGCACGTTCTCATTGGCCAGTACGCGGGTCAGGTGTTCCAGCACCGTTTCGGGGGCCATGGGACGCAAGTTGAACTGAAGACAGCGGCTCAGCACCGTGACCGGCACCTTCTGCGGGTCGGTCGTGGCCAGTACAAACTTGAGGTATTCGGGCGGTTCTTCCAGCGTCTTGAGCATGGCGTTGAACGCCGTGTTGGTCAGCATGTGCACTTCGTCGATCATGAAGACCTTGAAGCGCCCCTGCACCGGCTTGTAGACCGCCTGCTCCAGCAGGCTCTGCACTTCGTCCACGCCCCGGTTGGAGGCCGCGTCCAGCTCGGTGTAGTCCACAAAGCGGCCGCTGTCGATGTCAGTGCAGGCCTGGCACACGCCGCAGGGCGTAGCTGTGATGCCGCCATTGCCGTCCGCACCCTGGCAGTTGAGCGACTTGGCCAGGATGCGCGACACCGTGGTCTTGCCCACGCCGCGCGTACCGGTAAAAAGGTAGGCGTGGTGCAGGCGCTGCTGGGTCAGCGCATTCGACAAGGCCTGGACCACGTGTTCCTGCCCCACCATCTCGGTGAAATTGCGGGGACGGTACTTGCGGGCGAGCACGAGGTAGGACATGCGGTCGATTCTACGGGCTGGGCCATGCGCCCCTGGCGCCGCCAGGGCAAACAAAACAGCCACTGAAAAATCAGGGCCTTCATCCGACGTACAATCGGCGGTGACGGGCCTCCTCGCATGGTGAAGCGGCCAACCGGGTCAGGTGGGGAACCAAGCAGCCCTAACTGTGGAGTCAGTGCCGGGGGTAAGGCTCGTCAACTTCTTCTTTTTTGCGCAGTCGCGCAAAAACTCTCCCCTCTAGAATTCCGTAGCGCGCCGGGCGCCTCACGCCCACTCAAGCCCCTGCGGATTGCCCCAGCCAGCGCAGCGCCCCCTCCCCCGCTATACGGCCGCTGGCCATGCTGGCGGTCAGCAGATAGCCCCCGGTGGGTGCCTCCCAATCCAGCATTTCGCCCGCGCAGAACACGCCTGGCAAGGCTGTGGCCATGAGGTGCACGTCCAGTGCCTCAAAAGCCACGCCACCCGCCGTGCTGATGGCTTCGTCCAGCGGCCGCGCGGCCACCACGGTGATGGGCAATGCCTTGATCGCATGGGCCAGTGCCACAGGGTCGTTCATGCCGTCCTTGCCCAGGTGCTCGTACAGGATGCCGGCCTTGATGCCGTCCAGGCCCAGGCGGCTCTTGAGGTGGCTGGAAAGCGACCGGGAGCCGCGAGGGTGGCGCACCTCCACCAGAACGCGCTCAGGCGCATGGTCAGGTAACAGGTCGAGGTGGAAGGTGGCATGGCCGTGGGCTTGCACTTCGTCGCGCAACAGATGCGACGCGGCGTAAACAAGGCTGCCTTCGACTCCCGTGGCCGTGACCACAAACTCGCCCCGACGGCTGAAGCTGTGGCCCTGGCTGTCGGTGAAGTTGAGCACCACTGTCTTGAAAGGCTGGCCCACAAAACGCTCGGCAAAATGCGGCGTCCAGCCCACGGTCGGTGCAGGCGTGCGTCCCAACAACTCCTGCAAAAAGGCGCGTCGCGTTTCGCCCGCTGGTGCGTCGGCACGCAGCACGTCAAAACCGCAGTTGGACGGGCGCAGCGGGGCCACGGCCACGCCCCGCTGCGCCAGCAGAGGCACCCATGCACCATCAGACCCCAGGCGCGCCCAACTGCCGCCGCCCAGCGCCAGCACAACGGCCTTGGCCGCCACCCGCACCTCGCCAGCCGGTGCAGCCAAGAGCAGAGCGCCATCCTCGGCCCAACCCAGCCAGCGGTGGCGCATGTGGAACAGCACGCCCTGCCCGCGCAAGCGCTGCAGCCAGGCGCGCAGCAGCGGCGCGGCCTTCATGTCGGCAGGAAACACACGGCCCGAAGTGCCCACAAAGGTCTCCACCCCCAGCCCCTGCGCCCAAGCGCGCAGCTCGGGGCCGCCAAAAGCCTGAATCAGAGGCTCAATCTGTGATTCGCGCCCGGCATAGCGACTTACAAAAGGCGCATGCGGCTCGGAATGCGTGAGGTTGAGCCCGCCCTTGCCCGCGAGCAGAAACTTGCGCCCCACCGAAGGCATGGCGTCAAACAGGTGCACGGCCACCCCCGCCTGGGCCAACACCTCTGCGGCCATCAGGCCGGCGGGGCCACCGCCGATGATGGCCACGTCGCACTGCAAAGCCTCCGCAGACGAGGCGGATGCGGGGCGGGTATCGGAAGGAGGAAGGGTGTGGGACACAGGAGGGCCTTGCTAAATAAGGGGCGTTGCGCTGCGGGGGGCCGGAGCAGCCGTTCAGAACAGAGAACCCTGCGGAGAATCCGCAGGCCCCGGCGGGGCGGGTGGGCGCACGGGCTTTGCTGGAGCGACCGGCGCAACGGGGGCGAGAGTATGCCCCACCGCAGGCGCGTGGGCCGCCGATGCCCCTGCTGCGCCCGGCGCATCGCCCACGATCACCAACCGCCCATCGCCCGTAAGGAACGCGGCGTACACCGCCTCGCCCGGCATCAGTGCCTGGACAGCTTCGCGGTAGCGCTGCAACTGGGCCACCAGCGCCTGCTGGCGCTGGGGTTGTGTGGCACTTTTGTAGTCCAGCACCCACCAGCCCGCCGCTGCGTCGTTGGAATGGGCCGCGCGGCGCAACACCAGCCGGTCGATGCGCAGGCTCTGGCCCTGGTAGTGCAACGGCGCTTCATTGATGGCGGTCTGCACCAGCGCAAGGTCCCACGCCCAGGCACCCTCGCCCGCCAGAATGGCCTGCGCCATGCGGGCGGCCAACTGTGCGGCAGGGGGGGCGATGTCGTGGTCCAGGGCCAGGCGGGCAATGCGCGCGGTGGGCCAACCCTGGACGCGCAAGTCGGCCAACGGGGCACCGGCTACACCTGCCTGCTCCAGCAGCTGGTGCATGGCATCGCCCTGGCGCGACAGGGGGGTGGATTCTCCGTCGCCAGGCATGGCCACGGGGGCGTCGCCTTGCGGTCCCGCAACGGGGGGGACGCGCGCGCTTTGCAGCGCCTCGGGCAGCGCAGGCAGGCTGGGAATGGTGAAGGTCTGCGCAGGCGCTGCAGCCCCCACCTCCCGCGCTATCGGGGCCAAGGCTTGCGTGTCTACCTCGGTCACCAACGGTGCCAAGCGGCTCCACCAGCTACCAGGGGCCGAGTTGCCAGGCTGCACCGAGGACAGCACCAGGCAATGCTTGGCACGCGTCATTGCCACGTAAAGCATGTTCAGCTCCTCGCGGCTGCGGGCCTGCTGCTCGGCGGCGAGGGCATCCACCGCGCTGGGTGGCGGGTTCGATTCGCTGGCCAAAAAGACGAAGGCCGACGGCACGGCCTGCTCGCCAGGCCAGTCCACCAGCACGCCCATGGTCTCGGCCTTTTGCGGACGGGTGTCGGTGTCGAGCAGCAGCACACAGTCGGCCTCCAGCCCCTTGGCGCCGTGCACGGTGAGCAGGCGGATGGCCTGCGCATCAGCCCGGCCGGGTGCGCGCACACCGCCCTTCTTCATGGCCCGCACAAAGGCATAGGGCGTGAGATAGCGACCACCGTCATGCTGCAGCGATGCCGCCAGCAGCGCGCGCAGATTGGCCTGCACCGACTGGCGCTGGGTCACGGGTGCTGCGGCAGCAAAGCGGGCCAGCACGTCACCGTGTTCATAAATAGCGTGCAGCGCGTCGTGCGGCGGCAAACTGCCCACCCACGCCTGGTACTGAATCAAAACAGCTCCAAGCGCTTTATATTCATGCGCAAGCAGCTCACTTTTCAATAGCAAATCAAACCAGCTACTGCCTGCATGTTCCGGCTGACGGCGCAAGACAGCCAGGGCCACCAGGGCGTCGTCGCGCAGTCCAAACAGGGGCGACTTGAGCGCGCGCGCCAGCGACAGGTCGTGCGTCGGCGAGACCAGTGCATCGAGCAGCGCCACCATGTCCTGCACCTCAGGCGCGTCGAAGAGGTCGGCCTTTTCGGGCTGCACGCAAGGCAGGTGCAGGGCGCGCAGGGCCTCTTGCATGCTGGCCAGGCGGTCGCGCTTGCGGGCCAGCACCAGCACCTCTTTGGGCGGCGTGCCACTGGCGATCTGCGCGGCCACCCAGGCGGCGGCCTGGGTGCATTCGCGCATGCGCTGGGTCTCTTCGGCTTCGTGGCGGGGTTCGGTCAGGCTGTCGCGCCAGGCCAGGGGGTCTCGCGCTGTACTGCCTCCATCGCCCGCATCGTCGTCATCGGTGATGGCGGGCAGACGCAGCAGCTGGCCGGGGTGTTTGGATTCGGTGGTGTGGTCGCGGAATCCGCTGGTTTCGTGCTGCGCCTGAGCCTGGCCCATGACGGCGTTGACGGCGCCGATCACGCCCTGCGCATTGCGGCGTGTGTGGTCGCAACTCAAAAGGTCGCCGCCCAGCCCATCTCGCACAAAGGCCTGTGCGGCGATGAACACCTGCGGCTCGGCGCGACGAAAGCGGTAGATGCTCTGCTTGGGGTCGCCCACGATGAACACGCTGGGCGCGGCCGATCCGCCTCCTGATCCGGCATAGCCCGACAGCCATGCGTGCAGCGCCTGCCACTGCAGCGGGTTGGTGTCCTGAAACTCATCGACCAGCAGGTGGCGGATGCGTGCATCCAGCCGCTCCTGCACCCAGCCTGAGAGCACCGGGTCAGCCAGCATGACCAGAGCCGTGCGCTCCACATCGTTCATGTCCACCCAGCCGTGCTGCTGCTTGACCGCTACAAACTGCGCGATCAGGCAGCGCGCCAGCCGGGCCATGCGCTGCTGGTGTAACCAGGCCTCGTGCTGGCGGCGCGCGGTGAGCAGGCGCTGCAGCTCGGGCTCGGCCTCTTGAGCGGCGGGGAACTTCTCCAGGTTCTTGGACAGGCGGTCTTCCTTGGCGACGAACATCGCACGGCGCAATTGGTCCAGGCGCTGGTTCAGGTCAGTGCAGCCCAGCGCGTCGATGATGGCGTCGGCCGCCTTTTGCGGGGTCTTGTTCGCCTCGCCCCCCAGGGCGCTGGCACGGCTGCGCCAACGTTGAAGGGAGGCCTCGGTCTGCAAGGCCTCGGCAGGTTCTGCATACGCAGCCAGTTCGGGGTACGCCTGCTGGAACGGCGGCACGGACGCATCGACCACGCCAGCCTCGTCGGCCAGGTCAAACTCCACACGCTTGGCCAGCGCCGCTGCCAGGGCCTTGTGCGTTTGCGAGCGGCCATGGCGGGCCACCACGGCTTCGTAGTCAGCACGCAGACTGGCGCTGTCGGCCACGGTCTGCAAGAACGGCGGCCACACCTCGCGCACCGCCTCGGCGTCGTCTTCGAGTAGCTCGAAGTGCGCGGGCAAGCCTTGCTGTTGCAGCAGCGCCAGCGGGGCCGTGCCCAGCAGCGCGGCAAACCAGCTGTGGAAGGTACGGATCTGCACTGGGCGACCTGCCCCAAGCAGTTGGCGATATAGATTTTGTAGCGCCTCGCGCTTTTCCAGAGCGCCCTGGGGGCTGATTCCTCTTGCAATCAGCTCTGCCGTCAGCGCCTCCAACGGTTTGTGGCTGAACTCCTCCAACCACTCCTGCAAGCGCTGGCGCATTTCGCCTGCGGCTTTTTTGGTGAAGGTGATGGCCAGGATCTCGTGTGGCGCACAGCCATCGAGCAGCGCACGCAGCATGCGCGAGACCAGCATCCAGGTCTTGCCCGCACCCGCGCAGGCCTCCACCGCCACGCTGCGTGCGGGGTCGCAGGCGATGGCGTAGAAGGCCTCGCGCGATACGGGACGGCCGTTGTGTTCGTAGGCGGCCTGGGTGGGTTGTGGAATGCTGACGGTCATGGCGTCTCTTGCGCGGGCAACGCCTGTTCAGCGTCGGCCCAGTAGTCTTTGCGGCACAGGCCGCGCACGGCGCAGAACTCGCACACCGATCCCTCGCCCAGCGCGGGCAGCGGCGCACCGGCGGCGATGCGGGCCATGTCGTGCTGGATGCCTTCGATGAGCACATCGCGCAGGTGCACCACCTCGTCTTGTTCGTGCAACTGTGTCTCGCCGCGCTCGCCTACGTTGACATAAGCCGCGCGCAGGGTGTCGTGGCTCAACAAGGCCGCGTAAAAAGCAAGTTGGGTGTCCTCCGCTCCAGCCTTGATGCGCTGGCGGGTCACGCTGTCGCTTTCGGTCTTGTAGTCAATCACCAGTACCGCAGGCTCGCCGGTGGACGAGACCCCATCGATGCGGTCGATGGTGCCGACCAGCTCCAGGTCGCCCAGCGGCTGGCGGGCCTTGACCTCGGCCTGGCGGAAGGTGGCGCCCTGTTGCTCATGCCCTGCCAGCCATTGCAGGTAGCCGTCGCGCAGTTGCGTCCAGCCTGCGGCAAAGGGCAGAAAGTCGCCGTCTTGCAGGCGCTGCTCGCGGGTGACGGCCTCGGCGGCGGCGTCCATGCGGGTGCGGCGCTCGTCCAGGCCATCGGCCGGTTCCGCCAGCAAGGCTTCATGAAAGTGCTGCAGTACCGCGTGCAGCCAGGTGCCAAAGTCGCGCTTGTCCACTTCGGCATCCAGTTCGTCGGCCTCGCGCAGGCCCAGCTGGCGCTGTGCAAAGAAGCGGTACGGACAATGGCGCAGATCGGAATACGCGGTAGATGACAGGTGCGTCACCGGCAGCGCCTGGCCAACGGGCAAGGGGCGCTGCGTGGGGGTGGCGGCCACATCGCGCGCACCGCGCTCGTCGGCTCCTGGCATGGCGGTGCCATCCAGTTGCAGAGCCAGCACCAGCGCGCTGGCCAGAAGGGGCTCGCCGCCCTCGTCACCGGTGCGCCACAGCACATCCACTACCGGCGTGCGCAGGGCATGGGTCCAGGCGGCACGCTGGGCGGTCTCCAGCGACTGGCGCGTGGGCAGGCCCCAGGCCTCGCGCTGCGCTTGGGACCATTCGCCCACGGGCTCGGGGGCAGGTTGCAGGCGCTTTTCGTCACAGCCCGGTAGCACGGCGGCGGCGAAAGGGCGGCCCAGCAGTTGCGGCATGGGCAACACCACCACAGGGGCTCCGGCCGCCTGCGCGGCCACGTAGCGCCCGGCCTCCAGCACGTCTTTGGCCCAACGGGTGAATTCGGCCAGTGTCATGCGGCGACCCACACTGTCGCCCCAGCCGTCCAGTTCTGACTGCTGGCCGTCTTGCAGGCGCAGGGCGCCCAGCACGCGCATGCCGGCCGGGTCGGCCTGCAGGCCTTGCCACTGGCCCGCTTGCTCCAGCACGGCGCGCAGGGTTGGCAGCCACTGCGCCAGCGGGCGCGAAGTGCGCAGGGATTCGCGCCAGGCCTCCACCGTGGCCACGGTGCGGGCAAGGTGGGGCTGTGCACTCAAATCCCGGGCGGCAGCGGCGCTCCAGTACTGCACCACGCCCTTGCGCAGCCATTGCTCCAGGCGGTTGACCTCGCCAGACATCAGCGCGGGGGTGTGTTTGACCCAGTCCAGCACCTCGTTGGAGGAGGCATTCCACGCTGCGGCCTGCAGTACAGCCATGACCCGTGAAGCGGCGCGCGTGGTGGACAGAATCCAGCCGCTTTCATCGCGAACCAAGACGCCACTGCTGTCCAGGTGGGCCAGCACACGGCGGATCAGTGCACGGTCCGTGGCCGCCAGGGCCACGGGCACCCGCCCCTGCTCGACGTGGCGCAGCACACAGGCCGCAGCGCGATGGGCCTCGTCTTCGGCGTCCGTTGCGACGCGCAGGGCCCACTGCGGCGGCGAATCGGCATCGTCGACCGGTGCGGGCAGCGCAATGCACAAACCTTGCTCACCCCAATGCGCCTGCAGGGCACGGGTCAGCACGTCAGACTGAAACCCCTCCAGTACCACCAGCGCATCCACCGCCCCGCGAACGCCAGGCTCAAACAGCACGTCGGTCGCATAACGAGATGCGAGTGCCCATTCCAGTGCCAGGCGCGCCACCAGAGCCTCGTAATGCAGAGCGGAGCCTTCCTCGGCCGTGGCCAGCAGCTTGCGGGCCTCGTCACCCCAGGCAGCGCGCAGCGCCGGGGGCACGGCGGCAACCACCGGGGCCAATTGGGCTGCGGCCTCCTGCAGTGGCGTGGCCAGCATTTCGCGCTGCGCGCCCTGCCCCACACGATCGAGCAGCGTGCGGGCCGTGAGCGTGTCGCGCGCCATATCGCCCGCCAGATCGTCGCCCGTGGGCTCAAATGCTTGCAACTGGCGAGCCCAGTTGCGGGTGGTTTCAAAACGTGGTGCAAAGCCCTGCGGAAACTGCTGAGCCCAATGGCGCTGGGCCCAGGGCATGAGCTGGGCGTAGGGCACCAGCACCACCGTGCGCGCCAAATGGGCGCCATGGGCTTGGGCATGCGCAGCCACCTGGGCCAGTGCGCGTTGCCACAGGGCGGTGCTTGCGGCCGCAAATCCACTGGTTTGATCGCTTTTCGCTATGACTGTCATAGCGTCGCAAGACCCGGCCACACCGGTGAACGTGGGATTGGTTTCTGTCACAATGCCCAGACTTTAAACGTACACCGGTCGCAACCCGCCCAAAATCAAGGAATTCCGCCATGGCCAGCGAACTCATCAAACATGTCTCCGACGCCAGCTTTGAAGCCGACGTGCTCCAACCGGGCTCCGCCGTGCTGGTGGACTACTGGGCTGAGTGGTGCGGCCCCTGCAAGATGATTGCTCCCATCCTGGACGAAGTCGCAGGCACCTACCAAGGCAAGCTGCAGATCGCCAAGATGAACGTGGACGAGAACCGCGAAATCCCCGCCAAGTTCGGCATCCGCGGCATCCCCACCCTGATGCTGTTCAAGGATGGCCAACTGGCAGCCACCAAGGTCGGCGCGATGAGCAAGGCCCAGTTGACCGCCTTCATCGACCAACAACTGGCCTGACCCACTGCCCCAAGCCCCCTCGGTACGACTGCCGATGGGGCTTTTTTGTTAAGCGATAGACCTGCGGGGAAACAACAGGCTGGCAGTTGCGCAACCTCACACCTTGCGCCCCTGAGGCCCCCGCATTTTTTCCTGTCATAATTCCCACAGATCACCGGGCTGCATGCATTGGCAGCCGGACCAAGATCCCTGGCGAGCCGGACCTGCAAACAGCAGCCCATTCGGCATCAGCCCACCTCCCCCAAGATTCATACCAGCTCCGCCAAGGAGTCAATCCATGCACTTAAACGAACTCAAGGCACTGCACGTGTCTGAAGTCCTGAAGCAGGCCGAAGAACTCGAAATCGAAAACACGGGCCGCATGCGCAAGCAGGAGTTGATGTTTGCCATCATCAAGAAGCGCGCCAAGGCGGGTGAGCAGGTGTTTGCAGACGGCGTGCTGGAAATCCTGCCGGATGGCTTCGGCTTTCTGCGCAGCCCCGACACGAGCTTCACGGCCAGCACGGACGACATCTACATCAGCCCCAGCCAGGTGCGTCGCTTCAACCTGCACACCGGCGACATGATTGAAGGCGAGGTGCGTACGCCCAAGGATGGCGAGCGCTACTTTGCGCTGACCAAGCTCGACAAGGTCAACGACGGCCCGCCAGAGCAGAACAAGCACAAGGTGATGTTTGAGAACCTGACGCCCCTGTTCCCCAAGGAGCAGATGCGCCTGGAGCGCGACGTCAAGAGCGAAGAGAACATCACCGGCCGCATCATCGACATCATCGCGCCCATCGGCCGTGGCCAGCGCGCCCTGATCGTGGCCCCGCCCAAGAGTGGCAAGACGGTGATGATGCAGCACATCGCCCATGCCATCACGGCCAACAACCCCGACGTACACCTGATGGTGCTGCTGGTGGACGAGCGCCCTGAAGAAGTGACCGAAATGCAGCGCACGGTCAAGGGCGAAATCATCGCCTCGACCTTCGACGAGCCCGCCGCCCGCCATGTGCACGTCGCCGAGATGGTGATCGAGCGCGCCAAGCGCCTCGTCGAACTGAAGAAGGACGTGGTGATCCTGCTCGACTCCATCACCCGCCTGGCCCGCGCCTACAACAACGTTGTGCCCTCGAGCGGCAAGGTGCTGTCAGGCGGTGTGGACGCCGCCGCGCTGCAGCGCCCCAAGCGCTTCTTTGGAGCCGCCCGCAAGGTTGAAGAAGGTGGCTCGCTCACCATCATCGCCACGGCGCTGGTTGATACGGGCAGCCGCATGGACGAAGTGATCTTTGAAGAATTCAAGGGCACGGGCAACTGCGAAATCCACCTGAACCGCCGCCTGTACGAAAAGCGCGTTTTCCCCGCCATCGAACTGAACAAGAGCGGCACCCGCCGCGAAGAACTGCTGCTGGCCCCCGAGATCCTGCAAAAGACGCGCATCCTGCGCCAGTTCATGTACAACATGGACGAGATCGAGTCCATGGAATTGATGATCAAGAACATGAAGGCCACAAAAACCAATGTGGACTTCTTCGACATGATGCGGCGCGGGGGCTGATTCCCAGCCTGTGCAATAATAGAGGGCTTTTTCGTGCGGAAAGTACATCGGACTGGCCGGTGCGGCTCCCGCAGTTGACTCAAAGGAAGATCATGAAAGAAGGCATTCACCCCAACTACCGCGAAGTTCTGTTCGTGGACCTGTCCAACGGTTTCAAGTTCGTGACGCGCTCGTGCGTGAACACCAAGGAAACCGAAACCCACGAAGGCAAGGAATACCCGCTGTTCAAGCTGGATACCTCTTCTGAATCGCACCCTTTCTACACCGGCACGCAAAAGTCCGTGGACAACATGGGTGGCCGCGTGGAGCGCTTCCGCAACCGTTTTGGCAAGACCGCAGCGAAGTAATTCGCCCCTGCGTTTCCGCCAAAAAGGCAGCCCGGGCAACCGGGCTGCCTTTTTTCATGGGTTTTGCCTTTATTCTCGGTGGCTCCTCTGCCCTGCCGCCCACTGTCGCGTGACTCCACCCACCCCCGCCATCGTTACCCAGAACGCTGTCAGCCCACTGCCCCGCTGGGCGCTGCTGCTGCTGTGCATTGCCTATGTGGTGCCAGGCTTCGTTGGCCGTGACCCTTGGAAGAATGCAGACGTCACCGCTTTTGGCTACATGTTGGAGCTGGCCCAAGGACGCACTCCTTGGCTCAGCCCGTTGCTCGGTAGCATGCCCCCTGAAACCGAAGGGCTGCTCCCTTACTGGCTAGGGGCCTGGGCTGTGCAGATGGCGCCTGCCTGGCTGTCGGCGGAGATGGCAGCGCGCATGCCGTTCCTTGCCCTCTTTGTCATCACGCTGGTTGCCACCTGGTATGGCGTGTACTACCTGGCCCGCAGCCCCGGCGCCCAACCGGTAGCGTTTGCCTTTGGCGGCGAGGCCCCCCCCCTCGACTACGCACGCGCCATTGCCGATGGAGCCTTGCTGGCACTGATCGCCTGCCTGGGCCTGGCACAGCTGTCGCACGAAGTGACGAGCTATCTGGCGCAGCTCAGTTGCACCGCTCTGCTGTTTTTTGCGGTGGCGGCCATGCCACACCGTACCGTGGCGCCTGCGGTGGCACTGGTGCTGGGCATGGCTGGGCTTACGCTGTCCGGAGCCCCTGCCCTGACGGCCATGCTGGGCGTAGGCGGCATGGTGCTGATGGTCTTTGCGCCCGCTGGCCACACTGACCACCGCTGGCGCTGGGCCGCCATGCTGGCTGCCGCCACACTGGCGGTAGCCGCTGTGGCACAGGGTCTGGATCTGTGGCGCTGGCGCGTAGTGGGGTTCGATGGTGGCGGCAAGGACTGGCTGAGCCTGGCGCGCCTGCTGCTGTGGTTTGGCTGGCCGGCCTGGCCGCTGGCGCTGTGGACCGTGTGGCGCTGGCGCCAGCAAATTTTCAGCCGTCCCGGCCAACGGCATCTACTGCTGCCCCTGTGGTTCACCCTGGTGTCGATTGGCGCGACCATCACCACCCAGCCGGCCGACCGGGCCTTGCTGCTAGGCCTGCCCGCGATGGCTGCGCTGGCGGCATTCGCATTGCCCACGCTGCGTCGCAGTGTGGGGGCCCTGATTGACTGGTTCACGCTGCTGTTTTTTACTGTATCGGCCCTCGCGATCTGGGTGATCTGGATTGCCATGCAGACCGGCGTACCTGCCAAGCCCGCTGCCAACGTGGCCAAGCTGGCGCCGGGATTTGTGCCGCAGTTTTCGGTGCTGGCGTTGCTGGTGGCCGTGGCGGCCACCTTGGGCTGGTGCGGCCTGGTATGGTGGCGCGCGTCTCGCAACCGCGCACCCATCTGGAAGAGCCTGGTGCTGCCTGCTGGCGGTGCTGCCCTGGGCTGGCTTTTGCTGATGACCCTGTGGCTGCCCCTGCTGGACTACGCACGCAGCTATGGTCCGCAGGTGCGCAGTGTGGCGGCAGCCCTGGGGCCGGAGCCCGGGTGCATTCAGACCGTGGGGCTGAACCGCGCCCAGGTGGCGGCACTGCAGTTCCATGGACAGCTGTCGCTGCAGCGCGCAGGACTGCAGGATGAGTGCCAGTGGCTGCTGGTAGATAGCGTGTCCTGGCCGGCGTCAGAGCGCATGGTCCGTGCAGAGCTGTGGGAGCCTTGGGCCACCCTCCCCCGCCCAACCGACAAGAACGAGAACCTGCTGCTGTTCCACCGCGCGGCCCCGGCACGCTGATGTCGGAGCTGTCCACCATTACCCGGCACGCCATGACCGTGCTGGCGGGGCAATTGGCCGTCATGGCATTCGGGGTGACGGACACCATCGTGGCGGGGCGCTACAGCGAATTGTCGCTGGCCGCGCTGTCTGTGGGGTCGGCCATCTTCATCAGCGTCTACGTTGCGCTGATTGGCGTGCTCCAGGCGTTGCTCCCCGTGTGGGCCGAGCAGCGTGGCGCACAACAACCCGAGGCCGTGGGCCGATCACTGCGACAGGCCTTGTACCTGTGCGCTGCTGCTTCAGTGGTGGGCATGGCGGTGCTGCTTTCCCCAGGCGCGCTGCTGCGCTGGACGGAGGTACCGCCTGCGCTCCGCCCCCAGGTCGAAAACTACCTGGCGGTGCTGGCACTGGCACTCCCACCCGCCCTGCTGTTCCGGATCTACAGCACCCTCAACCAGGCCCTGGGCCATCCGCGCCTGGTGACTTGGCTGCAAGTGGGCTCGCTGTTCATCAAGCTGCCGCTGTCGGTGTGGTTCACCTTTGGCGGCGGCGGCCTTCCCGCTCAGGGTGTGGTGGGCTGCGCCTGGGCCACGCTGGTCGTCAACTGCAGCATGCTGGCCTTGGCCGTGTGGCTGCTGCGCACGCAGGATATCTACACCCCCCTGGACCTGTGGCGCCGCATGGAGCCACCCCACTGGCCCACCATTGCGGGATTTGCAAGGCTGGGCATTCCGGCCGGCCTGGCCGTGATGGTGGAGGTGACCTCCTTCACCCTGATGGCCTTGTTCATCGCGCGTCAGGGCACCACCTCGGCGGCCGCCCACCAGATCGCCGCCAACATGGCTGCCGTGCTCTACATGGTGCCGCTGTCGCTGTCCATCGCCACCAGCGCGCGGGTGAGCTACTGGCTGGGCGCACAGCAGCCCCAGCGAGCCCGCCAAGTGGTTTTGATGGGTTTTTCGCTCGCTGCGCTAGTGGGTATTGCCTTGGCAGCTATTCTATTGATAGCACGACACTCGATCAGCCAGATCTACACCGACAACGCCAGCGTGGCAGCCGTGGCCGGCACGGTGCTGGTCTGGGTGGCGGCGTACCACGCCGCCGATGCGGTGCAGACGCTGTGCGTGTTTGTGCTGCGCTGCTACCGCATCACGCTGGCGCCACTGGCGGTGTACTGCGCGCTGCTATGGGGTGCCGGCCTGGCAGGCGGCTACTGGCTGGCTTATGGAGGCAGCGGGCCTTGGTCGGGTGTGGCTTCGCCCACCCCCTTCTGGGCAGCTAGCGCGGCGGCGCTCGCCGTGACCGCGCTGCTGTTTGTTGCCATGCTCTGGCGCGCCATCAGCCCGGCAGAGCAAAGCCACGCAAGCGGTTGGCCGGGAAGGTGACTGAAAACACTGAGCCCTTGCCCAGGGTGCTGCTGATGTCCAGCCTGGCGCCATGGCGCTGCAGCACATGCTTGACGATGGCCAGGCCCAGGCCTGTGCCCCCGGTTTCGCGTGAACGGCTGCGGTCCACGCGGTAAAACCGTTCCGTCAGGCGAGGAATGTGTTCGGGCGCAATGCCGGGGCCAGTATCGTGCACAGAGAAAACAGCGCTGCCGTCATCCTTGCGCAGCCACTGCACATCGATGGAGCCCCCTCCGGGGGTGTAGCGCACAGCGTTGTTGACGAGGTTGGACAGGGCACTCTGCAGCTCGGCAGGCACGCCAGCAATCTCCCCCTCGGCACGCAACAGGTCGGCAGCCGGAAAACGGATCGCATGGGGGCGTTGCTGGTTCTGGGTGAGCAGCACCGACAGGGCGCGGCCCTCGTCTTCACAGCGCTGCATCAACGACTGCACTGGCGTCCAATCGGCCATGCCAGGCAGCGGACTACCCTCCAGGCGCGACAGCGTCAGCAAGTCCTGCACGACGCTTTGCATGCGCTGCGCCTGCTGCGCCATCATGCCCAGGTAGCGCGAGCGCTCGTCGGCGCTCAGTGGCAAAGTCTGCAATGTCTCGACGAAACCGGTCAGCACCGTGAGCGGAGTCCGAATTTCGTGCGACACATTGGCTACAAAGTCGCGCCGCATGGCGTCGGCCTGCTCCAGCGCCGTGACATCGCGCGACAGCAGCAGCGTGCGCCCGTCGTCATAGGGGTGCAGGTGCACCGAAATGCGCACGGGCCGCGATGGCGTGCTCAGGCGCCCCTCCAGCACCACATCGCTGGTGAAGTCCTTGGCGGCGAAGTAGGCCGTGAATTCGGGGTTGCGCAGCAGGTTGCCAATGGACTGCATGACGTCGCGCTGCGCATCAAAGCCAAACTGGTTGGCAGCCATCTGGTTGCACCACTCGATGCGGCCCTGGGCATCGAGCAGCACCACGCCATTGGGTGATGCCTGCAGGGCAGCAAGGATCTCCTGCAACCGGTCCTGGCTATCCCGTATCTGCGCCTCCTGCTTGCGCAGCAGACGCCGCGCGCGGTCCGCCGCCTCGCCCCAGATGCCGCGCATGGACGGCACCGACGCCAGCTCACCAGTGCGCAGCCAGCGCAGCACCCGCACGCCACGCAGCAGGTCCCAGACGAACCACGCCCAGGCAGCAATGGCCGCACCCAGTGCAGCGCCCCAAGGCCCACCTTGCCACCACCCCAGGCCACCACCCGCCAATTGCCACAGCAGGAAAAACGAAATACGCCACAGCATGCGGATTGCAAAGCCTTCTCAGAAACGCCAGGGGCGCGACTCGCGCGCCCATTGATCCATCACATTCATCAATTGCTGCCGACAACGCCTGCCAGCCCGGGGCAGCCCGAGGTACCGCACCACAGCACCATCGCAGGCAGCAGCGAGCCTACTCCATCAGGCTGACAGCGGCACCTGCGGCTGGGCGGTGAGCCGGTAGCCCGCACCGCGCACGGTTTCCACCATCACCGACGCCGCACCCAGAGCCTCGCGCAGCCGCTTGACATGCACGTCCACCGTGCGTTCTTCGATGAAAACATGGTCGCCCCACACCTTGTCGAGCAGCTGCGACCGGCTGTGCACACGCTCGGCATGCTTCATCAAGAAATGCAGCAGCTTGAACTCGGTAGGCCCCACCTTCAGGGGCTGGCTCTGGAATGTGACCCGATAGGTCGCGGCGTCCAGCACCAGCTCGCCAATGGTCACGCTGTCACTCACCTGCTCGGGCGCGCGGCGGCGCAGCACCGCGCGGATGCGGGCCAGCAGCTCCTGCGTGGAAAAGGGCTTGGTGATGTAGTCGTCGGCACCGGCGTCCAGCCCGGCCACCTTGTCCGGCTCATCCCCACGCGCGGTGAGCATGAGGATGGGGATGGGCTTGGTGCGGCTGTCTGCACGCCACTTGCGCGCCAGCGACAGACCGCTCTGCCCTGGCAGCATCCAGTCCAGCAGGATCACATCGGGCAGCACGGCATCCAGCTCGCGCTGCGCGCTGTCGCCGTCTTCCGCCCAGAAGGGCTGGAAACCGTTGTGGCGCAGGTTGACTGCAATCAGTTCGGCAATCGCGGGTTCGTCCTCCACGATGAGGACACGGGGAAGCTTTCTCATGGTGAATCCAGCGCCCCGTACTTACAGCACTGCGGACTCGATCTCGTCGAGGGCTGTGTGGCGCACGTCCTTGCCCTTGACCAGATAGATGATGAGCTCGGCCACGTTCTTGGAATGGTCGCCAATGCGCTCGATGGCCTTGGCGAGGAACAGCAGATCCAGGCTGGGCGAGATGGTGCGGGGGTCTTCCATCATGTAGGTGATAAGCTTGCGCACGAAGCCGTCGAACTCCTTGTCGATGAGGTCATCCTCCTTGAGGATGGCGACCGCCGCCTTCACGTCCAGCCGTGCAAACGCATCCAGCGTCTTGCGCAGCTGGCCCGAGGCCAGCTCGGCCGCCACCCGCAGGTCGCTCGATGGCAACGAGCGCGGGGCGCCGCCTTCGATGATGGAGCGCACCATGCGCGCCATCTTGTTGGCTTCGTCGCCCATACGCTCCAGATTGGCCGTGGCCTTGGAGAAGGCCAGCAGCAGGCGCAGGTCACGCGCGGTGGGCTGGCGGCGGGCGATGATGGAGGACAGCTCCTGGTCGATCTCGACCTCCATCGCATTGATGCGGGTCTCCATCGAAGCCACCGTCTCCACGGCCTCCAGGCTGAATTGCGACAGCGCGTACACCGCCTGGCGAATCTGCGACTCCACCAAGCCGCCCATTTCCATAACGCGGGCAGAGACGCTGTTGAGTTCGCTGTCGAACTGGGAGGAAAGATGTTTATCGGGCATCTGCTGTCTCCTTAGCCGAAACGGCCGGTGATGTAGTCTTCGGTTTCTTTGCGCTCGGGCTTGAAGAAGATCTGCTCGGTCGCACCGAACTCGATCATCTCGCCCAGGTACATGTAGGCGGTGAAGTCGCTGCAGCGGGCGGCCTGCTGCATGTTGTGGGTCACGATCGCAATGGTGTAGTCGTGCTTGAGCTCGTCGATCAGCTCTTCGATCTTGGCGGTGGACAACGGGTCCAACGCCGAGGTGGGCTCGTCGAGCAACAGCACCGAAGGCTTCACCGCCACGCTGCGCGCAATGCACAGGCGCTGCTGCTGGCCGCCGGAGAGCGACAGGCCGCTCTGGTGCAGCTTGTCCTTCACCTCGGTCCACAGTGCGGCCTTGGACAGCGCCCACTCCACGCGGTCGTCCATCTCGCTCTTGCTCAGCGTTTCATACAGCTTCACGCCAAAGGCAATGTTGTCGTAGATGGACATGGGAAACGGTGTGGGCTTCTGGAACACCATGCCGATGCGGGCACGCAGCAGGTTGATGTCCTGCTTGGGGTCCAGGATGTCCTGGCCATAAAAGCTGATGGAGCCCTCGGCACGCTGGCCGGGATACAGGCTGTACATGCGGTTGAGCGTGCGCAGCAGCGTGGACTTGCCGCAGCCCGAGGGGCCGATGAAGGCGGTGACCTTGTGCTCGGCGATGTCCAGGCTCACGTTGCGCAGGCCCTGAAACTTGCCGTAGAAAAAGCTCAGGTTACGCAGCTCCAGCGCGTTCTTGCTGGCGGTGGCGGTAGCAGTGGCGTTCATTGTCAATTCCTGAAAATGGAGGCAGTCTTGTCGGTGGCTTCAGCAGGGGCAGCTGGTGGGATCACAGGCGGTTCTTTTCGCGCAGGAAGACCCGCGCCACGACGTTGAGGATCAGCACCGACAGCGTGATGAGCAGCGCACCGCCCCAAGCCAGGCGCACCCAGTTCTCATAGGGGCTCAGGGCGAACTGGAAGATCACGACCGGCAGGTTGGCCATGGGCGCGTTCATGTTGGTGCTGAAGAACTGGTTGTTGAGTGCGGTGAACAGCAGGGGCGCTGTCTCGCCACTGATACGGGCCACGGCCAGCAACAGGCCGGTCATCACGCCGCTGCGTGCAGCGCGCAAGGTGACCATGGTCGAGACCTTCCAGCGCGGAGCACCCAGTGCAAAGGCCGCTTCGCGCAGGCTGCCAGGCACCAGGCGCAACATGTTCTCGGTGGTGCGCACCACCACAGGCACTGCGATGAGCGACAGCGCCAGGCTGCCCGCCCAGCCCGAGAAGTTGCCCACGGTGGCCACCGCGATGGCATATACGAACAGGCCCAGCACGATGGAGGGAGCGGACAGCATGATGTCCGTCACAAAACGGGTCAGCTCGGCGGTCTTGCTCTGGTCCCCATATTCGGCTAGGTACACCCCCGCCAGCACGCCGATGGGCGTGGACACCAGCACGGAGAAACCCACCATCAGCAGGCTCCCCACGATGGCGTTGGCAAGGCCCCCGCCATCGGAGCCAGGTGCAGGGGTGGACTGCGTGAACATGTTCCAGTCCAGTGCGGCAAAGCCGTTGGACAGCAGCACGCTCAGGATCCAGAGCAGCACAAACAGACCCAGTGCCATGGCACCCAATGACAGGGTCAGGCCAATGGCGTTGGAGCGCTGGCGCTTTTTGTAGAGTTGTTGATTGAATTCCATGGGGCTTGTCTCTGAAGAGGGACGGGAGCTGGGCTGCGGGGCTTACAGGCCCTTGGCCTTCTCGGCACGCAGCAGCATGATCTTGGCGGCCGACAGCACCACAAACGTGATCACGAACAGCAGG
The DNA here is from genome assembly GCF_016783915.1 of Acidovorax sp. GTDB lineage: Bacteria > Pseudomonadota > Gammaproteobacteria > Burkholderiales > Burkholderiaceae_C > Acidovorax. Next base: position 29,801 of record NZ_JADHVT010000004.1, read on the forward strand.
AAGCCCAGCGCAAACAGCGTGGACAGATGGAAGTCCGCAGCTTCGCCGAACTCGTTGGCCAGCGTGGACGCGATGGAAGTGCCGGGCGAGAACAGCGACGTGGGCATGCGGTTGGCGTTGCCGATCACAAAAGTGACGGCCATGGTCTCTCCCAGGGCCCGACCCAGGCCCAGCATCACCCCGCCAATCACACCCTTCTGGGTATAGGGCAGCACCACGCGGCGCACCACCTCCCAGGTCGTACAACCCAAGCCATAAGCGGACTCGCGCAGGATGGGTGGAACGATCTCGAACACATCGCGCATCACAGCAGCCACAAAGGGCAACACCATGAAAGCCAGCACGATACCCGCCGCCAGAATGCCGAAGCCGTTGGTACTGCCGCCGAACAAAAAGCCGATCAGCGGCATGGAGCCAAGCAGCTTCTGCACAGGCACCTGGAAGTGGTCTGCGAACAATGGCGCAAACACGAACAGGCCGAACATGCCGTAAATGATGGACGGCACAGCCGCCAACAACTCCACCGCGGTGCCCAGCGGACGACGCAGCCACACTGGGCAGGTTTCCGTCAGGAAAAGCGCAATACCAAACGCGAGCGGCACGGCAATCAGCAGTGCAATGCCCGCGCTGGCGAGGGTACCGACGATGGCAATCGCCGCACCGAATTCTTCATTGATGATGTCCCATTCAGCACGCCAGATGAACTGGATGCCGAACTTGTGAAAAGCCGGCCACGCGTAGATGAACAGCGAGACGATGATGCCCAGCAGCGCCACCAGCACCAGCAGCGACAGGCTCTGGGTCAGCCGGTGGAAAACGATGTCCTGCAGCCGCTGCCGCTTGGCAATCGACACCATGGACGGTGTGGGGGCGTCCGTCGTCTTGACGGACACGGGTTGCGAACTCATGGTGGTTCCCACGCTCATGTTGACTCCCATCTGGCTTCTGGAGACCCCACAAACCAGTGCCCATCGGCCAGACCAGCCGGCCGATGGGCACTATTCTGGGGCAAACCGCTTTACTTCTTGATTTGCGACCAGACCTTGGAACGGATCTGCGCCGTCAGGGCGTCAGGCAGCGGCACGTAGTCCAGATCAGCCGCCATGGTCTTGCCGTTCTTGAAGGCCCAGTCAAAGAACTTCAGAACTTCGGCCGACTGGGCCTTGTCTGCAGGGTCCGCATACATAAGGATGAAGGATGCCGTGCTCACGGGCCAGCTGTTGGCGCCCTTGGCGTTCACCATCGAAATACCCATGCCAGGCACGCTGAACCAGTCGGCGCTCGCAGCAGCCGCCGCAAAAGTGGCGTCGTCGGGAGCCACATACTTGCCATCGGCGTTTTGCAGCTGCAAGAACGTCATGTTGTTCTTCTTGACATAGGCGTACTCCACGTAGCCCAGAGCGCCCTTCACGCGGGTGACGTTGGCGGCCACACCTTCGTTGCCCTTACCACCCACCGAAGACTGGGCAGGCCACTTCACCGCAGCACCCTTGCCCACCGTGTCAGCCCATTCCTTGCTGACGGCGCTCAAATAATCCGTCCAGTTGAACGTGGTGCCCGAGCCATCGGCGCGGTGCACGATGGTGATGTTCTGGTCGGGCAGCGTCTTGCCAGGGTTCAGGGCTGCCAGCTTGGCATCGTTCCACTTGGTGATCTTGCCCAGGTACATTTCAGCCAGCACGGTGCCGGTCACGCGCAGTTCGCCCGGCTTGAAGCCATCCAGATTCACCACGGGCACGGTGCCACCGATGATGGCGGGAAACTGCACCATGCCGTCCTTTTCCAGTTCAGCGCCCGACAAAGGGGCATCGGTAGCGCCAAAAGCCACGGTCTTGGCGCGGATCTGGCGGATACCACCGGAGGAACCGATGGACTGGTAGTTCAGGCCCACGCCGGTTTCCTTTTTGTAGGCTTCAGCCCACTTGGCATACATCGGAAAGGGGAACGTAGCGCCGGCGCCGGTGATGTCCGCCGCAAATGCGTTGCCCACTGCCAGGGCGGCCAGTGCTACTGCGACGGTTTTGAGAAATACGCGTTTCATGAGGTACCTTTCGGCAGGGGTTAACAGGAACACAGCGAACTCTAGAGGTCTATCATGACAATTCAGTGACACAAAAGGACCGGTCCCAGGCTATTGCGACAACCGCCATGACGCCGAATGGATGGCGTCATGGATATGTCACACGATCCCATCACACTAGCCCCATAGTCCAACCACCTGCCCGCCCGGCCCCCAGCGGCCTGCGCCTCAGATGGGGTCACGCGCATCGCGGTACGATGCCGCACGAAGCTTCCACCACACACACATGCAGAACGGCACACGCCTCGCCGCAGTCGACCTCGGCTCCAACAGTTTTCGCCTGGAAATCGGGCGCTATGAGTTCGGGCACGTCCAGCGGGTGGAATACCTCAAGGAAACCGTGCGCCAGGGCAACGGGCTGGATGAAGACCGGAACCTGACTCGAGATGCCATGGAGCGCGGCTGGGCTTGCCTCGCGCGTTTTGGTGAGCGCCTGGCGGGTTTTCCCCGCGCCCAGGTGCGTGCAGTGGCCACGCAGACACTGCGCGAAGCACGCAACCGCGAAGAATTCCTGTCGCGCGGCAGTGAGATGCTGGGCTATCCCATTGACGTGGTGTCCGGTCCTGAAGAGGCTCGGTTGATTTATCAGGGCGTGGCCCGATTGCTGCCCCAGTCGGACGAGCGCCGCCTGGTGGTGGATATCGGAGGACGGTCCACTGAATTGATCCTTGGACAGCAGTTCACACCCCATGCTGTGGCCTCTTTCCGGGTCGGCAGCGTCGCGTGGTCACAGCGCTACTTTGCCAAGGGAGAGTTCTCTGCGCAGGCGTTCCTGGCGGCGGAAATCGCAGCCAAGGCGGTACTGGACGAAGCGCTGGAGACTTTTCGCCCCGACGCGTGGGACGTGGCTTACGGATCGTCTGGCACGGCAGGCGCTGTGGGCGACATTCTGGCTGCCGCTGGAGGCCCGCAGGGTCTGATCACCCGCGATGGGCTGAACTGGTTGCAGGAGCGTTTGATGCGCGCGCAAAGTGCAGACCGTCTGCGCATGGACGGGCTCAAGGAAGAGCGCCGCGCGGTCATTGGCGGTGGCATCAGTGTGCTGCGCGCTGTGTTTGACCTGCTGGACATCCGCGAGATGCAGGTTGCGCAAGGGGCACTGCGCCAGGGCGCCTTGTACGATCTTCTGGATCGGGAGCAACCCGGAACCGACCTGCGCACCACCACCGTCCAGGGATTAATGCAACGGTTTGGCGTGGACATGGAGCATGCAGACCGCGTGGCGCGCACCGCCTGTGCATTGTTTGACCAGGCTGCCCCACCCGGGAGCGAACGTGCCAGCCGCAAGCTGGACTGGGCCGCCCGGCTGCATGAGATTGGCTGCCGCATTTCGCACAGCGACTACCACCGACACGGCGCCTACATTCTCGACAACACCGATGCCGCTGGCTTTGCTGTGCCGGAACTCCACCGTCTGGGAGTGCTGGTGCAAGGGCAGCGAGGCAAGGTGCGCAAGTTGGGTGTGGAACTCGACGACTCCATTTTTGTGCTGCAGCTTTTATGCTTGCGCTTGGCTGTGGCCCTGTGCCATGCGCGCCGGGAGCCCGATACCAAGGGCCTGTCGCTGCGTCTTGACAGGCAGCAATTTCAAGCCAGCGCCCGGCCCGGCTGGGCCCAGGCATACCCGCAGTCCGCCCACCTTCTGCGCGAAGAAGTACAAGCCTGGCAGAAGACCCCTTGGGAGCTGACTGTTGACATGCCTTGAGGAGAGCAAGAAAACGATATAAACTGTTTATATCGTTTATCAAATCTCTACCATGACCACTGCCCCCACTACCCCCAGTACCGTTGTTGTGCCCGCCGCACCTGCAGCCCCGACCACAAAAGCAGCCAAGCCGACCAAGCCAGCATCAGCCGTCAAGGCCCCCAAGGCAGTCAAACCAGCCAAAAAGGCCGTGGCAAAAAAGGCCTCTACCCCCAAGCCAGCTGTGGCGACCAAGCCAGTCGAGGCAGCAACTGCAGCAAAGCCAGGCAAGGCCAATGAGCCCAAAGCCAAAAAGCCCAAGTTGGTGCGTGACAGCTTCACCATCCCCAAGGACGAATACGCGGTGCTCGGCACCTTGAAAGACCGCGCCACGGCACTTGCCCATCCCGTCAAGAAAAGTGAGCTGCTGCGTGCGGGGCTCAAGGTGTTGGCGGGGCTGTCAGACAGCGCGTTGCACAGCGCCTTGCAAGCTGTGCCCTCCATCAAGACCGGTCGCCCCAAAGCCGATGTGGCAGAAGCCATGCCAAAAGCCGCAGCTAAGACAGCGGACAAGGCCAGCGGCAAAACAGGACGCAAGTGAAGTAGGCCCCAAGGCACCGCACGCCTTGGGCGAGGATCCTCACAAGTCCGCTGGCATTTGTGGGTGAATCAAAGAAACTCCGGTGACTGCACTGCCATCAGCACGGTCTGGCTGTGGTCCCAGCGCTGGCGCTGGCGCAGCCACCACACGGAGCCCTTGCGCACAGGGCACTCGGGGGCCTGGAGTTGCAGCAACTGGGCAACGGTCTGGCCTAGCATGGGCTGGTGCCCCACCACCAGTACCGCGCCCTTAGCGTGCGGCCATTGCACAAGCTCCAGCAAATCCTGTGGTGTTCCGCCTGGCAACAACTCGGCACGCATCTTGAATTTGCGTCCCAAGGCATGGGCAGTCTGCTCAGTTCGCCGTGCTGGACTTGCCATCACCCTGAGGCCTTCCGGCAGTTGACGATCAAGCCAGGCGGCCATGCGCGCCGCCTGCTTCTCACCCCGGCTGGTAAGAGGGCGGGCAAGGTCATCGCCGCCATCTCCGGCCTCTTCCGCTTCGGCATGACGCCAAAGAATCAAATCCATCATGCGGCCCCTGGCTCCTCGCGGCCGAGGGCAGGCCGCGGCCCATAGCGCACCATCAACGCGTTCTGCGCACCACGACCGTCCACAGGGTGCGCAGCGCGGTCATAAGTGCCGCCGGCGTTCAACGTCCAGGCGTCCCGGTCATCACACAGGTAGGCCACCAAACATTCGTCGATGATCTGCTGGCGCAACGTGGCGTCGGTGACCGGCCACGCCAGCTCCACGCGGCGCATCATGTTGCGGTTCATCCAGTCGGCACTCGACAGATAGAGGTCTTCCTCGCCGCCCGCGCGGAAATAGAAAACACGCGTGTGCTCCAGGAACCGGCCAATCACCGAGCGCACCCGGATGTTGTCAGTCACTCCAGGCACCTGCGCGGCCAGCATGCAGGCCCCGCGCACAATCAGATCGATGCGCGCGCCACGCTGCCCGGCGAGGATCAACGCTCGCATCAGCCCCTCGTCGGTCAGGGCATTCATCTTGGCCACAATCCGTGCGTCTTCTCCACGGCTTGCCGCCTGCCCCACGCGCTCGATTTTTTCTATCATGCGGCGGTGCAGATGGAACGGTGCAAGCATGAGCTTGCGTAGCTTGGGCGGCCGGTTCTGGCTGGCGAGGTGATTGAAAACACCATCCATGTCGGCGGTGGTCTCTTCATCTGCGGTGAGGTAACTCAGGTCGGTATACAGCTTGGCCGTGCGCACGTTGTAGTTGCCGGTGGACAGGTGACCGTAGCGGCGCAACTGCCGCCCTTCGCGACGTGTGACAAGCAGCATTTTGGCGTGGGTCTTGAGGCCCACCACGCCGTAGACCACCTGCGCACCAATCGACTCCAGCGCCTCAGCCCAATTGATGTTGGCCTCTTCGTCAAAGCGTGCTTTCAGCTCCACCACCGCCATCACCTCCTTGCCCCGGCGTACCGCCTCGCTGAGCAGGTCCATGAGTTCGGAGTCGGAGCCTGTGCGGTAGATGGTCTGTTTGATGACCAGCACCTGCGGGTCGTTCACGGCCTCCCGCAAGAACGCGAGCAAACCATCAAAGCTCTCGAAAGGCTGGTGGATCAACACGTCGCGCTGGCGCAGCTGATCCATGATGGACACCCCCGGCTGAAGCTGCCTCGGCCATGCGGAGCTCCAAGGCGGAAACAGCAACGAGGGATCGTTCACCAAGTCCACCAGCTGATTCAGGCGCACGAGGTTCACAGGACCATGTACACGGTACAAGGCCGCGCTGGGCAGATCAAATTGCTCCAGCAAAAAGTCGTACAGGAAGCGGGAGCAACCTGCAGAGACTTCCAGCCGAACAGCCTGTCCGTAGTGGCGGTGCTGCAGGCCCTGCCGCAAGGCAGTGCGCAGGTTGCGCACATCCTCTTCGTCCAGTGCCAGATCGGAATGGCGCGTGACACGAAACTGCGAAAACTCCGTCACCTCCCGACCAGGAAAGAGGTCTTCCAGGTGGGCCCGCACGATGCTCGACAAGCTGACGAACAATGCCCCATCGGGCGCTACCTTCTTCGGCATGCGGATCAAACGGGGCAAGGCGCGCGGCACCTTCACGATCGCGATTTCGTTCTCGCGCCCAAAGGCATCGTGTCCCTTGAGGCGCACAATAAAGTTCAGCGACTTGTTGGCCACCTGGGGAAACGGATGGGCAGGGTCTAGCCCCACCGGAATCAACAAGGGGCGGACCTCGCGCACAAAATACTCGTGTACCCAGCGCCTCTGCTCTGCGGACCGGTCGCCGTGCGCAACGATACGGATGCCATGTTGTGCAAATGCGGGGACCAGCGCTTCGTTGTATAGGGTGTATTGCCGCTCCACCAGGTCGTGCACCTGGGAAGATAGGGCCTCAAAAGATGCTGCGGTGTAGAGGCCCTTGGTCTCACCCTTCTTAGCCGCCGTGATGTGCGCTGCCGCACGCACTTCAAAAAACTCATCAAGGTTGGACGACACGATGCACAGATAGCGCAGCCGCTCCAGCAGCGGAACATCCGTGCGGACCGCCCAATCGAACACGCGTTCGTTGAATGCCAGGATGCTGTGGTCCCGGTCCAGAAACATGTGGGGCGTAACGCCAGCAGCAACCCCTACCGACGAAAGATCATTGTCATGTGACAAGGTGTGCGAGGAATACCCCACAGCATCGGTGTGCTCGGGCTGCAGAGGGACAGAATCAACAGGAGGCAGGGGCGGCATGGATACGCGGGTGCAGCAATTGCAGGATCGCTGCAGTATTTAACGCCCAGATGACAACTGCGTGACAGACTTTGTGACAGACACAAAAACTCCCTGTTCGCTGGAGCGGGCTGGTACCAGATACTGCTGAAACAATCTTGCTGCATGGGCCCAGGTGAACTCCAGCGCCCTGCTGCGGGCCTCGGTGCGCGGAATGGCTAAAGCCTGCTGCGCGGCGACCAGCAGGCTGTCATGCAATACACCACCCACAGGTGCCTTCCCGTCTCCAGCCCCCAGCACCTCACGGGGGCCGTCTTCAGGAAAGGCAGCGACCGGTGTGCCACAAGCCATCGCCTCCAGCATTACCAGCCCGAAGGTCTCTGAGCGGCTGGGAAACACAAAGACATCGGCCGAGGCGTAGACCTGTGCCAGCGCCTCCCGGTCCAGGATGCCGAGCCAGCGCACCTGAGGGTACTTGGCTTTCAGCCGCGCTTCCAGCGGACCTACACCGCACACCACTTTGGTTCCCGGCATGTCTATCTGCAAAAAGGCATCAATGTTCTTTTCATATGAAAGGCGGCCTACGTACAGCGCTACAGGATGAGCCAACACGCCAGTGAGCGGACTCTGGCATACCTCGCCGTGAAAGCGAAACGCCTGGGTGTCCACACCGTGCGTCCACAAACGAAGTTGACGAAAGCCTCGCTGCTCCAGCATCTGCAAGACGCCCTGTGTAGGCACCATTACCCCTGACGAGGGGCGGTGAAAATGCCTGAAAAGTGCATAGCCCCAACCCAGCGGTATGCGCAGGGCAGCCTGAAGAATCTCGGGGAACCGCGTATGAAAGGCTGTGGTGAAGGCCAAACCACGCTTGAGACAGTAACGACGCCCGGCCCACCCCAAAGGCCCTTCGGTGGCCAAATGAACGGCATCGGGCTGCAGGGCGTCCAACTTGTGAGCGAGTAATTTGTAGGGTCGCACTGCCAGATCAATGCCCGCATAACCAGGGCACGGACGGGTAGCAAACTGGCCTGGATGCAGCACATGCACGTCATGCCCGACATCCTCCAGCTCCCGCACCAGCTCCACCAACGTGGTCACCACGCCATTGACCTGTGGTAGCCATGCATCGGTCAGCAAAGCGATCTTCATGCGGACACCTGTGTGGTCTGGCTCGACAGATTGGCCGCAGGCATAGCTGGCCATTGCAACAGCTCCAGTCGACCATCGAGATGCTCGACGAGTGCCGTGTGGCTCTCCACCCAGTCGCCATCGTTGCAATACAAGGTGCCGCCAATCTCGCGCATCTCGGCGCGGTGAATATGTCCGCAGACCACTCCATCATGCCCACGGCGACGGGCCTCTGCGGCCACCGCCACCTCAAAGTCGGTGACGTAGTTAAGCGCCTTTTTCACCTTGCCTTTCAGGTATGCGGACAGCGACCAATACGGCAGTCCCATGCGTGCCCTGAGCGTGTTGAGATGGCGATTCAGCCTGAGCGTGAACTCATACAGGTTGTCACCGACATAGGCGAGCCATTTGGCGCACTGGATCACGCCATCAAAGTGGTCACCGTGCGTGACCCACAGGCTGCGCCCATCAGCAGTGGTATGCACTGCATCAGACACCACCTCGATACCACCAAAAGAATGCCCCACAAATGCCCTGGCAAACTCGTCGTGGTTACCAGGAACAAACACTACGCGGCACCCCTTGCGCGCACGCCGCAACAGCTTTTGCACAACATCGTTGTGGGCTTGCGGCCAGAACCACCGGCGACGCAACTGCCACCCATCCACGATGTCACCCACCAGGTACAGATGGTCGCTGGGATGGTGCTTCAGAAAATCCAGCAGCGCTACAGCCTGACAACCCGGTGTGCCGAGATGCAGATCCGAAATGAACACCGCGCGATATCGCTGTTGGCCGGCGAGCGATGCATGCGCGTCGGGCTCTGCATCCTGCGGCACCAGGGACTCGTTCAACCAGGGGCCCAGGGCGTCGAACGCGGCACGCACCGGTCAAGCTCCCAGAAAATGCTTGCGATAGCGGGGATGCAGGTCCGCCAGCCGCATCAGCATGGGCAGGTCGGCTGTATTGAAGTCCGGATCCCAAGCAGGCGCCCCCAGCACGCGGGCTCCCAGTCGCAGGTAGCCCTTGATCAGGGCGGGGGGGTCCACTGCAATGGAGCCATCCAGATGCTCCACAGGCAGCGGCAGGCGTGGCAGCACGTGGTATTCGATCGGTGCCAGGTGGGTCTTGCGCACTTGCTGCCAGATGCTGGCAGCAGCGTCGCCGCTGACCACCCCATTGTGGAGCATCGGAATGCTCGCGCAGCCAATCATCGTGTCGAGTTCGTTGCGTACCATGAAGTCCGCCAACGCACTCCACAGAGCCATGATCACGCCGCCGTGGCGGTGATCGGGGTGCACGCAGCTACGGCCCAACTCCACCATGCGCGTGCGCAGCGTGCGCAAGCGCGTCAGGTCGAACTCGGTATCGCTGTACGTTCCGCCCACCCGTTTGGCCTGCGCGGGCGTCAGCACCCGGTAAGTCCCAATGACTTGCTGACTGTGGGCATCGCGCACCAGAAGGTGCTCGCAATAGTCGTCAAACAGGTCCACATCATGCCCAGGAATGGGGGTCGTCAATCGAGCGCCCATCTCTGCCGCAAACACCTCAAACCGCAGGCGTTGCGCCTCACGGACTTCGTCTACATGCCTCGCCCAAGTCACCTCGATAGCGCCACGCGCCGGGGCAACATGCGCCGCGCCCGGCACAACGCCAGGACGCTGAACAATACCGGTGCCAGCCGCCTCAGGCGATGTGGACAACTGCATCAAAGTGGGCAGGTCGTTCATGGACAACGTCTCCTTCGGTAAGAACGGGCACAGCTGGAATTTCCTAGAGGAGCGGCAATCCGCTTTCCTGGCCGGGAGTGTGAAAGCCGCGCATGACACCCCCATGTCTCCGTTATGTCAAAGCCATGACACACCGCCGTGACCATTGACACAGGCCCCGCCAACGACCTGCATAATTGATTGAGGAACTCCACCGTGTCTTCACCCGCCCTGCCCCCCACCCGCAGCCCCATCGCAGTCTTTGTGGCAGTGTTTGTGCTGGCAGCAGCCTGTGCTGGGGCAGTGGTCTGGACGCTGGAACGCCAGGAACGTGCGCAGCAGCGCATCCAGGCGGCCGATGTGGCGGGCGATCATGTGCAGGCGCTGCAACGTGCCATCGAGTTGGCCCTATCGGCCAACAACACCCTGGTGGCACTGGTGCGCCAAGGCCACGGCAACGTACCTCAGTTCGAGGAAATTGGCATGCAGATGCTGCCGTTCTATCCGGGTATCGCGGCCATGGGTCTGTCCCCGGGAGGGGTGGTGCAGCAGGTCGTACCGCGCAAGGGCAACGAGAATTCGATTGGTTTTGACCAGCTCAACGATCCCCGCCAAGGGGCGGAGTCCGCGCGCGCACGCGAATCCGGCCTGCTGACACTGGCGGGCCCTATGGAGTTGGTGCAGGGCGGCCTGGGGGTCGTGGGGCGCCAACCGGTGTACCTGGAAGACGACCTGGGGCGCCGGAACTTCTGGGGGTTCACTTACGTCACCATCCGCCTGCCCGAGGTGCTGGCCACAGCCCGGCTACCCCAGCTCACGGAACGGGGTTTCCACTATCGACTGTGGCGTGTTCGCCCCGACAACAAACAGGAGCAGACGATTGCGACGTCTGACCCTCCGCCCACGAGCGACGCCGTAGGACGATCGCTGACCCTGCCCAATGGCCAGTGGACGCTCAGTCTGGCCCCTGCCAAGGGGTGGGGTGCGCCGGACGTGCTGGCCCTGCGCTGTGCAGTGGGTTTGCTGTTTGCGTTGTTGATGGGCTACCTCGCGCGCTTGCTGGTCGAATTGAAGGCGCACGAGCGCGGCCTTGCTACACAGGTGGCCCAGCGCACCTCCGAAATCCAGGCCACGCAGCAGCAGCTGAGCGCGACCATCGACGCCATTCCCGATCCGTTGTTTGAATTCGATCAGGATGGCCGTTATTGCAGCGTACATAGTCCCCGCGCCGAGTTGCTCATGGGCCCTGCTGACCAGTTGATCGGCCGCCATGTCACAGACGTGCTGCCCGCACTGGCCGCACTGACTGTGATGGATGTGCTCCATGAAGCACATTCCCAGGGCTGGTCCACCGGACGGCAAATCATGCTGGATCTGCCCGGCCTGGGGCCCACCTGGTTCGAACTTTCTGCGGCCCGCAAGACAGGCTCAGCGGGGGGGAAACCCCGCTTCATTCTGCTGTCCCGTGACATCTCTGAACGCAAGCGCTCACAAGAACAACTGCAGCTGACAGCCCAGGTATTTGACCAGAGCGGCGAGGCCATCGTGATCGCCGATGCAGCCCACACCATCGTGCGCATCAATCGGGCATTCAGCCGTATCACAGGCTACACAGAGGCGGAGGCCGTAGGGCGGTCGATGCGCCTGCTCACGGTGGCCGAGTCCACCCGCGACTTCAACGCTGACTCGGTGTACGCCCACCTGACTCAGCAGGGGCACTGGGAGGGTGAGGCCTGGGGCCGCCGCAAGGATGGATCGACCTACCCACAGTGGCTGTCCGTGAGCAGTGTGCGTGACGGCAACGGCAGTACCACCCACTCCATTACTTTGTTCCGCGACATCACGCTTCAGCGCGAGGCGCAAGACCGCATCCAGCGGCTCGCGCATTTCGACCCCCTCACGGACCTGCCCAACCGCGCGCTCCTGTCCGAGCGTGCCCAGCGCCACATTGAACAAGAGCAAGCGCGGGGCGGAACACTGGCCCTGCTGTTCCTGGACCTGGACCATTTCAAGAACGTGAACGACTCCCTGGGGCACCGTATTGGCGACATCCTGCTGGTGGCCGTCGCGCGACGGCTGGAGTCGCTGCTGGGCCCGCAGGACACCGTATCGCGCCTGGGGGGTGATGAATTTTTGTTGCTACTGCCTGCTGCCTCGGCCGTGCAAGCGGCCGACGTAGCCAACCGGTTGCTGATCGCCGTGGCACAGCCGTTTCAGGTCGAGCCTTACGAACTCACAACCACACTGTCCGTGGGCATAGCCATGTATCCCGCGGACGGAGATTCGTTCGACACCCTGTACCAGCGAGCCGATGCCGCCATGTACCGCGCCAAGCAAAGCGGGCGCAACCGCTTTGGCTTTTTCACTGCAGACCTGGAAGCTCGTACAGCCCGGGCCTTGCAGATCGAAAACGCACTGCGCCGGGCGCTGGAACGCAATCAGTTCGAGCTGCACTACCAACCCCAGGTATCACTTACCACGCGCCAGGTGGTCGGAGCCGAGGCGCTGCTGCGCTGGAGCCACCCCGAGCTGGGCATGGTGTCCCCGGCAGAATTCATCCCCGTGGCAGAGAGCAGCGGCATGATCGTCGCAATTGGCGAGTGGGTGCTGAACACTGCCGTGCATGACACCAAGCGCTGGCTGGACCTGCAATTGCCACTGCGGGCTGTGTCTGTCAACCTGTCGGCGGTGCAGTTCCGTCACCCACAGTTGCCTGAAATGGTGACGCGCTGCCTGCAACAGGCTGGACTGCCCGCCCGCCGGCTGGAGCTGGAACTGACCGAGGGCGCTGCAGTGGACGACCCCGCTGCGGCACTGGCCATGATGGACCAATTGCATGACCGGGGCGTGCGGCTGTCGATGGATGACTTTGGCACAGGATATTCGTCGTTGAGCTACCTCAAGCGCTTCCAGATCTACAAGCTCAAGATCGACCAGTCGTTTGTGCGCGACCTTGACGATGATGCCAACGACCGGGCCATCGTCAGCGCAATCATCCGCATGGCACAGGCACTGGGCATGCAAACCACTGCCGAAGGGGTGGAGACCGATGGCCAGCTGGAGTTTCTGCGCGCGCAGGGCTGCGACGAAGGGCAGGGTTACCTGTTCAGCCGCCCTCTGGCGGCCGATGCATTTGAAGCCTACCTGCGGGAACACCTGGCCCGCTGACAACTCGGGTTGAACGCATCAGGCGCCTTGTCGCTCAGGCGCGTTGAAGGTTGAAGAGCTGGACTGGCGGCTGTCGTACGGCAGAACATGTGGCACCGCACCTGAGGCATACCCTCAAACGGCTTGTAAGCTGCCGCTGCTACACTTTGGCACAATTTTTGAGGCCATCTGGCCCTGCCGCCGTTCTGGTCTTATGTATTCGCTGTTCAGCACTCCGCCCTCGCAGCGCGCCGGAGTGCCTCCTGACACCCCACTGCAACGCACCCTGCGTGAACAACAGACCCTCCTGGATAGCGCGGGAGTGGGTATCGTGTTCCTGCGCCAGCGCAGCGTGGTGCGCTGCAACCAGCGATATGCCGAAATTTTTGGCTATGGCAGCCCTGCCCGCTTGGTAGGACTCAATACCGAGGCTTTCTACCCAGACCGCGATGCCTTTCGGGATCTGGGGCGCACCGCCTATCCCGTGCTGGCGCAGGGGCAGTCATTTCGCATCGAACGTCAGCTGCGCCGCCGTGATGGCACGCTGTTCTGGGGCAGCCTCACAGGAAGGCTCATCAATCCACACGACATCGGTGAGGGCTCGATCTGGATCGTGGACGACATCGATGAGCAAAAGCGTGCCCAGGCCGCACTGAATGCCGCTGTGCGCGAAAAACAATTGCTGTTTGACAGTGCCATGGTCGGCATCGTGTTCCTGCGCGACCGGTATTTGACCCGCTGCAACCACCACTTTGAGCAGATGCTGGGCTTCGAGCCGGGTGAACTCATGGGCAGTTCATCGCGCCGCTGGTACGCCAGCGACGCAGCCTGGCAAGAAGTGGGCCGCCGCTGCTACCCGTCGCTGGTGGCAGGACAGTCGTACGAGGGCGAGGTGGAGCTATGCCGCAAGGACGGTACCCCCGTGATCTGCGAAGTCCGCAGCAAATGCATCGATCCGGCGGACCCTGCCCAGGGCACCATCTGGATCACCATGGACATCACCGACCGCAAACGCGCACAGGCGGTGTTGGCCCAGGCCCATGAGGAGCTGGAGCGGCAGGTGCAAGACCGCACGCGCGAGCTGCGCGAGACGGTGGAAAACCTGCACCGTGAAATCAATGACCGCAAGGCCGACCAGGAGCGTATCTACTGGCTGGCTCACTACGATGCACTGACTGGCCTGCCCAACCGGGCCCTGCTCGCGGAACGTGCGCAGCAGGCCATTCAGGTGGCCCAGGAGAACCAGACACCGCTGGCCGTCATCTTCTTGGACCTGGATCACTTCAAGCACGTCAACGACTCTCTGGGTCACCGGGTAGGCGATGTGCTGCTGGTCGAGATTGCCAAACGCCTGCGCGCTGTGGTGCGCGACAAGGACACGGTGTCTCGCCTGGGAGGGGATGAGTTCATCCTGCTTCTGCGGGGCGCTGATGCGCGGGGCGCAGCCCGGGTCGCCAGCAAGTTGCAGGAGGCATCGCGTCAGCCGTACCAGATCGACCATCACGAGCTCACCATGGCCCCGTCGATGGGCATTGCGCTGTTCCCCCAGGACGGGCACGACTTCGACACGCTGACCCAATCGGCCGATGTGGCCATGTACCGTGCCAAGCTGGATGGGCGAAATACCTTTCGCTTCTTCACCCCCGAGATGCAGGCTCAGTCGGTGCGTGCCTTGCAGCTCGAAAACGCATTGCGCCGCGCCCTGGAGCGCGAGCAGTTTCACCTGCACTACCAGCCTCAGATGCACCTGGCCACGGGCACTGTACGCAGTGTGGAAGCCCTGCTGCGCTGGCAACACCCCCAGCTGGGTGCAATTTCTCCGGGAGAGTTCATTCCCATCGCGGAAGACAGCGGGCAGATTCTGCAAATCGGCGAGTGGGTGCTGCGCACAGCACTGGCCCAGCTCAAGACATGGCGCAGCTGCGGATTTCCCGAACTCACAATGGCGGTCAACCTCTCGGCCATCCAGTTTCGCCAGCCACAACTGCCAGAGCTGGTAAGTCGGGTGCTGGCGGAGTCAGACCTGCCCCCTGATTCGCTGGAATTGGAGCTGACGGAGGGCGTGGCCGTAGATGACCCCCATGCGGCAGTTGCCACCATGGACCAGTTGCATGCACGTGGGGTGCGAATGTCGATGGACGACTTCGGCACGGGCTACTCGTCACTCAGCCAGCTCAAACGATTCCAGATCTTCAAGTTGAAAATCGATCAATCCTTTGTGCGCGACCTGGGCAACGACAGCAACGACCGCGCCATTGTCAGCGCCATCATCCGCATGGCGCAGGCGCTGGGCATGCGGACCACGGCGGAGGGGGTGGAAACCGAGAGTCAGCTGGCCTTTTTGCACGAACAAGGTTGCGACGAAGCGCAGGGCTACCACTTCAGCACGCCGCTGCCAGCAGAACAGCTGGAACGCTTCATGCGGCAACACACAACGGCGCACTAAGGGGCTGCGGGGCCACTCATGGCGAGGCAGGGACCGCTGCGTCGCCAAGCCCCCAGAATTCAACCCGCGCGGGCGGCGTCAGCCAAGCGCTGCGCGCAAGAGCTGGCCAATTGCGCGTCGCGCGCCTCCACCATCACCCGCAGCAGAGGCTCGGTGCCACTGGCGCGGATCAGTACGCGGCCCGAGGAGCCCAACTGCTGCTCAACCGCGTGCGTGGCCTCTGCCAGTACGCGGTTGGCCTTCCAGTCCTGCCCTGGCGCCAGACGGACGTTGAGCAAGACCTGCGGGTAGAGCGTGATGTCTGCCAACAGCTGAGCCAGCGTGCGGCCACTGCGCACACAAGCCTGCAGCACCTGCAGGGCACTGACCAGACCGTCGCCGGTGGTGTGTCGGTCCAGGGCCAGCAGATGCCCGGACCCCTCCCCGCCCAACACCCAGTGGTGGCGCGCCAGTTCTTCCAGTACGTACCGGTCACCGACCTTGGCGCGTACAAACTTCACTCCCTTGGCCTGCAGCGCCACCTCTACCGCCATGTTGGTCATCAGCGTGCCCACCACGCCAGGCACGTGCTCGTCACGGCCCATGCGGTCTGCGGCCATCAGGTACAGCAGCTCGTCACCGTTGTACAGCCGCCCCGTGGCGTCCACAATCTGCAACCGGTCTGCATCGCCATCCAGCGCAATGCCGTAGTCGGCACGGTTGGCACGGACAGCGCGTACCAAGGCGTCGGGGTGTGTGGCCCCCACTTCCTGGTTGATGTTGAGACCATCGGGTGCACAGCCAATCGACAGCACCTCTGCACCCAGCTCGTGAAACACCTTGGGCGCCACCTGGTACGCAGCACCGTGGGCGGCATCCACCACGATCTTCAGGCCCTTGAGCGTCAGGTCCTGGGGAAAGGTGCTCTTGCAAAACTCGATGTAACGCCCGGCTGCATCGTCCAGGCGTCGCGCCTTGCCCAGGCTGGCCGAATCGACCCAGACAGGTGGCTCGGACAGTGCGGCCTCCACCGCCAACTCCCAGGCGTCTGACAGCTTGGTGCCTTGTGCACTGAAGAACTTGATGCCATTGTCAGGGTAGGCGTTATGGCTGGCACTGATGACCACGCCCAGACTGGCGCGCTGGGCGCGGGTCAGGTAAGCGACGCCGGGCGTGGGCAACGGCCCCAGCAGCACCACATCCACCCCTGCCGAGTTGAAGCCAGACTCCAGCGCGCTTTCGAGCATGTAGCCCGAGATGCGCGTGTCCTTGCCGATCAGCACCGTGGGCCGCTCCTCCGTGCGGCGCAACACGCGACCCACGGCATGGGCAAGGCGCAGCACAAAATCCGGCGTGATGGGCGGTTGCCCCACGGTGCCACGGATGCCATCGGTTCCAAAGTATTGGCGTGTCATGTTCTAGCGTCTCCTCGTACGGATCTCAGTATGTTGTTGTCGAAGGCAGGGTTTGACGCCCCACTACCCGGCTCCCTGATCGCTGACTCCCTCAGCCAGATCGCTGCATCGCGGACCACACAGCCAGCGCTGTCACCGTCTCGCGCACATCGTGTACACGCACCACCGATGCGCCCCGCTCCACCGACAGCAAGGCTGCGGCCACACTGGGTATCATGCGCTGGTCTACCTCCAGCCCGGTGATCGTGCCCAGCGACGACTTGCGCGACCACCCTGCCAACAGCGGGTAGCCAGCGGCCAACAGCTCGGACTGTCGTGCCAGCAAGGCAAAGTTCTGTTCCACCGTTTTGCCGAAACCAATGCCTGCATCCAGCAGGATGCGAGCCTTTTCGACCCCAAGCGCCAGTAGATTATGCGCCTGCAGCTCTAAAAATGATAGCACCTGGGGCACTACATCCCCCTCCATAGGCGCCTGCTGCATGGTCTGCGGGTCGCGGTGCATGTGCATCAGGCACACGCCACACTGCCGGTGTGCAGCCACCGCCGCCGCAGCTCCGGGCTGTCGCAGGGCCCAGATGTCATTGACGATGTCAGCTCCCAGATCCAGCACAGCGCGCATGACGTCCGGCTTGTAGGTGTCCACCGAAATCGGAACACCCAGCGCCACAGCCTCACGCACCAAGGGAACGACACGAGACAGCTCCTCATCCAGCGGCACAGCAGGGCTACCCGGGCGGGTGGACTCACCACCGATATCCAGGATATCTGCGCCCTCTTTCAACAGCTGTTCGCAATGCCGCAGCGCAGCAACCGTGGAGCCATGGCGCCCACCATCGGAGAAAGAGTCGGGTGTGACGTTGACGATGCCCATGACCTGGGGACGGACCAAGTCAATTGCGAAGCGAGAGGTTTGCCAGATCATGCCGATCACACCCGTGCAGATTTCGAAATAGCGGCTCGATAAAGCATTCCGCAAGAAAAAACGATGGTCCCCATGAAAAACGGGGCACAAGGCCCCGTTCAAACGGCTGGACCGCGAGCCCGGTCAGGCTGCCGTCGGTGCAGTGTCCGTGGCTACAGCTGGAGTGCCGCCACTGGAGTTATCACCACCAGAGGGCGGGGTGCGTGGCGTCCAGTCCTTGGGAGGACGGGGTTCCTTGCCCGCCATGATGTCGTCCAATTGCTCGGTATCAATGGTTTCCCATTCGAGCAAGGCCTTAGCCATGGCGTGCATCTTGTCGCTGTTCTCTTCGATCAACCGGCGTGCCAGGTTGTACTGCTCGTCAATGATGCGGCGCACTTCCATGTCCACCTTTTCCATGGTCTGTTCGCTCATGGTGGTGGTCTTGGTGACCGAGCGGCCCAGGAACACTTCGCCTTCGTTCTCGGCATAGACCATGGGTCCCAGCGCATCCGTCATGCCGTAGCGGGTGACCATGTCACGGGCGATGTGCGTAGCCCGCTCGAAGTCATTGCTGGCACCCGTGGTCATCTGGTTCATGAACACTTCTTCGGCGATCCGGCCGCCGAACAGCATGCTGATCTGGTTGAGCATGTATTCGCGGTCATAGCTGTAGCGGTCCTGCGCGGGCAGGCTCATCGTCACACCCAGCGCGCGGCCACGAGGGATGATGGTGACCTTGTGCACCGGGTCGCACTTGGGCAGCAGCTTGCCGATCAGCGCGTGACCAGACTCGTGGTAAGCCGTGTTGCGGCGCTCTTCCTCGGGCATGACCATGCTCTTGCGTTCAGGGCCCATGAGGATCTTGTCCTTGGCCTTCTCGAAGTCCTGCATCTCGACGGTGCGCGCATTGCGGCGGGCAGCCATCAGGGCAGCTTCATTACACAGGTTGGCCAGATCTGCACCGCTCATGCCGGGGGTGCCACGAGCGATGATGCCAGGGGCCACATCCTGACCGATCGGGATCTTGCGCATGTGCACGTTCAGGATCTGCTCGCGGCCGCGGATGTCGGGCAGCGTCACATACACCTGGCGGTCAAAACGGCCAGGGCGCAGCAAGGCGGCGTCCAGGATGTCAGGGCGGTTGGTGGCAGCCACCACGATGACGCCCAGGTTGGTTTCAAAGCCGTCCATCTCGACCAGCATCTGGTTCAGAGTCTGTTCGCGCTCGTCGTTGCCACCGCCAAGGCCAGCGCCACGCTGGCGGCCCACCGCATCGATTTCATCGATGAAGATGATGCACGGGGCGTTCTTTTTGGCGTTGTCGAACATGTCGCGCACACGGGCCGCGCCCACGCCGACAAACATTTCCACAAAATCGGAGCCCGAGATGCTGAAGAACGGCACCTTGGCCTCGCCCGCAATGGACTTGGCGAGCAGCGTCTTGCCGGTGCCGGGAGGGCCCACCAGTAAAAGGCCACGAGGAATCCGGCCGCCGAGCTTCTGGAATTTTTGCGGGTCTTTCAGGAAGTCCACCACTTCCTTGACCTCTTCCTTGGCTTCGTCGCACCCGGCCACGTCCGCGAACGTGACTTGGTTGTTGTTCTCATCGAGCATGCGCGCCTTGCTCTTACCGAAACTGAAGGCGCCGCCCTTGCCGCCACCCTGCATCTGGCGCATGAAATACACCCACACTCCGATCAGCAGCAGCATGGGGCCCCAGCTGACCAGAAGTGTCATGAGCAAGGAGCCTTCTTCGCGGGGCTTCACGTCAAATTTGACGTTGTGGTTCAGCAGGTCACCGACCAGGCCACGGTCCAGCACCGAAGCATTCGTGCGGATCTTGCGATCGTCGGTGGTGACGGCCACAATCTCACCGCCGCTCAGCCCTTCGGGAATGGTGGCGCTTTTGATGCGGTTATTGCGGACTTCGTCCAGAAACTCGGAATACCCTACGTGGCCTGCGCTGGCGCCGCTGCGGGTGTCAAACTGCTTGAACACCGTGAACAGCACCATGGCGATGACCAGCCATACGGCAATTTTTGAAAACCACTGATTGTTCAAGCGGGGCTCCAGTTGCGGGGAACAGAAAACGGACACACTGCCGTCATGGCACGCATGTGCGGCCCATTTTAGGTCTTTCAAGCCACGAGGCCAGACCTATTCCCCCTCACGCCCATGGAATCAGCACGGACTTTGCGGTCGTAGATCACGGATTCTTGACCTGAGGCAAGCCTGGACAGGCTACTTTTTGAGACCCATGCCCACCAGGAACGTTTCGGACGACTTGTCGCGCGAAGCCTTGGGCTTCAAGGGTTTGACGACCTTGAAGGTCTGCTTGAACAGGGTGACCAGATCGCTGTATCCACTGCCATGGAACAGCTTGACCACCAGGGCCCCCTCCGGTTTCAAATGGTTGCACGCAAAATCCACGGCCAACTCCACCAGATGCGCAATCCGTGCCGCATCGGCCGACTCGATGCCAGACAGGTTAGGCGCCATGTCAGACACCACCACGTCCACCACCCGCCCGTCGAGCGCCTGCTCCAGTCGCTCCAGCACCTCGGGCTCGCGAAAGTCACCGTTCAAGTACG
Organism: Acidovorax sp.; assembly: GCF_016783915.1. Classification (GTDB taxonomy): domain Bacteria; phylum Pseudomonadota; class Gammaproteobacteria; order Burkholderiales; family Burkholderiaceae_C; genus Acidovorax. The sequence continues at coordinate 50,192 of NZ_JADHVT010000004.1, forward strand.
TAACGCCTTCAACAGGCTCCATGGGCAGGATGTCCAGCGCAATGATCACCCCGTTGAGCTGCCCCGCCGCAGCGCCTGCGGGCGACATGCGCCTGCGCAGATATTGGCTCCACGCACCAGGTGTGGAACCCAGATCGACCACCGTATGGCCCGGCTTGATGAGGCCCAGTTGCTCATCAATCTCCTTGAGCTTGTAGGCGGCACGGGCACGGTAGCCTTCCTTTTGCGCCAATTTGACATAGGTGTCGTTCACGTGGTCGTTGAGCCACGCCTTGTTCACCTTCTTGCTCTGGGTTTTGACTTTCATATAGCGGTATTGTCTCTCGACAATCGCTGCAGCTGGTGACTTGAAAGCCTGGCCGCGCACGGGAGGTAGAGTCACTCCACCACGGGCCGCAGACATAATACGGGTATGCCCCAAATTCAACTGACTCCTGCCGAGCGCCGGGAACAACGCGCCAATGCCCACCACCTGGACCCCGTGGTCCTGATCGGTGGCGATGGCCTCACCCCCGCCGTCAAGAAGGAAATCGACGCCGCCCTCAACGCCCATGGCCTGATCAAGGTACGTGTTTTCAACGATGACCGCGTGGCACGCGAGCTGATGTACCAGGAGCTCACCGCTGAACTCAACGCTGCGCCCATTCAGCACATCGGCAAGCTGCTGGTGCTGTGGCGGCCCCAGCCTGTCAAAGAGCGTACCGTCGATGAAGACCGTATGCCCGGCCCACGTGACGTCAAGGTGCTCAAGTACAGCAAACGTGGTGGACAGCGCCCCGAAATCAAGCAGTTGCGCGTGCTCGGCAACCAGCGCCTCACCTCAGGCGGCCAGATCAAGCGCGCCAAGCCCAAGCAAAAATCCATCAAGAAGCGCCAGGCAGACTGATGACCGCTGAAGCAGTATCTGCAACCGTTGCAGCACCTGCCGGCATGGCGCCCACTCGCCACATACTCTGCATGAAATGGGGCACGAAATACGGCCCTGAATACGTCAACCGGCTGTATGCCATGGTGCGCCGACATCTGAGCGGGGACTTCCGTTTTATCTGCCTCACCGATGACAGCACCGGTATCCGCAGCGAAGTGCAATGCCTGCCCATCCCCGCACTGGATCTGCCGCCAGGCATTCCCGAGCGGGGCTGGACCAAGCTGGCCACCTTCAGCGCAGACTTGCATGGCCTGCGGGGCACCGCGCTGTTTCTGGACGTGGATGTGGTCATCACCGGCAGCCTGGATGATTTTTTCACCCAGCATGGCGAGTTCCTGATCATCCATGACTACAAGCGCCCATGGCGCATCACGGGAAACTCGTCGGTCTACCGCTTCGAACTCGGCGCCCACCCTGATGTTCTGGCGTATTTTCGCGAACATTTCTCCGAGATCCGCGCGCAGTTTCGTAACGAACAGGCCTATCTGTCCGACTTCTTGCACAAACAGGGCAAGTTGCAATACTGGCCCGCGGCATGGTGCCCCAGTTTCAAGTACCACGGGATACCGCCGTGGCCTACCAATTACTGGCGCGCACCGTTCGTGCCTGACGGCGCACGCATCGTGATTTTTCATGGGGAATGCAACCCCCCAGACGCGCTGGCAGGCAGGCGCAACCGCCGTTTCCGTTATATCCGCCCAGCCACCTGGGTGGCGGAGCACTGGCACGAATAGGCGCGGAGGCAGGCTGGCCGGTCACTCAGGACGCGACGTTCAGCCTGTAGCAGGTCCGCCGCTGAATCGATCACCTGACATTCAATCGCTGGCGGACGTATCTTCCTCTACCGCGTGGGCTCCTGGCCGAAGCGTTTGCCAGAACACTGCCAAGGCGCAGCCCCATTGCAATGCGTACATCACCGTGCCCACGCTGTGCCACAGGCGAAGGTCCTGACGGGCCACAATGCGGGGCGCCACACCAAACTGGTTGAGCAACGCCAGCAGCAGGCCACCCAAGACGAACAGCATGGCAGCGCGCGCCCAGGGATATTGCGCCACTGCGTGCCGGGGCCTGGACAAGAGCAGCAACACCACACAGCACACCACGGCCACCCAGGTTTGAGCGGCAAACAGCCGGGCCGCCATCTGACCCGCCACAGAAGCGGACGGCAGATAGGCAAACAGCATGGGTACCACCAAAAATCCGATGGTTGTCAGGCTACCCCACCACAAGGCCGCCACCAAAGCGGGAAGTTTCGGGCGCACGCCCAGCCACACGACAGCCATCACACCATCACTGGTAGCTGACCGCCACTACCTCGTAGCGGCGAATGCCACCGGGGGCCTGCACCTCAGCGGTGTCGCCCTCTTCCTTGCCAATCAGCGCGCGCGCGATGGGGCTGGAAATATTGATCAGGCCCTGCTTGAGGTCCGCCTCGTCTTCGCCCACGATCTGGTACCTCACCATGTCTCCGGAATCTTCGTCTTCCAGTTCGACCGTGGCACCAAATACCACCTTGCCGCCACCATCGACCGCGCTGGGGTCGATGACCTGGGCCACTGAGAGCTTGCCCTCAATCTCCTGGATACGGCCTTCAATGAAACCCTGGCGGTCCTTGGCAGCGTCGTAGTCGGCGTTTTCACTCAGGTCGCCCTGCGCGCGCGCTTCGGCAATGGCCGAGATCACCGCGGGACGCTCCACGGTCTTGAGTCGATGCAGCTCTTCCTTGAGCATTTCAGCGCCGCGCTTGGTGATTGGGATGGTGGCCATGCTGTTGAGTCTCCACAAGTCAAAACGGTGAAAGTGCAATGCACTTCCACCGATCGGTCGCCACGCTGCCCCCCCCCGAAAATACCTGGGGGTGCACATGGCACATCTACAAAAGGAAACCGCCGCACGTTGCCGAGCGGCGGTGTCAGATCAAGGGCAGATTATGCCGCTTTTGCTGCGGCTCAAGCCAGCAGTTGGGCGTGCAATTCCTGCACCGAGTACACGTCGAGCTTGTCGAGGTACTTCATGCCTTCCACGGCGGCCTCTGCACCAAAAATGGTGGTGAAGGTCGTGACGCGAGCCAGCAGCGAAGACGTGCGGATGGCCCGCGAATCAGCGATAGCGTTGCGGCGTTCTTCCACTGTGTTGATGACCATGACAATCTCGTTGTTCTTGATCATGTCCACGATGTGCGGACGGCCTTCAGTGACCTTGTTGACCACCACCACCGGTACGCCCGCTTCGGCAATGGCTGCAGCAGTGCCCTTGGTTGCCACCAGCTCGAAGCCCAGCGCCACCAGCTGACGCGCGATATCCACCGCGCGGGGCTTGTCGTTGTTCTTCACGGTGAGGAACACCTTGCCCGAGGTCGGCAGCTTGGTGCCGGCACCCAGCTGGCTCTTCACGAAGGCTTCGCCAAAGGTCTTGCCCACGCCCATCACCTCGCCCGTGGACTTCATCTCCGGACCGAGGATGGTGTCCACGCCAGGGAACTTCACGAAGGGGAACACGGCCTCCTTCACGCTGAAATACGGCGGTGTCACTTCCTTGGTGATGCCCTGCGAAGCCAGCGTTTGGCCCGCCATGCAACGTGCGGCAACCTTGGCCAGCTGGATGCCTGTGGCCTTGGAAACAAACGGCACCGTGCGCGAGGCGCGGGGGTTCACTTCCAGCACGTAGATCACGTCCTTGCCGTCCACTTCCTGGATGGCGAACTGCACGTTCATCAAACCCACCACGTTCAGGCCTTCGGCCATGGCGGCAGACTGGCGCTTGAGCTCGTCCACCGTGGCTTGCTTGAGATAGTAAGGGGGCAGCGAACAGGCCGAGTCACCCGAGTGCACACCGGCTTGCTCGATGTGCTCCATCACGCCACCGATGAAGGTCTTGCCTTCGGGGTCGCGCAGGCAGTCCACATCGCACTCGATGGCGTCGTTCAGGAAGCGGTCCAGCAGCACAGGCGAGTCGTTGCTCACCTTCACGGCCTCGCGCATGTAGCGCTCCAGGTCGCGCTGCTCGTGCACGATTTCCATCGCACGGCCACCCAGTACGTAGCTGGGGCGCACCACCAGGGGGTAACCCAGCGTGGCGGCTTTTTCCAGAGCCTCGGCTTCGGTACGCGCCGTGGCATTGGGCGGCTGGCGCAAGCCAAGGTCGCCCAGCAGCTTCTGGAAACGCTCGCGGTCTTCGGCGGCGTCGATCATGTCGGGGCTGGTGCCAATGATTGGCACGCCCTCGGCTTCCAGGCCCAGTGCCAGCTTGAGCGGCGTCTGGCCGCCGTACTGCACGATCACGCCGTGTGGCTTTTCCTTGTCCACAATTTCGAGCACGTCTTCCAGCGTCAGCGGCTCAAAGTACAGGCGGTCGGAGGTGTCGTAGTCGGTAGAAACCGTTTCAGGGTTGCAGTTGACCATGATGGTCTCGTAGCCATCCTCGCGCATGGCGAGTGCGGCATGTACGCAGCAGTAGTCAAACTCGATACCCTGGCCAATGCGGTTGGGGCCACCACCCAGCACCATGATCTTCTTGTTGTTGGTGGGCGCAGCTTCGCACTCATCCTCATAGGTCGAGTACATGTAGGCCGTGTTGGTGGCGAACTCTGCGGCACAGGTGTCCACGCGCTTGTACACAGGGCGCACGTTGAGGGCACGGCGCGCTTCGCGCACGGCCTTCTCCGAGGTCTTGAGCAGCTTGGCCAGACGGCGATCGGAAAAGCCCTTCTTCTTGAGCGCGCGCAGCGTGTCCGCACTCAGGCTGGCCAGGGCAACCTCGCCCTTGTCCACGGCCAGTTGGTCCAGTTCGAGTTCGATCTTCACGATCTCTTCGATCTGCACCAGGAACCACTTGTCGATCTTGGTGAGGTCGTACACCTCGTCCACCGACAGGCCCATGGCAAACGCATCGCCCACGTACCAGATGCGCTCGGGGCCGGGCTCGCCCAACTCCTTCTCCAGCACTTCGCGGTCCTGGGTCTTTTCGTTCATGCCGTCCACGCCCACTTCCAGGCCACGCAGGGCTTTCTGGAAGGACTCCTGGAAGGTGCGGCCCATGGCCATCACCTCACCCACCGACTTCATTTGCGTGGTCAGGCGGCTGTCGGCCGTGGGGAACTTCTCGAACGCAAAGCGCGGAATCTTGGTGACCACGTAGTCGATCGAGGGCTCGAACGATGCAGGCGTGGCGCCGCCGGTGATCTCGTTCTTGAGCTCATCCAGCGTGTAGCCAACTGCCAGCTTGGCCGCTACCTTGGCGATGGGGAAGCCTGTCGCCTTGGACGCCAGTGCCGACGAACGCGACACGCGCGGGTTCATCTCGATGACGATCATCCGGCCGTCCTTCGGGTTCACCGAGAACTGCACGTTGGAGCCCCCGGTGTCCACTCCAATTTCACGCAGCACCGCCAGCGAGGCGTTGCGCATGATCTGGTATTCCTTGTCGGTCAACGTCTGCGCGGGGGCCACGGTGATCGAGTCGCCGGTGTGCACGCCCATGGGGTCCAGGTTCTCGATGGAGCAGATGATGATGCAGTTGTCCGCCTTGTCGCGGACCACTTCCATCTCGTATTCCTTCCAGCCGAGCAGCGACTCTTCAATCAGCAACTCGTTGGTGGGCGAGGCTTCGAGGCCGCGCTTGCAAATGGTCTCGAACTCTTCGGGGTTGTAGGCAATGCCACCGCCGGTACCGCCCAGCGTGAAGCTGGGGCGGATCACAGTGGGGAAACCCACGGTCTTTTGCACGGCCCAGGCTTCGTCCATGCTGTGGGCGATGCCGGAGCGCGCGGAGCCCAGACCGATTTTGGTCATGGCGTCCTTGAACTTCAGGCGGTCTTCGGCCTTGTCGATGGCTTCAGGTGTGGCACCGATGAGCTCGACCTTGTACTTGTCGAGCACGCCGTTGTGCCAAAGGTCCAGCGCGCAGTTCAGCGCGGTCTGGCCACCCATGGTGGGCAAGATGGCGTCGGGGCGCTCCTTGGCGATGATCTTCTCGACCGTCTGCCAAGTGATGGGCTCGATGTAGGTGACGTCGGCGGTGGCCGGGTCGGTCATGATCGTTGCAGGGTTGCTGTTGATCAGGATGACCTTGTAGCCTTCTTCGCGCAGGGCCTTGCAGGCCTGCACGCCGGAGTAGTCGAACTCGCAGGCCTGGCCGATGATGATCGGGCCAGCGCCGATGATGAGGATCGATTTGAGGTCTGTGCGCTTTGGCATTATTTCTTCTCCATCAGCGCGGTGAAGCGGTCAAACAGGTAGGCGATGTCGTGCGGGCCGGGCGATGCCTCGGGGTGGCCCTGGAAGCAGAACGCTGGCTTGTCGGTGCGCTCCAGCCCTTGCAGCGTGCCGTCGAACAGGCTGATGTGCGTGGGGCGCAGCGTGGCGGGCAGCGAGGCCATGTCCACGGCAAAGCCGTGGTTCTGGCTGGTGATGCTCACACGGCCGTTGTCCAGGTCTTTCACCGGGTGGTTGGCACCGTGGTGGCTGTTGTCCATCTTGAAGGTCTTGGCGCCGCTGGCCAGGGCCATGATCTGGTGGCCCAGGCAGATGCCGAAGGTGGGCACGCCGGCATCAACGATCTGGCGTGTGGCTTCAATGGCGTAGTCGCAAGGCTCTGGGTCGCCAGGACCGTTGGACAGGAACACGCCGTCCGGCTTCATGGCCAGCACGTCGGCCGCAGGCGTCTTGGCAGGCACCACGGTGAGCTTGCAGCCACGTTCGGCCAGCATGCGCAGGATGTTCTTCTTCACGCCGAAGTCGTACGCCACCACATGGAAGCGCGGCGCAGCCTGTTGGCCATAGCCTTCACCCAGCTTCCACTCGGTCTGGTCCCAGGCATAGGTCGAAGGGGTGGTCACCACTTGCGCGAGGTCCAGGCCCTTCATGCTGGGCGCAGCCTTGGCAGCTGCCAGGGCTTCGTCGATGCGCGCCTGCGTGACGGACTCACCGGCCGCCAGACCCAGGATCGCGCCGTTCTGCGCACCCTTGTCGCGCAGCAGGCGGGTGAGCTTGCGGGTATCGATGTTGGCAATGGCCACCGTCTTTTCGCGCACAAGGTACTGCGAAAGCGTTTCGGTGGATCGGAAGTTGCTGGCCAGAAGGGGCAGGTCTTTGATGATCAGGCCTGCAGCATGGACCTTGTCGGCTTCGATGTCTTCCGCATTGACGCCGTAATTGCCGATGTGCGGATACGTCAGGGTGACGATCTGCTGGCAGTAGCTGGGGTCGGTGAGGATTTCCTGGTAGCCGGTGATGGCGGTGTTGAACACCACTTCACCGACCGTGGTGCCGGTGGCACCGATCGAGTTACCGATAAAGACCGTGCCGTCTGCGAGCGCCAGGATGGCGGGCGGGAAGTTTCCCTTGAGAGACAAAAGCACTGGGTTCTCCGGATGGTTACGGTCGCCCGGCGCCTGCAGACCACTCGCACACTCGAAGCGCGATGGTGCCAATGGCTGCTCTCAGATGGGTTGTTGCTTTGGGTGCGGTCGGGCGACGCTGTTGCGAGAAAAGCTCCCGATTATACCCTCCGTCGCTGACACCTCCGCAATGCACGCCTTGCATAACCCTGATACCAGCGTCTATGACCTGCGGGCCCAAGGCTCGCCCTGAGCGCCCATAGCACCGCGGCGGGCGCAGACAGGTTCAGCGCCCTGCCCCGCTCGCGTGCAGGCAGATGGCTGCAGCCGCTGCCACGTTCAGAGACTCCTCGCCACCGGGCTGGGCGATACGGATGCGCAAGGCAGCTCGATCCTCCAGAGCCGGACTGACGCCTTGTCCTTCGTGGCCCAGCACCCACGCACAAGGCCAAGGCAAGGCTGCACGGTGCAGAAAATCGCCTGCGTGCGAGCTGGTGACCAGTAGCGGCACCTGCAGGGCAGCCAGATCGTCCAGCGCCAGCCCCTCGATCAGGTCGAGCGCGAAATGCGCCCCCATGCCTGCCCGCAAGACTTTGGGCGACCACAACGCGGCGCTGCCTTTGATGGCCGCCACCTGGCGGAAGCCGAAAGCCGAGGCGCTGCGGAGGATGGAGCCCACGTTGCCCGCGTCTTGCACCCTGTCCAGCACCACAGTGGCTGCATCGGGCCGCAGGGACGCCGCTGCGGGCAGTTCCAGGATAAAGCCCATCTGCGCGGGAGACTCCAGCCCGCTGATGTCTGCAAACAGCGCATCGGCAAGCACTATGAATTTCGTAGCTGCTTGGGCATATTCAATCTGCGCTTGTGGCCAAAAAGACTCTGAAAACACCGCCACCGATGCCCGCAGCCCCCGAGCGAGCGCAGCGCGGCACAAATGATCGCCTTCAAGCCAGACACGGCCCTGCTTGCGGTACGCCGTCGTGTCCTGGGCCAGACGGCGCAAATCCTTGACGAAGGTGTTATCGCGGGAATGGATGGCGGTCACGGACGAGGATGTCATGGCAAATTTTCAGTGCCCGGTCAGGAGCCGGTGCGCAGGTTCTGGGCCACAGGCGCAAACGAGCGCCGGTGGTAAATGCAGGCACCGTGCTCGCGCAAGGCTGCCATGTGCACGGCCGTACCGTACCCCTTGTGGCCGGCAAAACCGTACTGCGGAAACTCGTCATGCACCTGCGCGCACCAGCGGTCGCGATGCACCTTGGCGAGGATGGAGGCCGCCGAGATGGCAGGCACCAACGCATCGCCCTTGACGATGGCCTCCGCCGGAACGTCCAGCACGGGCAGCCGGTTGCCGTCCACCAGCACCATGGCCGGTTTGAGCCGCAGCCCCATGACGGCACGGCGCATGGCCAGCAGCGTGGCCTGCAGGATGTTGAGCTGGTCGATTTCTTCCACGCTGGCCTCGGCAATGCTGCAGCACAGGGCCTTGGCGCGGATCTCGTCGTAGAGCTTCTCGCGCCGAGCGGCCGTGAGTTTCTTGGAGTCGGCCAGGCCTGCAATAGGGTGCAGGTCGTCCAGGATCACGGCGGCGGCCACCACTGGCCCGGCCAAGGGGCCACGGCCGGCCTCGTCCACCCCGGCCACCAGGCCGGGGGGATGCCAGGGCAGGCAGGCCTGCTCAGGCAGCGGGGGCGAGGATCTTCTGGATCGCATCGGCAGCCAGTTGGGGAGTGTTGCGCAGCAGGCTTTCGTGCAGGGCCGTAAAGCGCTGCTCCAGCGCCGTAATTTTCAGCGGTTGTTGGCGCCGCGCATCCAGCCAATGCAGCGTGGCTTCACACAGCGCCTGCGGCGTGGCGGCATCCTGGATCAGCTCAGGCACCACGAACTCACGGCACAAAATATTGGGCAGGCCTACCCAGGGTTGCAACTGCTTGCGGCGCATGAGCCACCAGCTGAGCGGGTGCATGTGGTAGCCGATAACCATGGGCCGCTTGAAGAGCGCAGCCTCCAGCGTCGCGGTGCCGCTGGCGATCAAGGTGGCATCACACGCCGCGAGCACGGTGTGCGACTGGCCCGTAGTGATTTGCAAGGCCCCCCCCAACCCACACGCGCGCGCCACTTGTTCGATGCGGTCACGCAGTGCGGGCACCGCAGGCACTATCAATTTGATAGCTGACCGCGCTTTCAGCACTAGCGCTGCAGCCTCAAAGAATGGCTGCGCGATGTACTGGATCTCGGAGGACCGGCTTCCCGGCAGAATGGCCAGCACCTCATCAGAGTCCTGCAGACCGAGTTGCGCCCGGGCGGCAGCGCGGTCCGGCACCATGGGAATCACGCCTGCCAGCGGGTGCCCCACATAGGTGGCGGCAATGCCGTGCTGAGCGAGCAGCTCCGGCTCAAACGGGAAGATGCACAACACATGGTCTGCACTGCGGCGGATTTTTTCGACACGGTCGGCGCGCCACGCCCAGATCGAGGGGCAAACGAAGTGCACAGTCTTGATGCCAGCGGCGCGCAAATCGGCCTCCAGGCCCAGGTTGAAATCGGGCGCATCCACACCAATGAACACATCAGGGCGGTCTTTGAGCAGACGCTCACGCAGCTGCTTGCGGATGCCCAGCAACTCGCGCAGCCGGCGCAGCACTTCCATGCTGTAGCCGTGCACCGCCAGCTTGTCGCTGGGCCACCAGGCAGTAAAGCCACGGCGTGCCATCTGCGGCCCGCCAATGCCGCGGGACTGGAGCCCAGGCCAATGCGCTTGCATGCCATCGATGAGCAAGCCTGCGAGCAGGTCGCCCGACGTCTCGCCCGCCACCATGGCGACGCGGGGGGAAGCGGCCATTACCGAGCCCTCAGCGCGCTATGCCGCGCGTTGCGTCGGCCAGGAACCGCTCCATCATCGCGGCATCCTCGCTGGCCTGCGGTGCGGACTGTGCCAACTCTGCAATGGCGGCGCGTGCGGCCTCCAGCGTGAGGCCCTGGCGGTAAATCAGCTTGTGCATCTGCTTGACTGCGGCAATGCGTTCGACCGAGAAGCCACGGCGGCGCAGCCCTACCACGTTGTAGCCACGCACGGCCAGCGGATTTCCATCCACCAACATGAAGGGTGGCACATCCTGCGACACAGCGCTGGCAAAGCCCACCATGGCATGAGCACCAACCTTGACGAACTGGTGGATCCCAGTGAGCCCTCCCACCGTCACCCAATCGCCCAGATGCACATGGCCTGCCAGCGTGGTGTTGTTGGCCAGCGTGGTGTGGTTGCCCACATGGCAATCATGGGCGATGTGGGTGTACGCCATGATCCAGTTGTCATGGCCCACGGAGGTGATACCACCGGCCTGGGGCACACCCAGGTTCAGCGTGCAGAACTCGCGGATGGTGTTGCGGTCACCGATGACCAGCTCGGTCGGCTCGCCTGCGTACTTCTTGTCTTGCGGGATCGCGCCGATGGAGTTGAACTGGAAGATGCGGTTGTCAGCACCAATCGTGGTGCGCCCGTCAATTACGCAATGCGCACCGACCGTGGTCCCCGCACCAATGGACACGTGTTCGCCGATGACTGAATATGGCCCCACTGTGACCGTGGGGTCCAGGCGGGCACCGTCCGCAACGATGGCAGTAGGGTGGATATTACTCACGATCCAACAGGCCTGAACCGATCAACCCACGCTGCGCATGGTGCACATGAGCTCGGCCTCGCAGGCCACCTCTTCGCCCACGCTGGCCACGCCCTTGAACTTCCAGATGCCACCGCGCACGCGGTCGATGGTGATGGTCAGGATCAACTGATCGCCGGGCTCCACAGGGCGCTTGAAGCGCGCGCCGTCAATGCCGACAAAGTAGTAGATGTTGTTCTCATCGGGCACCTTGCCCATGGCATCGAACGCCAGCAAGCCTGCAGCCTGGGCCAGTGCTTCCAGGATCAACACACCCGGCATCACCGGACGGCCAGGGAAATGCCCCATGAAATAGGGCTCGTTGAACGTAACGTTCTTGATGGCCTTTATGCGGGTGTTGCTCTCCAACTCGATCACCTTGTCCACCAGCAAAAACGGGTAACGGTGGGGCAGTTGTTTGAGAATTGCGTGAATATCCATCATCGAGTTGTTCTTCCGTTCATGCTGCCTTGAGGGCCTGCTCCAGCGCCTTGATACGCTCGCGCAGGCTGTGCAATTGTTTGAGTGTGGCAGCGTTTTTTTCCCAGCGCGCATTGTCGTCGATGGGGAACATGCCGGTGTACTGGCCGGGCCGGGTCAGCGAGCGCGTCACCACCGTGGCGGCCGAAATATGCACGTTATCGGCCAGCTCCAGATGCCCCAACACGATGGCCCCGCCGCCCACAGTGCAATGCGCCCCGATGGTGGCACTGCCCGCCACACCCACGCACCCAGCCATGGCCGAGTGTTTGCCGATCCGCACGTTGTGGCCAATCTGGATCAGGTTGTCGAGCTTCACGCCATCTTCGACCACCGTGTCCTGCAGCGCACCCCGGTCGATGCAGGTGTTGGCGCCAATCTCGACGTCATCTCCAATGCGCACGGCACCCAGTTGCTCGATCTTGACCCACTGCCCGTTTTCCGGCGCAAAACCGAAACCGTCGGCCCCAATCACCACGCCCGGATGCACGATGCAACGCGCGCCGATATGACAGCCCTCACCCACGGTGACACGCGACTTGAGCACGGTATCGGCGCCCACCGTGGCACCCCGCTCGACCACGCACAACGGACCAATGGTGGCCGAAGGGTGCACCTGTGCCGAGGGATCAACCACTGCACTGGGATGCACGCCGGATGGCCGCGCGGGCGCATTGCGCTGCCGCCACAACTGGGTGGCCCGGGCGAAGTACACGTAGGGGTTGTCAACCACAATGCAGGCACCACGCGCCAGTGCGGCGTCGCGCATGGTAGGCGCCACAATGACACAGGCCGCCCGGGAGGCGGCCAGTTGCTGTTGGTAGCGGGGGTTGCTCAGGAAACTGAGGTCTCCTGGGCCCGCGACCTCCAGTGGCGCAATGCGGGCGATGGCGGTTTCCCGCCCCCCTCCTTCCAGCGAACCACCGAGCGCATCAACAATGTGCCCGAGAAGCAAGCTGCTCACGCGCCACCTGTCCTGCGCAGCGGCTTACTTGGCAGCAGCAGCGGCATTCAGGGCCTTGATCACCTTGTCGGTGATGTCGTGCTTGGGGTTGATGTAGACGGCCTCTTGCAAGATCACATCGTACTTCTCGGCCTCGGCAACCTGCTTGACCACCTTGTTGGCACGTTCCAGCACTTGCGACAGCTCTTCGTTCTTGCGAGCACTGAGGTCTTCCTGGAATTCACGGCGCTTGCGCTGGAAGTCACGGTCCTGATCCACCAGCTGGCGCTGGCGCGCGGTGCGCTGGCTCTCCGCCATGGTGGGTGCTTCACGCTCAAACTTGTCGCTGGCAGTCTTCAGGGTATTGCCCAGATCCACCAGCTCCTTCTCACGACGGGAGAACTCCTGCTCCAGCTTGGCCTGCGCAGCCTTGGCTGTGGTGGCTTCACGGAAGATGCGATCAGTGTTGACGAAACCGGCTTTGAACTCTTGCGCTTGTGCAGGGGCTGCGATGGCAACGGTGCCAAGCAGCAAGGCCACGGAGAGATGGCGAGAAAAGGATTTCATTAGAAAGACGTTCCAATCTGGAATTGCAGTTTCTGGATTCTATCGCCGGCAAACTTGCGCACTGGCTGCGCAAATGCCAAACGCAAGGGGCCGAGCGGCGAAATCCAGCTCAGACCCAGGCCCACGGAGGCACGCATGTCACTGAAGGTAACTTTGTCGTTCTCGCCGTACACATTCCCCACGTCCAGGAACGTGAAGATCCGCAGGGTCCGGTCATTGCCAGCGCCCGGGAACGGAGCAATCAACTCGGTGTTCAGCGTGATCTTCTTGGGACCGCCCAACGATGCCCCGGTCACATCACGCGGGCCCAGGGTACCCTGGTCGAAACCACGCACCGAACCAAGGCCACCGGAGTAGAAGTTCTTGAACACAGGGAATGGACGGCCGTTCAATCCCTTGCCATAGCCCGCCTCGCCATTGAATGCAATGGTGAAGCGCTTGTTGAGGGGGATGTATTGCTGATACTGGTAATTGGCCCGCACATAGCGCGCATCGCCCGCTACGGACCATTCGGAATTGAGGCGCTGGTAACGACCGGAATTGGGTGCCAGAGCGCTGTCCCGGTCGTCACGGGACCAGCCCACCGTCAAGGGAATCGACGTGCTGCTGTAGCCGAACTTGTCGGCATAGAACAGGTAAGTGGCCGGAATGTTCGTCCCGGGCTTGATGCGGGTTTGCTCCAACCCGCCGCCAAAGAACACCGTGTCGGTCTCGCTGAAAGGCACCCCAAAGCGCACGGAGGTCCCCGTGGTGACCAGTTGGTAGTTACCGCCCTGGTCCTCATAAGGCTTGTCGGTGCGGTAGTACACATCGAGCGTGCGCGAGATGCCTTCGGGCGTGAAATACGGATTGGTCGTGCTGAATACCAGGGTGCGCCGGTACTTGCTGGTGTTGACGTCGATGCCCAGGTAGTTGCCTGAGCCAAAGATGTTCTCCTGCTTGATGCCAAAGGAGAGCGACGCCTTCTCAGCGCTTGAAAAACCCACGCCCAGTTGCAACGAACCGGTGGGCTTTTCTGCCACGTTGATCACCAGATCGACCTGGTCGGGCGAACCTGGCACTTCCTGTGTCTCCACGTTCACTTCTGTGAAGAAGCCCAGACGATCCACGCGGTCGCGGGACAGACGGATCTTGTCGCCGTCATACCAGGAGGCCTCGTACTGGCGGAACTCTCGGCGAATGACTTCGTCGCGCGTGCGGTTGTTGCCGCTCACGTTGATACGGCGCACGTAGGCGCGGCGCGCTGGTTCGGCCTGCAGCACGAAATTGACACGGTTGTTCTCGCGGTCAATTTCGGGCACAGCCTCCACGCGGGCAAATGCAAATCCAAAACGGGCGAAGTATTCGGAAAACGCCTTGGTGGTTTCAGTCACCTGGTCAGCGTTGTAGGGCTCACCGGGGCGGATGGTCACCAGCGACTTGAACTCGTCGTCGCGGTCCAGATAGTTGCCCTCGAGCTTCACGCCCGACACCACATACCGCTCGCCTTCAGTCACATTGACGGTGATGGAAATGTCCTGCTTGTCCGGAGAGATGGCGACCTGCGTGGAATCCACACGGAACTCCAGGTAGCCGCGCTGCAGGTAATACGAGCGCAGGGTTTCAAGGTCGGCATTGAGCTTGGTGCGCGAATAGCGATCGGACTTGGTGTACCAGCTCAGCCAGCCCCCCGTATCCTGGTCGAACAGACCCTTGAGCGTCGATTCGTTGAACGCCTTGTTGCCCACGATGCGCACTTCCTTGATGCGCGCAGGCTCACCTTCGGTCACCGTGAAAGTCAGGTTCACGCGATTGCGCTCAATGGGCGTCACCGTGGTCACCACCTCGGCGCCATACAGGCTCTTGTTGATGTACTGACGCTTGAGCTCCTGCTCGGCACGGTCGGTGAGCGCCTTGTCGTAAGGGCGCCCTTCCGTCAGACCCACCTCGCGCATGGCTTTTTTGAGGGCATCCTTGTCGAACTCCCGGGCACCAGCAAAGTCCACATCAGCCACCGTGGGGCGCTCTTCCACCACCACCACCAGCACGTTGCCACTGGCTTCCAGGCGCACGTCCTTGAAAAGCCCCAGGCCGAACAGGGCACGGATCGCAGCTGCACCTTTTTCGTCGTTGTAGTCGTCACCCACCCGCAGGGGCATGGACGCAAACACGGTACCGGGCTCCACACGCTGCAAGCCTTCCACGCGAATGTCCTGCACCTTGAATGGCTCCAGAGCCCATGCCGCATTGGCGGCAAAAATCATGGCTGCAACGGCCGATGCGGTACGCACGCCCAGGCGATTGATGTGTTTTTTCATGAATGAAGCAGGAGCCGCAGTTGCAGGGCAAGCGCAGCAAAAGTGTTAGCCAAAGAGCCGGGTGATATCGTTGAACAGGGCTATGGACATCATGACCAGCAGAATCGCAACGCCTCCACGCTGCAGTCGCTCCATCCATGCGTCCGACACGCCCCTGCCCGTGACACCCTCCCAAAGATAATACATCAGGTGCCCACCGTCCAAGACAGGCAACGGAAGCAGGTTCAGCACTCCCAGGCTCACACTGATGAGGGCGAGAAAGATAAGGTACTGAGTCAGCCCCATGCTGGCGGAGCGGCCTGCATAGTCGGCAATGGTCAAGGGGCCACTCAGGTTCTTGAGCGACGCCTCGCCGATCACCATACGGCCCATCATGCGCAGGGTCAGCAGCGACACATCCCAGGTCTTCACCACGCCGCCCCACAGGCCATCGACTAGCCCGTAGTCCACCGTGACAAACTCCGGCGTGGCCCCCACATAAGCGCCAATGCGCCCCACCGTATTGCCGGGCTCAGTCACGGCGTCGGGCAACACATCCAGCGTGATCACCTGACCACCGCGCTCAATGCGCCATGGCTGCGCCAATGGTTCGTTACCGCGCACCGACTGCCGGATCAACTCGCGCAGTTGCTGCCCGTCCACCACATCGATCTGCCCCACCTTGAGCACCACATCACCTTGGCGCAGACCAGAACGCTCGGCCGCACTTTGTGTCATGACCTCGCCCAGCACGGGACGGGTCCAGGGGCCGAGGATGCCAACCTTGCGAAACAGCTGGGCATCAGCCTCGCGGCTGTCGATCCGGGACATGTCGAGCACGACCTCGCGGTGGCCCACGCCATGGGCGGACTGCACATCGAGACGTACGTTCAGCCCCTCCAGCGCACCCCGGGTTAGCAGCCAGCGCAGGTCTTCAAACGAGCGAACCGGCTCCAGTTCTTCGGCGCCCAATGCGGCGCGCTCCACCAGTTCGCCACCACGCAAACCGGCACTGTGTGCTACCGAGCCCGCCGCAGGACTCGCAAGAATGGCCCGGGGCTCTTCAACGCCATTCCAGTTCACCACCGAATACAGCAGCACTGCGAGCAACAGATTGGCAATGGGCCCAGCAGCGACGATGGCGGCACGCGAGCGCAGGGGTTGGGTGTTGAAGGCCAGATGACGCTCTAGTGCAGGCACGGGTGCCTCGCGCTCGTCCAGCATGCGCACATAGCCCCCCAAAGGGAAGGCTCCCAGCACAAACTCCGTGGGAGAGCCCTGGGGCTGCCAGCGCAGCAATGGCTTGCCAAAACCCACAGAGAACCTCAATACCTTGACCCCACAGGCCACCGCCACGCGGTAGTGCCCGTATTCGTGCACCGCGATCAGAAGACCGAGGGCCACGATGAAGGCAGCGATAGTGAGCAGCATGGAAGGATGGTTCCTGAGTTGGACGACAGTCAGGCAGCCAGACGGCCCGCCACATGTTCTGCCGCATGGCGAGCCTGGGTGTCCAGATCCAGCAATGCGGCGAGCGAATCGGGCTTGGAGGGCGAAACTGCGTCCAAAGTTGCAAGGTTGACCGCATGAATATGGTCAAAACGCAGCCGACCGGACAAAAAAGCGCCCACAGCCACCTCATTGGCAGCATTCAGTACCGCCGTGGTTCCCTCCGCCGCCTTCAGGGCCTGCCAGGACAGGTGCAAACCCGGAAAACGAATGGCGTCCGCGTCCTCGAACGCCAGGGCGCTCAGGGTGGAGAAATCCAGTTTGCTGGCACCGCTGGTGATGCGCTCGGGCCAGGCCAGGCCACAGGCAATGGGCACTCGCATGTCGGGGGTACCCAGCTGCGCCAGGATGGAGGCGTCCCTGAACTGAACCATCGAATGGATGATCTGCTGCGGGTGGATGACCACCTTGATCTGGTCCGGGTGCAGATCAAATAGCCAGCGCGCCTCGATGACCTCCAGGGCCTTGTTCATCATCGTGGCCGAATCCACTGAAATCTTGCGTCCCATCGAGAAGTTGGGGTGTGCGCAGGCCTGGTCAGGGGTGATTTGCGCCAACGTGGACGGATCCCGCTGACGGAACGGGCCGCCCGAGGCAGTGAGCAGGATGCTGTCCACCCGGTCAGACCAGGTGGCAGGGTCTTCTGGCAAGCACTGGAAGATCGCAGAGTGTTCGCTGTCGATGGGTAGCAGTGTGGCACCACCGTCGCGCACGGTCTGCATGAACAGCCCGCCACCCACGACCAGTGCTTCCTTGTTGGCCAACAGCAATCGTTTGCCTGCGCGCGCCGCAGCCAGGCACGGAGCCAGACCGGCGGCCCCCACGATAGCAGCCATTACGGCGTCAACCTCATCATGGGCCGCTATGATTTCAAGAGCATCTTGCGCTTGTATCACTTGCGTCGGGAGGCTGTTAGCCTGTAATTTTTCCGCCAGCAGCGCCGCATGGGATGCGCTGGCCATCACTGCGTAGCGAGGGCGAAACTGCGCGCATTGCTCCAGCAGCAGGTCCACTTGCGTCGCAGCGCTGAGGGCAAACACCTCGAAGCGCTCGGGGTGGCGTGCCACCACATCCAGCGTGCTGGTCCCAATGGAGCCGGTAGAGCCGAGAACGGTGAGTCGTTGTTTCATCATGGGGTCGTCAGGCTCGTGAGCATCATGGCCAGGGGCAGTGTGGGCAGCAAGGCATCCACGCGGTCCAGCACGCCGCCGTGTCCGGGCAGCAGGCCACTGCTGTCCTTGACACCAGCGCTGCGCTTGATGAGCGACTCCACCAGGTCACCCGACACGCTCATGGCGACCATGAACAACGCCGCAATCACCAGCATCCACCAGCCCTGTTGTGCCATGCGGGTGTAGAAACTGGGCACTGCCGCCTGCCAGTGGGCATCGGCCGCCACCCAGACAAAGGCCATCACCATCACCCCTGCCAAGCCACCCCACACACCCTCCCAACTCTTGCCGGGGCTGATCGAGGGTGCGAGCTTGCCTTTGGTAAACCGCAGTCCCAACGCACGGCCCGCAAAGTAGGCAAAGATGTCCGCCACCCACACCAGCAGCAGCACCGACAACAGAAAATTGATGCCCACATTGCGTGCCTGCACTACCGCCAGCCATGCCAACCACAAGGCCAACACCCCAGCGACCAGGCGCAAACCGGCCGGTATGCGGGGCCAGCCGGGCACCCCGGCCTTGAGCAGCCAGGCAGCCGCCAGGACCCACAGCCCGCCGCCCACCACCCACAGGGCAGTCAACGGGCGATCGACCCAGCCCAGCGCCCACGACCCGGCGCACAAGGCCACACAGGCCACACCCACCGCCACGGAACCCGCTTGGCCGAAGCCGCTCAGACGCCCCCATTCCCAAGCCCCGGCAGCCATCAGAACCAGCACGACCAGCGTGAACGGTATGGTGTTGGCGTAGAAAAGCGCGGGCAACAAGATGGCCAGCAGAACAAGGGCTGTGATGACGCGCTGTTGAAGCATGAGGGCTTTCAGAACCTGTTCAGGTTCTCAACCCGGCATCGGATCAGGATGCGCGGACAGAATCTGTTCAGAGGTTTTGCCAAAACGGCGCTCGCGGCGGCTGAAGGCGTCGATGGCCTCGTCCAGGGCGGACTCATCGAAATCGGGCCACAGCCGGTCGCTGAAGAAGAACTCGGAGTATGCCGATTGCCAGAGCAAAAAGTTGCTGATCCGCATTTCTCCCCCGGTGCGGATCACGAGATCGGGGTCGGGCACGTGGGCCAATCCCATCGCATTGTGCAGACTGGCCTCGGTGATGGGCTCGCCACGGGCAGCCAGCGATGCAGCCGCCTGCGCGATGTCCCAGCGGCCTCCGTAGTTGAAGCACACGTTGAGCACCAGGCGGGTGTTGTCCGCCGTGGCGGCTTCTGCCTGACCCAGGCCGTCTCGCACCTTGGGCGAAAGGCTGCCACGTTCGCCCACAAAATGAAGACGCACGCCGTCCTTCTTGAGCTGGGGCACCTCGCGCGCCAGCGCCATCGCCAGCAGCTCCATGAGGCCGGAGACCTCATCTGCGGGACGATTCCAGTTTTCGGATGAAAACGCAAACACCGTGAGCACACGCACGCCGCGCTGTACGCAAGCGCGCGCGCAGCGGCGCAGTGAGTCAACCCCTTGCTTGTGGCCTGCCAGGCGCGGTAAAAATCGGCGCGTAGCCCAGCGGCCGTTGCCATCCATGACGATGGCAATGTGGTGTGGCACCACCGTAGATACAGACATGGGAATGTTCAAGCCCTTGGGGCTCAAACCGCCATGATTTCCTGCTCTTTGGCTGTCACCAGCGCGTCGATCTCGGCGATGTGCTTGTCGGTGAACTTTTGCACTTCAGTTTCGGCGCGCTTCTGGTCATCTTCGGACGCCAGTTTGTCCTTGACCAGTTTCTTGACGGATTCGTTGGCATCGCGGCGCAGGTTGCGCACGGCAATCTTGGCGCTTTCGCCTTCGTTGCGCGCGAGCTTGGTCATTTCCTTGCGTCGCTCTTCGCTCATGGGGGGCATGGGCACGCGGATCAGGTCGCCCATGGAAGCCGGGTTCAAGCCCAGGTCGCTTTCGCGGATGGCTTTTTCAATCTTGGCACCCATGCCCTTTTCCCAGGGTTGCACGCTGATGGTGCGCGAATCGATCAGCGCCACGTTGGCCACCTGGCTCAGCGGAACCAGGGAGCCGTAATACTCGACCTGCACCGTATCGAGCAGGGCCGGATTGGCACGACCGGTGCGAATCTTCTGCAGGTTGTTCTTGAACGCGGTGATGGACTGGTCCATCTTGGTTTCAGCAGTCTTCTTGATGTCGGCAATCGTCATGTTTTCTCCTCGGGCCGACCTGCATGCAATGCAGGCCTTTCCATCGTGATCAAGCGTAAACCAGCGTACCTTCGTCTTCGCCCATCACCACGCGCTTCAAGGCACCGTGTTTGATGATGGAGAACACCTTCACGGGCAGCTTCTGGTCACGGCACAGGGCGAAGGCAGTCGCGTCCATGATGCCCAGATTGCGGGACATGGCCTCGTCAAAGCTGAGCTTGGTGTAGCGCGTCGCCGTGGGATCCTTCTGGGGGTCGGCAGTATAAACGCCGTCCACCTTCGTGGCCTTGAGCACCAGCTCGGCGCCAATTTCAGCGCCACGCAGGGCGGCTGCTGTGTCGGTGGTGAAAAACGGATTGCCCGTACCGGCCGCGAAGACCACGACCTTTCCCTCTTCAAGATACTGCAGCGCCTTGGGGCGCACATAGGGCTCGACCACCTGCTCGATGGCAATGGCGGACATCACGCGGGCCACCAGGCCCTGCTTGTCCATGGCATCTGCCAGGGCCAGGGCATTCATCACGGTAGCCAGCATGCCCATGTAGTCGGCAGTGGCACGGTCCATACCAACCGAGCCGCCCGCGACACCACGGAAAATGTTACCCCCACCGATCACCACGGCCACCTGGACACCCAGGCGGGTCACTTCGGCGATCTCCTCGACCATGCGCACGATGGTGGCGCGGTTGATACCGAAGGCGTCATCTCCCATCAGCGCCTCACCAGACAGCTTGAGCAAAATGCGCTTGTGGGCTGGTGCAGCGTTGGACATAGGAAATTTCTCCGGTAAGTGATGCGAGGCTTGGGTGGGGTGGTTATTGCAGGGAACGATCAGGCAGCAGCCTTGGCAGCAGCCACCTGGGCGGCCACTTCAGCAGCGAAGTCGTCCACCTTCTTCTCGATGCCTTCGCCCACCACGTACAGCGTGAAACCCTTCACGTTGGTGTTGGCAGCCTTGAGCATCTGGGCCACGGTCTGTTTGCCGTCGGCAGCCTTCACGAAGACCTGGTCGGCCAGCGAGACTTCCTTGAGGTACTTCTGCACAGCGCCGTCAATGCGCTTGGCCGTGATTTCGGGGCTTTGTGCGGGCTTGCCAGCAGCCACCAGTTCCTTGTTGGCTTCATCAGCCTTGCCTTCGGCCACCGAGCGCTCCTTGGCGATCAGTTCGGCGGGCACGTCGGCGCTGGTCAGGGCCACGGGCTTCATGGCGGCCACGTGCATGGCAACGTCCTTGGCGGCGGTGGCGTCACCATCGAACTCGACGACCACACCGATGCGCGAGCCGTGCAGGTAGGCTGCCAGGTTGGAGCCGCTGAAGCGCTTGAAGCGGCGGAACGACATGTTCTCGCCGATCTTGCCGATCAGGCCCTTGCGCACATCTTCGAGCGTGGGGCCGAAGCTGTCTTGGCTGTAGGGCAGCGCGCCCAAGGCTTCGACGGTGGCGGGGTTGTGCTCGGCCACCAGCTTGGCAGCGGCGTTGGCCATGGCGATGAAGCTGTCGTTCTTAGAAACGAAGTCGGTTTCGCTGTTGACTTCGACCAGGGCACCGGTGGTGCCGTCGATGTAGCTGGCGACCACGCCTTCGGCCGTGATACGCGATGCAGCCTTGCCAGCCTTGGTGCCCAGCTTGACGCGCAGCAGCTCTTCAGCCTTGGCCATGTCGCCGTCGGCTTCCGTCAGCGCCTTCTTGCATTCCATCATCGGAGCGTCGGTCTTGCCACGCAGTTCAGCAACCATGCTTGCGGTAATTGCAGCCATCTTTGTTCCTTCAGTGTTCAGTTCAGTCAGTTCAGATTCGGGCTAAAAAAAAGGGGGCTCACCAGGGGCCCCGCTTTTGTTCGCGACGGATCGCGCAGCCGGGCTATCAGGCAGCGGCTTCTTGCACTTCCACGAATTCGTCGGTGCTCTCGGCGGTAGCAGCCTTCACGACTTCGTTCACGGCGTTGGCACGGCCTTCGATGATCGCGTCAGCGATGCCACGGGCGTACAGCGTCACGGCCTTGGCCGAGTCGTCGTTACCAGGGATCACGTAGTCGATACCTTCGGGCGAGTGGTTGGTATCAACCACACCGATCAGCGGGATGCCCAGCTTCTTGGCTTCGGCCACGGCGATCTTGTGGAAACCCACGTCGATGATGAAGATGGCGTCAGGCAGAGCAGCCATGTCCTGGATGCCGCCGATGTCCTTTTCGAGCTTTTCGATTTCGCGGGAGAACGTCAGTTGCTCTTTCTTGCTCAGGTTCTCGAGGCCAGCTTCTTGCTGAGCCTTCATGTCCTTAAGGCGCTTGATCGAGGTCTTCACGGTCTTGAAGTTCGTCAGCATGCCGCCCAGCCAGCGCTGGTCCACGAAAGGCACACCAGCGCGCAGGGCTTCGGTAGACAGGATTTCACGGGCTTGGCGCTTCGTGCCGACCATCAGGATCGTGCCGCGGTTGGCAGCCAGTTGCTTGGCGAACTTTTGGGCTTCCTGGAACAGTGGCAGCGACTTTTCCAGGTTGATGATGTGAATCTTGTTGCGATGGCCGAAGATGTAGGGGGCCATCTTGGGGTTCCAGAAGCGGGTTTGGTGACCGAAGTGGACACCAGCTTCCAGCATTTCGCGCATGGTAACGGACATAAAAATACTCCAAAGGTTAGGTCTAAAATCAGCCCCAATATTTGCAGTGCCGTGATCCTCACGAACACCGCAACACCTTGACAGGGCTGCTTTGCGATTGGTCTTGCCACAGCGGCCACGCTGGTTGTGCAAACCTTGCACCACTGCGCTACTGCTCCCAGCAAAACCCAAAGATTCTAGCACACCCATGCTCCCTGACCTGATCGCCACCCGTGAGCAACTGCGGGACGGCGCCACCACCGCGCCCGCCGAGCTGGAGCGCTGCATCGACGCCGCCCAGGCCGCATCCAACACCCACAGCTTTTTGCGCACGCTGTTTGACGAGGCACGCACCACGGCGGTGCAGCCGGGCGTGGCCCAGTTGCCCCTGGCCGGGCTGGCGGTGTCGGTGAAGGACTTGTTTGACGTGGCCGGCCAACCCACCCCGGCGGGCTCCACCGCGCTGGCAGAGGCTCCCGGTGCGGCGGCGGACTGCCCGGCTGTGGCCCGGCTGCGCGCAGCAGGTGCCAGCCTGATCGGCCGCACCAACATGGTGGAGTTCGCGTTCTCTGGCGTCGGCGTCAACCCCCACTACGGCACGCCTGCTGCCTGGGATGCCCGCTTTGGCGCCCTGCCCCGCGCGCCCCGCGTGCCCGGCGGGTCTTCGTCCGGCGCCGGGGTATCGGTGGCCACCGGCGCGGCTTTCATCGGGCTGGGATCGGACACCGGTGGCTCCATCCGTATTCCTGCAGCGCTCAACGGCATCGTGGGCTTCAAGAACACGGCCCGGCTGGTGCCTACCGCCGGCGCCGTGCCGCTGTCCACCACCCTGGACACCGCCTGCGCCATGACGCGCACCGTGCGCGACGCCATCGTGGCGCACGAGGTGCTGGCCGCCCGGCGCGTGACACGCAGCCTGGCGCCGCTGTCCCAGTACCGGCTGGCGGTACCGTCCACTCTCTTCCTCGACGGGCTGGACGCCCCCGTGGCGCGCGCCTTTGAGCGCAGCGTGGAAGCCTTGCGCCAGGCGGGTGCCCAGATCGACACCATCGCCCTGCCCGCCGTGCTGGAGCAGCCAGCCTACGGCTTTGCCGCCCCCGAAGCCTACGCCTGGCACCGCGAGCTGCTGCAGCGCGCAGGCGACCGCTACGACCCCCGGGTGCGCATGCGCATCGAAAAAGGCGCCACGCTGATGGCCTGGGAATACATCGACCTGCTGCAGGCACGCCAGCAATGGATCGCCCGCATGCTCGCGGACATGGAGCCGTACGACGCCCTGCTGTCCCCCACCGTGCCCATCCTGGCGCCACTGCTGGCCGATGTTGCCCCTGCAAATGGCGCGGACAAGGCGAAGGACGCCGCCCGCGATGCCGAGTTCTTCCGCATGAACAACCTGCTGCTGCGCAACACCAGCGTGGTCAATCTGCTGGACGGCTGTGCGCTGTCACTGCCCTGCCACGTGCAAGGGGAACTCCCGGTCGGGCTGATGGTCTGGCACGGGGCGCTCAGGGATGACACGGTGCTCAACATCAGTCTGCAGATCGAGCAAACACTACAAAAATAATAGCTACCAGCGCATGATTCACTAGCGCTACAAGCCAAAAACACCCAAATTCATGAAGATTGCCATCGTGGGCGCCGGCATTGTCGGCGTCACCACCGCGTACGAACTGGCCAGCGACGGCCACGAAGTCACGGTGTTTGAACAACGCAGTGCGGCCGCCGAAGAGGCCAGCTTTGCCACCGCCGGGCTGCTGGCGCCCCACCTGCTCAGCCCCTGGGCGCTGCCGGGCTTCGGCCAGCCGCTGCGACTGATGGGGGCACAGGCCACCCTGCGGTTGGCTGGCGGCCTGACCCGCGCCAACTGGGCCTGGCTGCGGCGCTGGCGCAGCATGGCGCGCAGCCACAGCGCCCCGGCCACCGCTGTCGAACGCCTGGCGCAATACAGCCAAGCTCGACTGCAGGCCATTGCGAACCAGCATGAGCTGGACTTTGAAGCCAGCGACGGCCGCCTGGTGCTGCTGCGCACCGAAGAAGACCGCACCCGCCTGCAACCCGCGCTGCAAGTGCTGCGCGACAGCGGCGTGGCCCTGCGTGAGATCGACGCCGATGTGGCGCGCCAGATCGAGCCCGGCCTCTCGCCCGAAGCCCCGTTGGCGGGCGCGATCCACCTGCCCGATGCGCGCGCGGGCAACTGCCGTCTGTTTGCACAGTTGCTGCGCCAGGGCATCCAGGGTGCAGGAGTGCAGTTTGTGTTCAACACCCGCGTAGACCGCGTCGGCACCAGCCCCACGGGCGTGGCGCTGCAGGGCGAAACGGACCTGCGCCGCTTTGATTCCGTGGTGCTGTGCGCCGGCATGGCATCGGCCACGCTGCTGCCCGCACTGGGCCTGGGGCTGCCCATGGCGGCTGTCTACGGCTACTCCGTGAGCGCCCCACTGCGCGAATCCACCCACGCCCCCCGCGCCAGCGTGGTGGATGCGGGCCAGCAAATCTCCATCACCCGCCTGGGCCAGCGCGTGCGCATTGCCGGTGGCGCTGAACTGGCCGGGGCCGATGCCGAGCACCACACCCCCACACTGCAGCGCCTGTACCGCACGCTGAACGACTGGTTCCCCGGGGGCGCGCAGCTCTCATCCAACCTGCAGATCTGGCGCGGTGCCCGCACCATGCTGCCCGACGGGGCCCCGGTGGTGGGCGCCAGCGGCGTGCCGGGCCTGTGGCTCAACACCGGCCATGGCGCTGGCGGCTGGGCCCTGGCCTGCGGCAGCGCGCGGGCGCTGGCCGATCTGATAGCCCAACGGGAACCCGAAGTGTCGCTGGACGGGCTCGGCATGCGACGGTTCTGAGCCAGTCAGCGCTTTCACCTCACCAGGCGGCGGCGCACAATGGCAGGCACGCTGCCGCTTGCAGCGCCCCTTGCCATATGCAGCCCCATGCACCGCATCACCGCCCACCAGCCCCACCCCCTGTTCAACACCGCCGCCACACGCCGCCTGGAGAAAACGGCGGCAGCCGCCCTGCCCACGCACACCCTCATGCAACGCGCAGGACTGGCCGTGGCGCAGCTGGCCCAGGCGTTGGCGCCCCACGCACGCACGGTATGGATTGCCTGTGGCCCCGGCAACAACGGTGGTGACGGGCTGGAAGCTGCCAAGCACCTGCAGCGCGGTGGCCGCAGAGTCGTCGTGACCTGGCTGGGGCAGCCCGATACGGCCCCGGCCGATGCCAGGGCCTCGTGGCAGCGCGCACAGGACGCTGGCGTGGTCTGGTCTGATACCGCGCCCGACGACCTGGGTGCAAGCGACCTGTGCATTGATGCGCTGCTGGGCATTGGTGTCTCGTCTTCACCCAACAGCCTTGCACGCGCGCCCGATGCCCGGCTCCAGGCCTGCCTGCAAGCCCTGCACAGCAGCCCAGCCCCACTGCTGTCTGTGGACCTGCCCAGCGGGCTGGACGCTGACACCGGCCAGTTTGCTACAGGCCTTGCGCCCCATACGCCACCCCACCTGCACCCTCACGCTCCCCCGGCACGCCACACGCTGAGCCTGCTCACCCTCAAGCCCGGCCTGTTCACTGCCGCCGGACGGGATGCCGCAGGCCAGGTGTGGCTGGACGACCTGGGTGTAGACCCCGGGCATGAGCCGCCCAATGCTTGGCTCTATGGCCCCGCCCTGCCCGTCCCCCGCGCCCATGCCAGCCACAAGGGCAGTTATGGCGACGTGGCCGTGGTGGGCGGCGAGGGGCTGACCGAGCGTGGCATGGGCATGGCGGGCGCAGCACTGCTGGCGGCATCGGCCGCCCTGCACAGCGGCGCGGGCCGGGTGCTGGTGGCCCTGCTAGATAAGGGGCATCTGCAACTGGATCCACAGCAGCCAGAGCTGATGCTGCGCAGCTTTGACGCACTGGCGCTGGAGCAGCTCACCGTGGTCTGCGGATGTGGCGGCGGGCAGGCCATCGCACGCGTGCTGCCAGAGGTCATCACCCGCGCGGCCCGCCTGGTGCTGGATGCCGACGCGCTCAACACCATCGCAACCCGGGCCGCACTGCACGCGCTGGTGGTGGCACGCGGACAGCACGGGCAACCCACCGTGCTGACCCCCCATCCGCTGGAAGCCGCCCGCCTGCTCGGCCTGACCACGGCCGAAGTCCAGGCCAACCGGCTGTGCGCCGCGCAGCAGTTGGCGGACCAGTTCAACTGCGTGGCCGTGCTCAAGGGTTCGGGCACCGTGATTGCGGCGCCCGACCGCGTTCCAGCCATCAACCCCACCGGCAACGCACGGCTGGCTACGGCAGGGACGGGTGATGTACTGGCCGGCATGGTGGGCGCCCACCTTGCTGCGGGCGCCAGCGCCTTGCGCGCTGCGAGTGAAGCGGTGTACCAGCATGGCCAGGCAGCTGATCATTGGCCTGTGGGCCAGCAGACATTGACGGCCAGCACGCTGGCGCGGCGCGTCGGCGGCTGAGCGCTACTGCAGCAGCGTGACCTGCCTGAGCGGCTTGAGCACGCTCGACGGCGTCATGCCAAAGGTCTGCCGAAATATCCGGCTGAAATGGGCCGAATCAGAGAACTCGCCGTGCAAGGCCGCATCGGTCAGACGCGGGCTGACGGCCAGCCCCGCCATGGCCAGCCGCACCTGGGACCAGACCCGATAGGTACGCAAGCTCACCCCCATCTCGGCGCGGAACAGGTGGTTGAATCGCGACGCTGAAAGCTGGACGCCCGAGGCCAGCTCACCCCGTGCCACACGCCCCGCGTGCGGATTGCGCAGCGCATGCAGACTGCGCACCACGCGCTGGTCCAGCGGCGCGACCTCGCTATCGAACGGGCAGCGCAGCAAGGCAGGCAGATCGAAGTGATGCAGATAGCCCTCCATGGCACTGCGCGCACCCACAGGGACTGCAACATCCAGCACCACGCCACCCTCTTGCTGGAACAGACCGCGCAACCCGCGTGCTTCGCGCGAATCGGGCTCCAGGTACACCAGGGCGACCGCCTCGCCACAGGGGTCGAACAGGTGCTCCACGCCCGCATCCACCAGCGCGCTGTGGCAGGTCTGCACACGCCCTGCCCCCCAGTGCACCGCGAACCGGCCCGAGAGCCCCATCAGTAGCACCGGCGACGCATGGCAGTGCCAGCCCGTTGCAGGGATCTCTCCGATGTAGAGCGCCCGGTCAGTGCCCAGGGTCAGTGTGTTGCGTGCTGGCATAGCCCAAACCTACAAGTTTTTTTACCGCGTTCTCCGTAGCCTTGCCTCTCCCGCCAGGGGCCGAGCGTATGTTGACGCTTGAAGCAGCAGTCCTTGGCATGCAAGCAGCCATACCCTTGGAGAACGCCTCTTGAAACGCATCGCTATTTCTGTCGCAACGGCACTGGTACTGGGCACGGTCGGCCTCTACTACGGGGCACCTTCGCTGTTCAAAGAGCCCCTGCTCAGCGCCAATCGCCATCTGTCCGGCCTGGACGAAAAAACCGCCGATGCGGCCATGCACACCATCCACTACCTGGATAACGGCACTCCCCCAAACCCCGCGTCGGTTCACAGCAGTGACACACCCATCGTTCTGCTGCACGGCATTTTTGCGGAGAAAGACCATTGGGTGGATTTTGCGCGACCGCTCACCGACCAGTACCGGGTGATTGCCCCAGATATACCGGGCTTTGGCGAGAGCACGCGGCGGGCGGACCAGGCCTACGACTACGGCGCCCACGTCACGCGGCTGGCCGCGTTTCTGGACGCGCTCGGCCTTGCGAAAGTGCATCTGGCGGGCAACTCGATGGGCGGCACCATCGCCGCTCTCTTTGCTTTGCAGCATCCCGAGCGCGTGGCCAGCGTGGCGTTCATCGGCGCACCCCACGGCATTCGCTCGCCCCAGCCCAGCACCATGGACCGCCTCATCGACACCGGACAACGCCCGCTGGTGGCCCACGACGCCACCGCCTTCAAAGCGATGATGGATTTGGTGTTTGAAAAGCGCCCCTTCCTGCCCTACCCCATCCTGCATGCCTCCGAGCAGGACGCGCTGCGCAACGCTGCATCCAACACCCGCCTGTGGGACGCGCAGCTGAAAGACCGCTATCTGCTGGAACAACACCTGGCCCGCCTGCAGCAGCACCCCACCCTGGTCCTGTGGGGCGACAGCGACCGCGTGTTCGACCGAAGCGGCCTTCAGGCGGTGCAGAAGCTGCTTCCGCAGGCACACATCGCCGCACTGCCTGGCATCGGGCACCTACCCATGATGGAAGCCCCCGCCGACACGGCACAACGGTATGCGCGCTTTCTGGAGCAATCGAGCGCCCCTCAAGCCGCCAATCATGCACACTTCAATAAAAAATAGCCGCAAGCGCATGTTCTATATGCGCTTGCAGCTATCAATTAAATAGCAATGATGAGACGAGCTGGAGGGCCTTGGTCCACCAGCTCGACGACCTCAGCCGCGGCGCGGCTTGCGCGCTTTGCCTTTGCTGGACTTACCCGCCACCGCCTTCTTGACCGATGCTTTAAGCGACTGGATCGGCGAACGCGCGGCCCGCTCGCGGGTCAGGCCCGCCTGCTCGGTGGCAGATGGACCTGCGGCCTTGTCGGCCTTGCGTCCGCCGGACCGACCACCCGCCTTGCGGGCACCACCACCAGCCCCCTCGGTGCCCACACCCTTGTCCTTGAGCGCGCGGCCCAGCAGCTCCTCGCCTTCGCGCACCAGGCGGAAGTCGATCTTGCGCCCGTCCAGATCCACACGGCTCACCTGCACCCGCACCCGCGCGCCGATGGCGTAGCGGATACCTGTGCGCTCGCCGCGCAGCTCCTGGCGCGCCTCGTCGAACTTGAAGTATTCGCCGCCCAATTCGGTGATGTGCACCAGCCCCTCGACGTACATCGCGTCCAGCGTCACGAAGATGCCGAAGCTCGTCGCAGCACTGACCACGCCACTGTATTCCTCGCCCAGGTGCTCGCGCATGTACTTGCACTTGAGCCAGGCTTCCACATCGCGGCTGGCCTCGTCGGCGCGGCGCTCGTTGGCACTGCAGTGCAGGCCTGCGGCCTCCCAGGCCTGGGTGTCGCGGCTGGGCGGTTTCACATCCTTGCGTGGCTTGGCGCCAGGTGCGGCCACGCGGGCCGCCAGCCGTTTGGCCAGCTTGGCATGGGCTTCGCCGGGTGTGGGCAAGGACGGCAGCGCGTACTTCGTCTTGCTCAGGATGGCCTTGATGACCCGGTGCACCAGCAAGTCGGGATACCGACGAATGGGGCTGGTGAAATGGGTGTAGGCATCGAACGCCAGGCCAAAGTGCCCACTGTTGACGGGCGTGTAGATGGCCTGCTGCATGGAGCGCAGCAGCATGGTGTGGATCTGCTGTGCGTCGGGCCGATCCTTGGTCGCCGTAGCAATCGCCTGGAAGTCGCCCGGCTTGGGATCGTCGCCAATCGTCATGCCCACAGCCATGGCCTTGAGGTAGTTGCGCAGGATCTCCTGCTTCTCGGGCGTGGGGCCTTCGTGCACGCGGAACAGGCCCGGCTGGCCACCCTGCGCAATGAAGTCGGCGCTGCACACGTTGGCCGCCAGCATGGCCTCCTCGATGAGCTTGTGCGCGTCGTTGCGGGTGCGCGGCACGATCTTTTCGATGCGGCCGTTTTCGTCGCAGACGATCTGCGTCTCGGTGGTCTCGAAGTCCACGGCGCCACGTTGCTGGCGTGCAATGAGAAGCGCACGGTACACGTCATGCAGGTTGAGCAGGTCCTTGACGCGGTCCTTGCGCTTGCTGGCCTCCGGGCCGCGCGTATTGGCCAGGATGGCTGCGACCTCAGTGTACGTGAAGCGCGCGTGGCTGAACATCACAGCCGGGTAGAACTGGTACGCATGCACCTCGCCCTTGGCGGTGACCAGCATGTCGCAGACCATGCACAGGCGCTCCACCTCGGGGTTGAGCGAGCAGAGCCCGTTGCTGAGCTTCTCGGGCAGCATGGGGATCACGCGGCGCGGAAAGTACACGCTGGTGGCACGGTCGTAGGCATCGATGTCGATGGCGCTGCCCGTTTCCACATAGTGGCTCACGTCGGCAATCGCCACCAGCAGACGCCAGCCCTTGCTGCGGCCGACCTTGGCGGGCTCGCAATACACGGCATCGTCGAAGTCGCGCGCGTCTTCGCCGTCGATAGTGACCAGGGGCACATCGGTCAGGTCCACGCGGCGCCTCTTGTCCTGCGCACGCACCTTGTCGGGCAGCTCCTTGGCCTGGGCCAGGCAATCGGCCGAGAACTCGTGCGGCACGCCGTATTTGCGCACCGCGATCTCGATCTCCATGCCGGGATCGTCCACCTCGCCGAGCACTTCGGTGATGCGGCCCACGGGCTGGCCGAACAGCGCGGGAGGTTCTGTCAACTCAACCACCACGACCTGCCCAGGCTTCGCGGCGCCCGTGGCGCCCTTGGGGATCAGTACATCCTGGCCATAGCGCTTGTCTTCGGGAGCCACGAGCCACACACCACTTTCCTGCAGCAGTCGGCCGATGATGGGCTGGGGTGGACGTTCGATGATTTCCACAACGCGGCCTTCGGGACGGCCACGGCGGTCCTGGCGCACGATGCGCACGCGCACACGGTCCTTGTGCAGGACTGCGCGCATTTCGTTCGGGGGGATATAGATGTCGCCTTCGCCATCGTCGCGGATGACGAAACCGTGTCCATCACGGTGCCCTTGCACGCTGCCTTCGATCTCTTGCGACAAATGTGTGGCTGGCTGCGTGCCGGGGGTGGATTTTTTGTTATACAATCTTAGTCTTTCCTGAAATGCCCAGGTGGCGGAATTGGTAGACGCACTAGTTTCAGGTACTAGCGAGTAACATCGTGGAGGTTCGAGTCCTCTCCTGGGCACCAAGTTTAACGAGAACCAGCGATGGTTTTCAAAATATCGAAGCCGCTGTACACCCAGCGGCTTTTTTATTTGCTGATATGTTTTGCGCGCCCTGCTGCGGCCAAAGATTTTTGAGCCGATGGCACATTTTTTTGAAAACTCTCCAGAAGCCCGAATTTCTTGTCCTATAATTCGAGGCTGATCTGAAAGCCCAGGTGGCGGAATTGGTAGACGCACTAGTTTCAGGTACTAGCGAGTAACATCGTGGAGGTTCGAGTCCTCTCCTGGGCACCAAACATATAAAAAGCCGTTGCATCCGCAACGGCTTTTTTGTTTTCAAACCATCAAAGCAAAGAAAAAAACGAGACCGCCAGCGGTCTCGTTTTTCGTTCTGTCTGCTGCCCTGAGGGTACACGCGCCGCGGCGCGCGCCCCAGCCCTTCAACTACTTGCGCAGCAGCGTCTTGAGCACGTTCTGCAAACGGCGCGCGTTCGCCGCATCGCTATTGCTCGCCAGCACGCGCGCCACATCCTGACCCCATGTCTGGGTGGGCGCAGGGTCGTTGCGGCGCGTCAGCAACTGCAGTTGCAACATGCGCCGCGCGGCAATGTGCTCTGCAGGCGTTGGGGCCTCGGCCGCCATTTCAAGGCGCAGCAGCGCTTCTGCCGCATCGCCCTTGGGCGCTGCCGACAATGCCTGTGTCCAGGCACTGCGCACCGATGCCGTCACACCTGAACCCAGATCTTGCGTGCCGGGGACCAGCGCAGCATCGCGCTTTTCCCATGCGGTCAACAGCTGGGTCAAGGCTTCGCCGTGGGCCTGCGCGGCCAACTTCTTCAGAGCCAGCTGTGCGTGCTCCATCGCCTCGCGCTGTGCGCGGAACGCTGTGTCACCCAGACGGGGGCCACGGTCCTCGAACGCCGGGCGATCACCAAAACGGCCACCTCGATCAGCACGATCGCCCATGCGGCCATCAGTGCGTGGGCCACGGGCACCGTCTCGGTCACCAGGGCGCCCATCACGGCGGTCACCAGGGCGCGCACCACGGCCGGTGGCTACCGGAGCGTCTTTTTTCATGCCAGGGCGATCATCCCCACGCACAGCCACAACAGGTCGTGCAGCAGGCTTGGGGGTCGCGGGTACGGGTGCAGGCGCTGCGGCAGTAGCATCACCACCTTCCACAGCCTCCACAGAGGCATCCGCTCCGACTTCGGTAGCAAGGGGAGCAGCGGGAGCAGCATTCACCTGGACTTCGGCGTGCGACTGTGCATCCTTGTTGGCCGTGGCGACAGCTTCGGCCGCCTGGGCCTGTCCGCGCAATGCGGCTTCCAGCGCCTGCATGGCAGCGCGGATCTGCTGCGCATCACCAGTGGCGTTGGCTGCTTCCAGCGCCTTGGAGGCCTCCAGAACCACGCGGTCCCGCGCACTCAGCTCGGTGACAGCGCGATCACGATCCACCGACTTGCGATTGAACGCTTCATCAATGGGCTTGCGGAAAGCGTCCCACAGCTTTTGCTCGTGCTTGCGATCCAGCGGCACCGTCTGCGCCTCGGCTTGCCAGCGCTGCTGCAGTGCCTTGACGGCATCGATACGCAGCGACGGAGCTGCGCCAAGGGCTGTGGCCTCGTCGATCATCGCGTGGCGACGCGCCAGGCTTTCCTTCTGCGCGGACTCCAGTGGTGCAGCAGCCAGGGCAATGGCCTGCTTCCACAACGGCTGCAGTTCGGCAAAGATTTTTTCACCCACATGGCCGCCTTCGCGCCAGCGGTCACCAAACTGGTACAGCGCACGATTGATGGCCTTCCAGTCGCCCGACGCAGCATGCTCTTGCGCCCAGGCCTTGACCTCTTCGATCAGCGCCAGACGTTGCGCCTTGTGCTCGGCCGCTTCGGAGCGGATCTTCTCCAGCCATGCTTCCACGACCTTGTGCGCTGCGTTGCAGGCTTCGTCAAACTTCTTCCAGAGAGCGTGGTTGGGGGCACCGCCCTGGTCTGCCTGCTTCCACTGGTCTCGCAGATTGCGCAGAGTCTCCTGCATTTTGCGGCCACCCAGAGCCTGCCCCTCTGGGCGGTTGAGCAGGGCTTCGGCCTTGGCCACCAGGTCCTCACGCACCTGGTCTGCGCTCCAGCGCTGCCAGCCTTCCAGTTCACCGGCAGCCACCAGCGCCGAGTGCACCTGCTGCTCCAGGGCGTTGTCAATGTGTTTGCCATGCACCTTGAGCACAGCACGCAATGCAGCTGCCGCGCCAGCGCTGGCCTTGCCATGGCCTTCGGCAGTTTCTTTTTCGAGCGTCGCCAACGCATCACGCACCAGTTGGTGGGCTTTTTCGATCACCTCTGGCGCCACCTTGGGTTTGGCGACACGGGCTGGCTTGCTGGCCGCTGCTGAAGCAGCCGCAGCGGCGGCGGCCTCCGTGGGCAGGCCACGGGCAGCGCGCAATTCGTCCGCCCACACCGGCACGGGAGGCAGGGGCGCGGAGACATCTTCTGCCGCTGCAGCCGCCTGGGCGACTGCGGGCTGAAAAGCCTCCCACACCACCAGCAACTGGGTGCGAGAGGCATCCAGCAAAGGGGGGAACCGCGCTTCGACGCTCGCCCAGCTCGCATCGCCCGTGAGCTCCTGGGCCTGCTCCTGCCAGCGTGCGACATCGGCGCGCAGCAGCTCCAGCGCAGCATGTGCATCACGCCAAGGTTTGGTGGAGAGCACTTCAATGCGCTGCGCCAGCAGCACAGCGGCCTCGCGCTGCACCTGCACACGGTGCTGCAGGTCTTCGATGACCTTCACACGGTCCGCCAGCTGCACCTTGAGCAGCGACAGCGGCTCGCGCGAAAGAGGCGCGCCGGCCTTGGCGGCATCACGTTGCCAAGCCAGGGCATCTGCAATATTGAGCTTGGGGGCGGCCAGCAGGGCCTGGGCCTTGTCCGCCCACTCAGCCGCAATGGCCTCCTGCCCCTTGGCACGGCGGATTTCGTCCAGACGTTCGCGCACGGCGCGGGCTGCGCCCTTGTCACGTCCGCTCAGCTCCTTGAACACCTCCTGCAGCTGCTCGGGGGCTGGCTGCGTCGCCAGCCAGTCGCGGATACGGGAGGCGCGCTCACCCGACGTGGCGGCAGAGAAAGCGCCGCCGGTCAGCGCATCGAGCGGGTGCGGCTCGTGGGTTTTGGCCGGGGCCGGATTCACTTCAGGTGCGTCGGACATTTTGCTGCGGGAAAAAAATGGAAACATGGATCCAATGAATAACGAAGGCGTCCCAGGCGCAGGGCCTGGGGCCGTGCCCGAGCGACCGCACCATGCGCACGCGAGGGCAACAAAGGGGCTATTTTCACCGGATTGGGCCAGCAGGCCGTAGCGGGGTGCATCATCAACACCAGCAAGGTGATCTGGCACAAGGCTCTGCGAGACAAGCTGCCCCGCTGATGGACCTCTGCGAGGACGCCGCGCGACACTCCGGGCGAAGGGTCGCCGCTCTAGGGAACAGCCCCCATTATCTATATATAAGACAGCGCCGCCCACACACATGGCGAAGCACCAATAAGAAAGCCCAACGAGCAGTGCCTGAAGGGCCTGCCCGCCGGGCTTGACGGCTGACACAACGGTCTTTGCCATCGATCGCGATGCGGAGAGAAAGGTCCGCATGGCGAGGAGGCAAGGTATTGCCTCCAGGGGTTGCCATGGAAGCGGCATCTGCTGCACCTCGGCACTGAATGCCCTCGGAGGGAGACTTCGCTTCGTCTGGCGATGCCTGAAATCTACAGGCGCCTCCACCTTATCAAACTCGCTTCGCCAACTCAAATCGGATTCTCAATGGCGGCGAAACGCCCGATTGAATTTGACATGGAGATGTCAGCCACCACCTGCCAGCCCACAGCGCTAAACGGCCCCTCACCCCACAAAAACTGTGATTTTTTACATAGTTTTCATAATTTTTATGTCTAAAAAAGAATTTTGTTAGTATTGACTATGCATTTAGTGAGCTTCTAGAATCCGCCAGCCCCAAAAACAGGGCTAGTACAAACCCCAATCGCTGCCGAACCCGGCTAAGTCAACCCAGGGCGCCAAGCACTCCACAGACGTGCAGCCCGGACTTGATGGCGTACCAATCCAGGCGACCTGCCAGAAAAGCACAGTCCACCGTGACTGCCTCGCTCCACTGGCCCGCCTCAGAAAGGAAGAGCTATGACAGCGTCAGGAAAAATAGTCTCCGGCGTGCGAACCTTCGCGGCCGACGTGACCGAAGGTTTTCTTGAAATCACCCACAACAGCTTCGCCCTTATTGGCTTGGCCGTTGCCTTTGTCGTCATTGCCCTCACTGCACGGCCCGATCTGCGCCAGGCCGGCGAAGAGCAACTGATGAACTGGCTGCAAGCCCGCCAGGTTGAAATGCTGGGCATGCCCATCGAGCCGGAGGCAAGCGAGCGCGCCACGGCCGTCAACCCCAAAGATCTGCCCAAGGAACAGGCAGCTGTGGCCTTCTGGCTCAGCAAGAAGTACCGCGTGGCACCTGAGCCTCTGAGCGCACTGGTGGCAGAGGCTTACGAGATTGGCACCCGCGCCAAGATCGACCCTACCCTGATCCTGGCCATCATGGCCATCGAGTCGAGCTTCAATCCGTTTGCCGAAAGCGCCGTGGGCGCACAGGGACTCATGCAGGTGATGACCCGCGTGCACACCGACAAGTACCAGAGCTTTGGCGGCCACTTTGCCGCCTTTGACCCGGTGAGCAACCTGCGGGTGGGTGTGAAGGTGCTGCAGGAATGCATCGCCCGCGCTGGCTCGCTCGAAGGCGGTCTGCGCTTTTATGTGGGTGCTGGCAACATGGCCGACGATGGAGGCTACGCAGCCAAGGTGATGGCGGAGCATCTCCGCTTGCGCCAGGTGGCCGGTGGCCGCGCAATTCCTTTCAATCCTCCGCCATCCTTGTCTACCCAGGCTCCGGTACAGAGCATTCCTGCGGCAGCACCCCGCACCACGCCCCCGGCAGCAGCCAGCGACAAGGTGGCACTGCTGACACCTGACTTGTAAACCAGTAGGTTACCCGGCGCGCCCTGGGAACGACCTTTGCACCAAGTGGTTTGGAGGTTTGTATGGTGTGCCAATGGCGCAGTGTCGGCTACACTAGAGGTGCACGCGACTGGCGATAGGCGCTGCATCCAGCCGATGGATGTTGCCGCTGACGTGGAAACCAGCAAGAACCTACTTCTTGTGAACCACTGGGAAGCGTGCCGCAGGGGTCCAGCCCCATGCGTTCAGCCGTTCGCCTGGGCAGCCCTTGTTTCAAGGGACACAAGTTCATAGGACTGCCAATCATGTACGACCGCAATATTCTTGTCGAACAAACCGACCCCGAGCTGTTTGCTGCCATCCAGGCCGAGAACGCGCGCCAAGAGCACCACATCGAGCTGATCGCCAGCGAGAACTACGCCTCCCCCGCCGTGATGTGGGCCCAGGGCACCCAGCTGACCAACAAATACGCCGAAGGCTATCCAGGCAAGCGCTACTACGGTGGCTGCGAGCATGTGGACGTAGCCGAACAACTGGCCATTGACCGCGTCAAGCAGCTGTTCGGCGCAGAAGCCGCCAACGTGCAGCCCCACTGCGGTGCGTCGGCTAACGAGGCCGTGTTCCTGGCCTTCTTGAAGCCCGGCGACACCATCATGGGCATGAGCCTGGCCGAAGGCGGCCACCTGACTCACGGCATGCCCCTGAACATGTCCGGCAAGTGGTTCAACGTGGTTTCCTATGGTCTGGATGCGAACGAAGCCATCGACTATGAAGCGATGGAAAAGAAGGCCCACGAGACCAAGCCCAAGCTCATCATCGCCGGTGCCTCGGCTTACAGCCTGCACATCGACTTTGCACGTTTTGCCAAGGTGGCCAAGGACGTGGGCGCGATCTTCATGGTGGACATGGCCCACTACGCTGGCCTGATCGCCGCTGGCGTGTACCCCAACCCCGTGCCCCACGCTGACGTGGTCACATCGACCACGCACAAGAGCCTGCGCGGCCCCCGTGGCGGCATCATCCTGATGAAGGCCCAGCACGAAAAGGCCATCAACAGCGCCATCTTCCCCGGCCTGCAAGGCGGCCCGCTGATGCACGTGATCGCAGCCAAGGCAGTGGCTTTCAAGGAAGCGCTGCAGCCAGAGTTCAAAACTTACCAGGAACAAGTCGCCAAGAACGCCAAGGTAGTGGCCGAGACGCTGACCGCACGCGGCCTGCGCATCGTGAGCGGCGGCACGCAAAGCCACGTCATGCTGGTGGACCTGCGCGCCAAGGGCATTACCGGCAAGGAAGCCGAGGCCGTGCTCGGTGCCGCCCACATGACCATCAACAAGAACGCGATCCCCAACGACCCTGAAAAGCCGATGGTGACCAGCGGCGTGCGCATTGGCACCCCCGCCATGACCACGCGTGGCTTCAAGGAAGAAGAAGCCCGCATCACGGCGAATCTGATTGCCGACGTGCTGGACAACCCGCGCGACGAGGCCAACATCGCTGCCGTGCGCGCCAAGGTCAATGCGTTGACCGCTCGCTTCCCTGTCTACGGCTAAATCCCCAGCCAAGAGCCATGAAGTGCCCCTTCTGCAGCCACCTCGAAACGCAAGTCGTTGAAACGCGGGTGTCTGAGGATGGGGTCTTCATCCGCCGCCGCCGCCAGTGCGGCGCGTGTGACAAGCGCTTCACCACGTACGAGCGGCCGGAGGTGAGCTTTCCGGCCATCGTCAAAAAGGACGGGCGCCGCATTGAATACGACCGGGGCAAGCTGCTGGCTTCGTTCAATCTGGCATTGCGCAAGCGCCCTGTCAGCACCGACCAGATCGACAGCGCCATCGAGCGCATCGAAGAAAAACTGCTCAACCTGGGGCAGCGCGAAGTAATCTCCAGCCGCATTGGCGAGCTGGTCATGCGCGAGCTCAAGAAGCTCGACAAGGTGGCCTATATCCGCTTTGCCAGTGTGTACCGCAGCTTTGAAGACATCGACGACTTCCGCGCCATGGTGGATGAGGTGCGCAAGTAGCAGTGTGTTCCCCGGAGTGGCCGTCGCGCTGATGCCCTCTCCGTGTCCTCCTACCCCCCTGCTACCTTGTCTGCGCGATGCAGCGCGAGGGGCCACTGGCACGGATTGCACGTTGCAACGTTCGGCCATGGCCCCTGCGCATGTCGCGCATGCTACTTCGCAGAAGCTATTAATTTGATAGCTACTGCAGCATGATGGACTAGCGCTTCAGGCGGTTTTTACGTCAAAACTACCGCACAGCACTCAGGCAAGGTCCGCGCAAGTGCCCGACAATGCGCGCGGTGAAAACTCGCCATTTCCTGCAGCTGGTGCTGCTGTCTGCCCTGTGGGGCGCTTCCTTTCTGTTCATCCGCGTCGCCAGTCCGGTTCTGGGCCCCAATGTCATGGCCGCGCTGCGGATTGGCCTGGCCACTCTCACACTGATCGGCATCATGCGGTGGGCGGGCGAGCCCTGGCCCTGGCGCCACTGGCGTGAGCTGCTGGGGCTTGGCACGCTGACGGTGGCAGTACCCTTTCTGCTGTACGCCTGGGCGGCCCTGCACCTGCCTGCGGGCTACAGCTCGCTACTCAACACCATGGCCGTGCCGTTTGGCGTGATTGCCGCCGCCTGGATGAAGGAGGACACGCTGAGCACGCGCAAATGGGCGGGCTGCCTTTGCGGCTTTGCAGGGGTCGCGCTGATCGTGCAGCTGGGGCCTGTGGCGCCCACCTCATCGGTGCTGCTCGCGGCGGGCGCGTGCGTGGCAGCCGCGGCCTGTTATGGCCTGTCTCTCACCTGGATGAAACGGGCGACAAAGCGCATGTCGCCGCTGTCGATTGCCGCAGGCATCCACGCTGCAGCCCTGTTGCTGCTGCTACCGGGGGCGGCATGGACCTTGCCCGCCGCGCGTTTTACTCCAGAGGCACTGGCCGCCGTGGCCGTGATGGGCATCGTGACCTCAGGGCTGGCGTACTGGCTCAACCTGCGGGTCCTCAAACATGTCTCGCCCGTGGCCGCCATGAGTTCCGCCTTCATGATCCCGCTGTTTGGTGTGGCCTGGGGGCATGTGTTTCTGGGCGAGGCCCTGGGGCCGGGCATGCTCTGGGGTGGCACCTTGGTGCTGGTGGCGACCGGGCTGGTCACAGGTTTTAACCCCCTGCGATGGCTGGGTGCTTTGCGCCGCACCGAAGGCTGACCCACTGCCCCACTGACTGACCGAGCGACCCAGCGCCGGAGACGGGCTTCAGCGCGCGACGGTCGCGACGCGGGTGATACGGTTGGTGGTTGGCGGCATCACTGGGCTTTGCAGGCGGAAATAGGACTCCAGCGCGTCCAGATCCAGCGCCCCCACGCGCCGGTCCTGGCCTTGCGTCAACACTGTGAAGTTGTCGCCGCCGCTGTCCAGGAAGCTGCTCATCACCACACGCACCGACTGCGTGTCTGTCACTGGCGCGCCATTCAGCACCATGTGGCTGATGCGCGCCCCGGCAGGCTGGCTCAGGTCGTAGCGGTAACTGAACCCACTGGATACCGACAGCACCCGGGGTCTCTGCACAGTGTTGCCGGCGCTGGCGAACTGCTGCTCCAGCACCGCGCGGATCTGCGCTCCCGTGAAGGTCTTCACCACCAGCTGGTTGCCAAAAGGCTGCACCGCATACAGCTGGCCATAACGCACCAGGCCTTGCCCATCAGGCACCAGGTCGGCGCGCAGGCCGCCCGGGTTCATGAAGGACAGCTGCGCACCACCGTCCGCAGGCGCTCGCGTGGCCAGCAACTGGGCGTCCGCTACCAGGTTGCCCAGCACGCTCTCCAGCGCCGCATTGGGTTGGCGGCGCATGGCCCCCTGGGCCTGGCCCACCGGCCGCTGGGCCAGTGGAATGGCGGCAGCGCGGTAGGTGTCGATGATCTTTTGCACGCCGGGATCCGCAGGGAACGTCGGCACGGCAGTGGTCAGCGGCACCAGCCCCTGGGCGCCGATGAAGGCCTCGCCCTGCACCACCACATTGCGCGCCGTCTTGCTCACCAGGCGGCGGGTCTGCGTATCCACGCGCAGCTGGATGTCGGTGAGCAGCGTGCCGTACTGGCCCGCACTTGTCAGCAAGAAGGGCTTGGCCGGGTTCACACGGCTGTAGTCGCATACATAGGCCTGGTGCGTGTGGCCGGAGACCACCACATCCACGGCCGGGTCCAGGCGCTCCAGGATGGGCACGATGTCGCCCGACAGACCTGCGCAGCTGGTCTCCTGCACGCCCGCCGTGGTGCCCCCGCCTTCATGGATGGCCACCACGATCACATCGGCGCCTTGGGCCTTGAGCTGAGGGATCAGCGCGTTGGCCGTGGCCGCCTCGTCCTCAAAACGCAGCCCAGCGACCCCGGACGGGCTGACCATGGTCGGCGTAGCCTGCAGCGTGAGGCCGATAAACCCCATGGTGACGGTGACACCGCCTTCGGTAAACCGCTTGAGCCCCGTGGCGGGCAGCAGGGTGCGGCCGTCCTCGCGCACCGTGTTGGCCGCGAGCAGGCCAAATTGGGCCCCCTCAAAAGGCTTGCTGATGCGGCAGGGCTCGCGCGAGGTGAACTTCTCGCAGCCCCCGTGCTGCAAGCGCAGCAATTCGCGCCAGCCCCGGTCAAATTCGTGGTTGCCCACCGCATTGAAGTCGATTTGCATGCGGTTGACGGCCTCGATGGTGGGCTCGTCCAAAAACAGCGACGACACCAGCGGCGACGCCCCCACCATGTCGCCTGCCGACACCACCGCGTGATGACGGGACTGTGCCTTGAGGGCCGCCATGGCGCTGGCAAAGTACGCCATGCCCCCGGCAGGCGCCAGCACCGGGCCGGTGGGCCCCTGCACGCGGTGCGCCATGTGGGGCGGCTCCAGATTGCCGTGCAGGTCGTTGAAGCCGATGAGGGTGATGTCGATGGTGGGTCGCGTGGCCTCAGCCACCGGCGCGGGAGCCCCCGGGCTGGTGCAACCGGTCAGCCACAGTGCCACGCTGACCAGCGCCACGCCGCAGCTACCCCGCAGGGCCCAGCGAATGCGCGCCGTGTGACCGTCAGCCTTCAACAAGCCGTTGCTCATAGGAAAGAGACCGCCCGCAGGACGGCGCAAAAAGGAGAGGTTTACAGAAACGATGCCTGGATCGGCGGCACGGGTGGCACCACGTCGCCGCACTGGGCACGGTGGCGCAGTGCGTGCTCCATCACCACCAGCGCCAGCAGCGCCTCGGCAATTGGCGCAGCACGAATGCCGACGCACGGGTCGTGGCGGCCCTTGGTGATCACCTCTGTACTCTTGCCATGGATGTCGATGGACTCGCGCGGGCTGATGATGGAGCTGGTGGGCTTGATGGCAATGCTGACCTCCAGGTCCTGCCCCGTGCTGATGCCGCCCAGCACGCCACCCGCATTGTTGGTGCGAAAGCCCTGGGGCGTCATCGAATCACCATGCATCGTGCCCCGGTGGGCCACGCTGGCAAAACCGGCGCCAATCTCCACGCCCTTCACGGCGTTCAGGCCCATCATGGCGTGGGCAATGTCTGCGTCCAGCTTGTCGTACAGCGGCTCGCCCAGGCCCACAGGCACGCCCGTGGCCTGCACGCGGATGCGGGCGCCACACGAATCCCCCGCTTTGCGCAGGGCGTCCATGTAGTCCTCGTACTGCTGCACGTCGGCCACAGGGGCAAAGAAGGGGTTGCTCTGCACGTGGTCCCAGCTCTCGAACGGGATGGCCAGCTCGCCCAGCTGCGTCATGCATGCACGGAACTGCGTGCCGTATTGCTGAGCCAGCCACTTCTTGGCCACCGCGCCTGCGGCCACCGTGGGCGCCGTCAGGCGGGCCGACGACCGGCCACCGCCGCGCGGGTCGCGGATGCCGTACTTGTGCCAGTACGTGTAGTCAGCATGGCCGGGGCGAAAGCTCTCCGCGATGTTGCTGTAGTCCTTGCTGCGCTGGTCGGTGTTGCGGATCAAAAGCGCAATGGGTGTGCCGGTGGTCTTGCCTTCGTACACGCCGGAGAGGATTTCCACCGCATCGGGCTCGTTACGCTGCGTGACGTGGCGGCTGGTGCCCGGGCGGCGCCGGTCCAGGTCGGCCTGAATGTCTGTTTCGGTGAGCGACATGCCGGGCGGGCAACCGTCGATCACGCAGCCAATGGCCGGGCCGTGGGATTCACCAAAGTTGGTGACTGCGAATAAGGTACCGATGGTGTTGCCGCTCATGGCGGGGATTATCCCAGAGCCCCAGGGAGCCATCGCGCAACACCACCGGTCTACCGGGGCGCACCACTGCGCACCCGAGAAATCTACCATTGCAATGTCGCATGCGCGGGGCCCGATGGGGGCCGTGGCCCCCAGGCACGGGCAGGACATATCTCGCTTGGCAGGGCTCTGGGCGCTTGTTAGCATGTAACCATCGATTTCTGGGATCTACATGCCCGCCCTCGCGCCACCCTCTCCGGGTCCAACATCGCCGTCCCGCACCCTTCTGACTGCCGCACTGGCAGATGCACCGCTTCGCCGCGCACTGGATGCCAGCGACAACGCCGTCGTCCTGACCAACAGCGCCAAACGGGTGGTCTACATCAACGAAGGGTTCACACGGCTGTTTGGCTACCAGCCCGCCGAGGTGCTGGGCAGGCACCTGAGCGAGGTCTTGCTGGGCCCCCACTCCGATCCGGACCTCCTCGAAAGCATCCGGGGCAATGTGCTGACCAAAGGCAGTTTTCGTACGGACACCCTGCTTTACAGCAAGGCGGGGCAACCGCGCTGGGTGTCGCTGGTGATCAATGCGTCCGACGAAAGCTCGGGCGGACCGGGAGGCAGCATCTCGATCTTGACCGACATCACGCTCACCAAGATGCACGAGGTGCTGCAGACGCGTGTGCTCGAAGGCATGGTCAACGAGTTGCCCCTGCCCGAACTGATGGCACTGGTCTGCCGCGAGGTCGAACGCATTGCGCCCGAGGTCACCGCTACCATCCTGGCGGTGGACGCACAGGGCCGGCTGCACCCGCTGGCAGCGCCCAGCCTGCCAGCCATCATCAGCCGCGCGCTGGACGGACTGGCCATTGGCCCCACGGCAGGGTCGTGCGGCACCGCGGCTTTCCGCAACGCGCCCGTGGTGGTCACCGATATAGCCACAGACCCGCTCTGGGACGACTACCGTGACCTGTTTGCACCGAGCGGCCTGCGCGCCTGCTGGTCCAGCCCCATCCGTGACCACCGGGGTCAGCCGATCGGCACCTTCGCGTTCTATTTCCGCGAGCCGCGCGCACCCGACGCGCTGCATCAGCGCCTGGTCGATGTGTGCCTGCACCTGTGCGCATTGGCCATCGAACGCGACAGCACGCACCAGCGCATCCACCAGCTGGCGTTTTTTGACGTGTTGACCGGGCTGCCCAACCGCGCACTCTTTCGGAACAGCGCCGAACGCACACTGACCGACCTGCGGCAGAGTGGCCACACAGGCGCCCTGCTGTATCTGGACCTGGACCGGTTCAAGCAGGTCAATGACACCCAGGGGCACGCTGCGGGTGATCTGCTACTGAGCGAAGTGGCCCAGCGACTGACCCAGGGCTTGCGCGCCCGCGACCTGATTGCCCGCCTGTCGGGTGACGAATTTGTGCTGCTGTTGTCCGAGTGCACCACCGAACAGGCCGTGCAAAGCGCCCACCGTGTGCTGCACGACATTGCCCAGCCGCTGGATATTTTTGGGCAGACCCACGTGCCCCACGCGAGCATCGGCATTGCGATGTTTCCAAACGATGGTGACACCATCGACACCCTGCTGCGCCATGCCGACCAGGCCATGCACCAGGCCAAGAGCGACCATCGCCACAGCCTGCAGCTGTTCAGCGCCGAGATGAACCGCCGCGCCCAGGAGCGCGCCTCGCTGGAGCGTGCGCTGCAGCAGGCACTGTCCGACCGCAGCCTCACGCTGCACTACCAGCCGCAGGTGCTCAGCGGCTCCCCCGGCATATTGCACGGTGTGGAGGCTCTGGCGCGCTGGAACCACCCGCAGTGGGGCATGGTGCCACCGTCGCAGTTCATCCCTGTGGCCGAGGACGCCGGCCTGATCCATGACTTGACCTTGTGGTTGCTGGACGAAGCCTGCCGCCAGCTGGCGGCCTGGCGCGCTGCGGGCCACGATGTACCCTGCGTGGCCGTCAACCTGTCGGGCCGCAGCTTCCACCGGCCCGAATTTGCGCAGGAGATCGGCGATGCGCTGCAGCGCCATGGCCTGCGCGCCAGCGATGTGCTGCTGGAGATCACGGAGAGTGTGATGATGGATGCGCGGCCCGTCACGCTGCAGAACATCGAGGCCCTGCACCACCAGGGT
The DNA here is from genome assembly GCF_016783915.1 of Acidovorax sp. Classification (GTDB taxonomy): domain Bacteria; phylum Pseudomonadota; class Gammaproteobacteria; order Burkholderiales; family Burkholderiaceae_C; genus Acidovorax. Next base: position 94,999 of record NZ_JADHVT010000004.1, read on the forward strand.
TTCAAGCTGTCCCTGGATGACTTCGGCACCGGCTATTCCAGCCTGAGCTACCTGCACCGCCTGCCCATCAGCGAGCTCAAGCTCGACATGGCTTTTGTGCAGGACCTCACCACCAGCGCCACGGCGCGCGCCCTCACGGTGTCGGTGCTGAGCATTGCGCACAGCCTGGGCATGGTGGTGGTGGCTGAGGGGGTGGAGACCACCGGCCAGCAGCAGTGGCTGCAGGCCCACGGCTGCCCGGTCATGCAGGGCTACCTGTTCGGCAAGCCGCTACCACCCGATGAGATCGAGGCTTGGCTCTGCGCCCAGGCGCCTCGCCCCTATCGCTGACCTGGCTAGAGACACATCTGTGCCGTCATGCCGGGGCGCGGGCCTCGCGCCCTGCCCACAACCTCAGGTACGGGGTTCTTCTTCCGGCCAGTCCCGGATGTAGGCCTTGAGCATCTTGTTCTCGAAGTTCTGGCTGTCCACCACGGCCTTGGCCACATCATAGAAGCTGATAACGCCCATCAGCATGCGGCGGTCCATCACGGGCATGTAGCGTGCGTGGCGGTCCAGCATCATGCGGCGCACTTCGTCCATGTCGGTTTCGAGGGTGCAGGTCAGGGGCGCATCGTCCATGGCCGTGCGCACCAGCATCGTGCCCACGCTGCCGCCGTTCTTGACCAGCGCCTGGATCACTTCGCGGAAGGTGAGCATGCCCACCAGGTCGCCATGCTCCATCACCACCAGCGAGCCAATGTCGCGCTCTGCCATCAGGCTCACGGCACCCGCCAGCGGCTCGTCCGGCGATGCGGTGTAGAGGGTGTTGCCTTTGACGCGAAGGATGTCGCTGACTTTCATGGTGCGGAGTCTCCGGGGGATCGGGAAGAATCGGAAAGAGTATGTGTGGGCCCGCACACACCAGCACATCCGCTGGGGTTGCCCAGGTGCTGCAGGCTGTTTGTCGGCAAATATAGCCCACAATGCCCGCCTGCATTGACAACATGGGAGACACACAGATGCCCGGTTACTCCGACCCCGGCTTTGACACGCTGGCGCTGCACGCAGGCGCCAGCCCCGACCCCGCCACCGGCGCGCGCGCCGTGCCCATCCACCTGACCACCTCGTTCGTCTTCGAGTCGAGCGACCACGCCGCGTCCCTCTTCAATCTGGAGCGCGGCGGCCATGTGTACAGCCGCATCAGCAACCCCACCAATGCGGTACTGGAGCAGCGCGTGGCCGCCCTGGAAGGGGGCGTGGGCGCCATCGCCACCGCCAGCGGCCAGGCCGCGCTGCACCTGGCCATCGCCACACTCATGGGCGCGGGCAGCCACATCGTGGCCAGCACGGCGCTGTATGGCGGATCGCAGAACCTGCTGCACTACACGCTGTCACGCTTCGGCATCGAGACCACGTTTGTGAAGCCCGGCGATATCGACGGCTGGCGCGCCGCTGTGCGCCCCAACACCAAGCTGTTTTTTGGCGAGACTGTGGGCAACCCCGGCCTGGATGTGCTGGACATCCCCACCGTATCCTCCATCGCTCACGAGGCCGGCGTGCCGCTGCTGGTGGACTCCACCCTGACCTCGCCCTGGCTCATCAAGCCTTTTGAACATGGAGCGGATCTGGTCTACCACTCGGCCACCAAGTTCCTCTCGGGCCACGGCACGGTGGTGGGGGGCATCGTGGTGGACGGAGGGAGCTTTGACTGGGACGGTCCAAAGTCGGCCGGCAAATTTGCCGAGCTGACGCAGCCCTACGACGGCTTTCACAACATGGTGTTCACCGAAGAGAGCACCGTGGGTGCCTTTCTGCTTCGCGCGCGGCGCGAGGGCCTGCGCGACTTTGGCGCCTGCATGAGCCCGCACACCGCCTGGCTCATCCTGCAAGGCATCGAGACCCTGCCGCTGCGCATGGCGCAGCACATGCGCAACACGGAGAAGGTCGTCGAATTTTTGGCCGCGCAGCCGTTCGTTTCGCGCGTGGGCCACCCGTTGCTGGAGTCTCACCCCAGCCATGCCTTGGCGCAAAAGCTGCTGCCACGCGGTGCGGGCTCGGTGTTCAGCTTTGACCTCAAGGGCAACCGCGAGCAGGGCAAGAAGTTCATCGAAACCCTCAAGGTCTTCAGCCACCTGGCCAATGTGGGCGACTGCCGCAGCCTGGTGATCCACCCGGCCAGCACCACGCATTTCCGCATGAGCGACGAAGCGCTGGCGGGCGCAGGCATCAGCCAGGGCACGATCCGCCTGTCCATCGGCCTCGAAGATGCCGACGACCTCATTGACGACCTGAAACGCGCGCTCAAAGCCGCAGAAAAGGCGGGGGCCTGACCATGCACATCCAAGTCAACGGTGCCGCCATCTACTGCTACACCGGCGGCAAGGCATTTGATGCCGCCAAACCGACCGTGGTGTTCATCCACGGCGTGCTCAACGACCACAGCGTGTGGGCCCTGCAAAGCCGCTACATGGCCAACCACGGCTGGAACGTTCTGGCCATCGACCTGCCCGGCCACTGCCGCAGTGGCGGCGATGCCCCCGCCACGGTGGAGCAAGGCGCGGACTTCATCGGCGCGCTGCTCGATGCCGCGGGCGTGCAGCGCGCGGCGCTGGTAGGCCACAGCTGGGGTTCCCTCATCGCCATGGAAGCCGCTGCGCGCCTGAAGGACCGCATCAGCCACCTGGTGCTGGTGGGCACCGCCTTCCCGATGAAGGTGTCGCCCGCACTCATCGAGGCCTCGCAGACCGACCCGGAGAAGGCGATGCGCATGGTCAATGTGTTTTCCCGCAGCACCCTGTCTGCGCCCCCGTCGGCCCTGGGCCCGGGCACCTGGGTGTTTGGTGCGGGCATGGCGCTGGGGCGCAAGGTGCTGCGCAGCAATACGGCAGTCAACGTGTTCCACCGGGGATTTGTGGCCTGTGACAGCTATGCCGGTGGCGAAGCGGCCATGGCGCAACTGACCTGCCCCGTGCTGTTTGCGCTGGGCAGCCAGGACCAGATGACGGCGCCCAAGGCCGCACAGGGACTCGTCAAGGCCGCCCAGGCGGCGGGCAAGCAGGTGCAGACCGCCCATCTGCCCGTGGGGCACAACCAGATGACCGAGGCGCCTGAAGAGACACTGGCCGCAATCCGGGACTTCCTGGCCCGGTGACTCCCAAACCCCGGCGCGCTGGCAGGCCCGCCGGGGCCTTCAGAACCCGTTCAAAGCGGCAGACCCGTTGGCGACACCACACCCGCACTGCCCCGCTGGTGCGCACCGGGGCCACGGCGTATAACGCGGGCAGAGCCCCAACGCCGCCCGGAGACAACGCCATGACCACCCAGACTGCCACCCCGCAACCAGCGCCCAGCACGGACCCTCGGGCCTTCAAGCGCTTCGCGGACTTCTACCCGTTCTACCTGAGCGAACACAGCAACCGCACATGCCGCCGCCTGCATTTTGTGGGCTCCACGCTCACGCTGGTCTGCCTGGCCATGCTGGTGGCCACGGGCAAGCCCCAGTACCTGCTATACGGCCTGCTCTGCGGCTACGGCTTTGCCTGGGTGGGGCACTTCGGCTTTGAAAAGAACAAGCCCGCCAGCTTCAAGCGCCCGCTGTACAGCTTCATGGGCGACTGGGTCATGTACAAGGACATCTGGACGGGTAAAGTGCCCCTGTGAGATGACTTGAAGCCCAAGAGGCTGGAAACGCTAGTGCAACCTGCCTCTTTAGCTATTATTTATATAGCAATGAGCCGCCACTTGAAGGCAGTCATCCACCCCGGTTAACGCGCCTGCAACACATCCGCCATGCGCAAGCTTTCGAGCCTGGCGTTGACCCACAGCGGCCCCAGGCTGTCCACGCGCTGCAGCAGCAAGCGCTGCACCAGGGGCGCAAGCAAGGTGCTTTCCGGGTCGGCCAGCAGCACATAGCGGGACTCGGGCACGTCGGCTGCACTCACCGCAGCATCGGCCACCTGTCCGACCCAGTCCAGCGCGGTCAGGGCTTCCAGCACGGGTTCCAGCTGCAATCCATCGACCCGCAGCAACTGGGCCAGCTGGCTGGGGCGCAGGCCCTTGATGGGCTGCTGGCGCGCACGGTGCAGCGCCTGCAGCACCTCCACCGCCAGCTGAAACGTCCAGCCCGCTACCGTGCCGCGCCGTGCCACCCCCGCCAGCAGGCTGGGCAGGTACGCGGTCACCACCGCCCCAAGCAGCACGATGACCCAGGCCACATAGATCCAGACCAGCAAGATGGGCAGCGTGGCAAACGCGCCGTACACCACGGAATAGGTGGGCACCTTGCCCAGGTACACCGCCAGCACCTTCTTGGCCAGCTCGATGCACACCGCGACAAAAAAGCCGCCCGTCCAGGCGTGCCGCCATTTCACCGGCGTGTTGGGCACATAGTGGTACAGCGACGCCATGCCGCCCGCCAGCACCACAAACTGGATCGAATCGAACAGCAACTGCACGCCATCCGGCAGGCGCTTGACCAGCCCGCCCGAGGCCGACATCACATACGAAGTGAGGGCCAAGCTCGCGCCCATCAGCAACGGGCCGAGCGTGATAGCCGCCCAGTAGATCAGCACACGCTGTCCCAGCGGCCGCAGGCGCTGCACGCGCCAGATGTCGTTGAGCGTACGGTCGATGGTCAGGATCAGTGCCAGCGCCGTGGCCAGCAGGATGCTGAACCCCGCCACCCCCAGGCTGCTGGCCTTGGCCGCAAACTGCGTGAGGTAGCCCAGCACCTGCCGCGAGATGCTGTCGGGCACCAGGCTGCTGACCAGCCAGCCCTGCAGCGCGTCCTGCAGCTTGCCGAAGATGGGAAATGCGGTGAACACCGCCAGCGCCACCGTAAAAAACGGCACCAGCGCCAGGATGGTGGTGAAGGTGAGGCTGCTGGCCGTGAGGCCCAGGTGGTCCTCACGAAAGCGCTCACGCAGCGTCTGGGCCGTGGTCTTCCATGGGAAGTGCGACAGCTCATTGATCAACGCCTCGGTGCGCGACGCTACTGTCTGTATGGAAAAAGGCATGGCCGATATGATGCCACCCCAATGACCGACTCTCCCACCGCCCCTGCCTCCCCTCTCACACCGTCCGACAACGGCGTTGCCGCCACACGCTGGGTAGCCACCGGCAGCCTGCTCGCCCTGATTGTTCTGTGCCTGGCCTGGGAACTGGTGCTGGCCCCCTTGCGCCCAGGCGGCACCTGGCTGGCGATCAAGGCCCTGCCGCTGTGCATCCCGCTGGCAGGCATCCTGAAAAACCGCATGTACACCTACCGCTGGGTCAGCCTGGTGATCTGGCTGTACTTCACCGAAGGCGTGGTGCGCGGCTGGGGCGACAAGCCCCCATCGCAATGGCTGGCCTGGGGCGAAGTGGCCTTGTGCCTCGTGCTGTTCACCGCCTGCACGCTGCATGTGCGCGTGCGCCAGCGCAACGCCAAGGCAGCCGCCGCTGCGGCGGAAGCCAGCGCAGCGCCACCCGCCCCCTGATGCCCATGTCGCAGCCCTCCGCTACCCGATCAACCCACTGAACCCGTCGCTTCACCCATGACCACCTTGCTCGACACCCTGCGCACCATCGTCGGCCCCGCCCATGTGCTCAACGAAGGCGATCTCACCGCCTGGGAACAGGACTGGCGCCGCCGCGTACGCGGCAAGGCCCTGGCCGTGGTGCGCCCTGCCAATACGCAAGAGGTGGCCGCTGTGGTCAAGGCCTGTGCGGCAGCGGGCACCGCGATCGTTCCGCAAGGCGGCAACACCGGTCTGGCCGTGGGCTCGACGCCCGATGACAGCGGCACACAGATCGTGCTGAGCCTCACGCGCATGAACGCGGTGCGCAGCGTGGACACCGACAACCTGACCATGACGGTAGAAGCGGGCTGCATCCTGCAGAACCTGCAGGACGTGGCCGAGAAGGCCGGCGTGCTCTTCCCTCTGAGCCTCGCTGCCGAGGGCAGCTGCACCATTGGCGGCAACCTGGGCACCAACGCAGGCGGCACGCAGGTGGTGCGCTACGGCAATGCGCGCGACCTGTGCCTGGGCCTCGAAGTGGTCACGCCGCAGGGTGAGGTGTGGGACGGCCTCAAGGGCCTGCGCAAGGACAACACCGGCTACGACCTGCTCGACCTGTTCGTCGGCAGCGAAGGCACGCTGGGCATCATCACCGCCGCGACGATGAAGCTCTACCCCGAGCCCGCCGCGCGCCTCACCGCCTGGGCCGCTGTGCCATCCATGGAGCACGCCGTGGCGCTGCTGGGCCTGGCGCACAAGCAGCTGGGCGCGGGCCTCACGGGCTTTGAGGTAATGGGCCAGTTTGCGCTGAGCCTGGTGGGCAAACACATGCCGCAGCTGCGCGTGCCCTTTCTGGGCGACGACAACGCGCCCTGGTGCGTGCTGCTCGAAAACTCCGACAGCGAATCCGAAGAACACGCGCGTGCACGGTTTGAATCGCTGCTGGAGACCGCGTTTGAAATGGGCTGCGTGACCGACGCCGTGGTGGCCGAGAACCTCACGCAGGCGCACCAGCTGTGGCACATCCGCGAGAGCATTCCGCTCGCCCAGGCCGAAGAGGGCCTGAACATCAAGCACGACATCTCGGTGCAGATCTCGCGCATCCCTGCCTTTGTGGCCCACACCGACGCGGTGCTGCAGCGCGAGATCCCCGGCGTGCGCCTGGTCAACTTCGGCCACCTGGGCGACGGCAACCTGCACTACAACGTGCAGGCACCGGCAGAAGGCGACCCCAAGGCCTTCCTGCGCGAGCACGAGGCGCATGTGAACCACCTGGTGTACGAGGCCGTGGCCGAGTTTGGCGGCTCGTTCTCGGCCGAGCATGGCATCGGCGAACTCAAGGCCGACAAGCTCGCCAAGTACCAGTCGCCCGTGGCGCTTGGCATGATGCGCGCCATCAAGCAGGCGCTGGACCCGCAGGGCATCATGAACCCGAAGCGCGTGCTGCAGTAAACCCACAGAAAGCTGACCCATGACCGCTGCCGTGACTGTGCGCCCGGTTCAACCCGAAGACTACGCCGCCTGGCGACCGCTCTGGGACGGCTACAACGCGTTCTACGGCCGCTTTGGCGCCACCGCGCTGCCTGAGCACATCACGCAAGCCACCTGGCAGCGGTTTCATGACGCGGCAGAGCCCATGTTCTGCCTGGTGGCGCAGGACGATGCCACCGGCGAACTCCTGGGCCTCACGCACTATCTGTTTCACCGCAGCATGACGCGCATCGAGCCCGTGTGCTACCTCAGCGACCTGTTCACCCACGAAGCCGCGCGCGGCCGGGGCGTGGGACGGGCGCTGATCGAAGCGGTGTACGGCGCAGCGCGCGCCGCCCGATCTTCCCGCGTGTACTGGCAAACCCACGAGACCAATGCCGCCGGGCGCCAGCTATATGACAAGCTGGCCAAGCACCATGGTTTCATCGTGTACGCACAAGAACTTTGACAGCCACACAAGGTCCGCCCATGACACTGCCTGATCTGCACCGCGCCATCGCCGAACACAAAGGCACGTTCTCCTGTGAGCGCATCAACAAGCCGCAAGAGACCAAAACGGTGAATTTTCAGCACCACATCCAGCCCCCCGCTGCGCTGGATGCCCCCCTGCCCGGTGTGGGCCAGCTCGCCGCTTTCTACGCCACGTTCGGCGGCGTGCTGCTGTACCACGATGCCGACTCGGGCGACGCCGCCCGCTACATCGCCCCACCCGCTGAATGGCCCACGCTGCAAGAGGCGTTTGAGGGCTGGACAGAACACCTGAGCGACGAAGAACGCGAAGAGATCCTGCCCGACTGGATCGAGCACTGCCAAGTGATTGGCGAGACACCCCATTCGGGCAACTACATCCTGATGGCGACCGATGGCGAGTGCGCCGGCCAGGTGTTCGAGTTCGACCACGACGGTTTTGAATTCACCCACGTGGCTGACGACCTGGTGGACTATGTGCAGCGCCTCCTCCACCTCGACAGCCCCACGCTGGCCAACATCGCTTCGCACATGCGCTTCATCGACAAGGACACGGGGGCACAGTGGTGGATTCTGGAAATGAGCGACAACCAGGGCCACCGGGTGCGTACCGACGTGTGAGCTGCGGCAGGGGTGGGAGCACCCATAGCTATAAAAATGAGAGCTTTCAGCGCATATAAATTGGGCGCCAGAGGCCATTTTTACTAGAACATTCGCCCTCCCGTCCGTGACACGAAGGGCAACGCCACTGCAGAAAAGGTGACGTCACAACACCTTGCGCATTGGCTGTGCCTTTAGCCCCGCCCAGGTTTGCCCCGCTCCATGCGGCACATAGCCAAGGCG
>NZ_JADHVT010000112.1 GCF_016783915.1 Acidovorax sp.
GCCGGTGGGCCAGGTGGTCTGGGCCATGGCGGGCAGCGCCATAAGCGCGCCTGCGGCTGCCAGGACGGCGGATTGGACCAGGGTTCTGCGTTGCATGTGTTTGTCTCCTTGGGGTAATGAAAAAAAGGGCGATCTCAGGGCATGTCGACGATCTCGATCCAGTTGGGGTTCTTGCCCACTGGAACGCGGGTGGGTGCGCCGGGCAGGCCCGTGGCTGCGTCAATGGGGTGCAGCGCCACGTGGTGTGAATCCTGCCCCGCTGCGATCAGGAAGCGACCCGATGCATCCACCGCAAAACCGCGCGGGGTCTTTTCGGTAGGCACCTGCCCCAGCGGTTGCAGCTGCCCGGTGGCGGCATCGACGCGAAACGTGCTCAGCGTGCTGGAGGTGCGCTCGGACGCATACAGCGTGCGGCCGTCGGGCGACAGGTGAATGTCGGCGGCCCAGGGCTTGCCGGTAAAGCCTGTCGGCAATGTGGTGGTGCGCTGCAGCGGGCGCAGGGTGCCGCGTTCCTTGTCGTACGCCATCACATGCAGGGCAGCATCCAGCTCGTTCAACAGGTACAGGTGGCGCTGGTCGCGGCTCCAGACAAAGTGGCGGGGGCCGGATTTTTCGGGCGCGACCGGCGTCAACGCGGGCTCGTGGGCGATGAGCTTGCCCGTCTCGGCATCGAACTTCCAGGCCGACAGGTGGTCGCCACCCAGGCTGGTCGCCAAGACATAGCGGTTGGCGGCATCCGCATGGATGGCATGCGCGTTGGGCGCGGTGGGGATGAGTTGCTGCACCGCTCCCACGACACCGTCCTTGCCAATACTGTTGACCGTGATCTTGTGTCCGGGGTAGGAGGCTGCGAACAACCAGCGCCCGGTGGCGTCGGTGTCGATATTGGCCATGCTGTCGGCCAACGGCGCCTCGCCCAGCTTGCGCAGCTTGCCACTCGCCGGGTCAATGGCCAGGCTGACCACCCGAAACGGCTGCGAGCGCAATGCCACATAGAGCACACGCTTGTCCGGGCTGACGGCCATGGGCATGGCAGCGCCACCCAGTGCGGTGGTGTCCACGGGCTTGAGCGTCCCGGCGGCGCGGTCCAGCTCCAGCACCGACACATCCTGGCTGTCCGCATTGGCCACGTACACCCAGGTGGCTGCCTGCACCGCCTGTACGCCCAGCGCGGTTGCAGCGGCCAGCATCACGGGCGCGACGCGGTGACGGATACGAAATGGGATGGTCATGCTCGGTCCCCTGGTAGTGCCTTCGGCTGGACTGCGACTCTCAAGCGCGCCCGCCAGTGAGGCTGTGGTGGCTCTGCTGCGCCCGGAGACGCCATTCGCAGGGCGTTCCATTGCTTCAGCATCGTGTGGTTGTGATATGTCGTCATACAACAAGGAGTGCATTCTGACCCATCTTCAGCGCTGACAGAGAAAGGGATTACCCGAGGTCACGCACAACCTCGAAACAACCGCCAGTCAACAATTTCTGGATTTTTTTGGGTCAGAAATTTCAGTACAAACCCTGAAATCCCCCTAAACATGCACTGAATGACACCAGCATGGATTGCATATTTTTCGATCTAGTTGTACGATGACTAACAACACAAACACACGGAGACATTCCATGAGCCTGCAACGTCGCGCAATTCTTCTGGCCTGCACTGCCGCTCTGGCGGCAGCTTCTGCCACGGCCCAGACCGCTGAATGGCCTGCCAAGACACTGCGCATCGTGGTGCCCTACCCACCAGGCGGCAGCTCGGACATCATTGCGCGCTCGATCAGCCAGGCGCTGTCCGAATCGCTCAAGCAGAGCGTGATCGTCGAGAACAAGCCCGGCGCCAATGGCAACCTGGGTGCCGACTTTGTGGCCAAAGCCGAGCCCGATGGCTACACCATGCTGCTGTGTGACGTGGGCGCGCTGGCGATCAGCCCATCGGTCTACACCAAGCTGTCGTTCGACCCCTCCAAAGACCTGCGCGGTGTGACCATGCTGGCCTACTCGCCCCACCTGCTGGTGGTGCACCCCTCGGTGCCGGTCAACAACCTCAAGGAGCTGATCGCCTACTCCAAGAAGAACGAGCTGAACTTTGCTGTGACGGCCACCGGCAGCGCTCCCCACCTTGCCGGCGTGGCGCTGGAGCGCGCCAGCGGCGCACGCTGGCAGTACATCCCGTACAAGGGCGGCGTCACCGCGATTCAGGACACCGTGGCGGGCCAGACCCAGGTGCTGATGAACGGCATGCTGGCCACTCTGCCCCAGGTACAAAACGGCAAGCTCAAGGTGCTGGGCGTTTCCAAGTCCACCCGCATGCCGCTGATCGGTGACGTGCCCACGATTGCCGAGCAAGGTGTGGCCGGCTACGAGTCCGGCACCTGGCAAGGCGTGCTGCTGCCACGCGGCACACCCGATGCGGTCGTGCAAAAGCTCAACAAGGCGCTCATCACTGCCATCCGCGCACCCGAGATCCGCTCGCGCCTGGCCGGCCAGGGCGCCGAAGTGGTGACCATGACCTCCACCGAACAGGACCAGTTCTTCGCCAAGGAACGCGCGCGCTGGGCCAGCGTGGTGAAGGCCGCCAACATCAAGCTCGACTGAGCGCCACAGACACCCGTTTCATTCACCATCCTCTCCCGCTGCAATGACCATGACCCCGCAAGAACTCAAAACCATCATGGGCTCCGGCCTGCTCTCGTTCCCCATCACCGACTTCGACGAGCAGGGCAACTTCCGCCCCAAGACCTACATCGAGCGCCTGGAGTGGCTCGCCCCCTATGGCGCCAGCGCCCTGTTTGCCGCCGGTGGCACGGGTGAGTACTTCTCGCTCTCGGGCCCCGAATACAGCGAGGTCATCAAGACGGCCGTGGATACCTGCCGGGGCAAGGTGCCGATCATTGCCGGTGCCGGTGGCCCCACCCGCACGGCCATTGCCCATGCCCAGGAGGCCGAGCGCCTGGGCGCCCATGGCATCCTGCTGTTGCCGCATTACCTGACCGAAGCTGGCCAGGAAGGCCTGATCGCCCATGTGGAGCAGGTCTGCAAGAGCGTGAAGTTCGGTGTGATCGTCTACAACCGCGACCGCACCAAGCTCACGGCCGAGTCCCTGGCCATCCTGGCAGAGCGTTGTCCGAACCTGGTGGGGTTCAAGGACGGTGTGGGCAACATCGAGACCATGTATTCCATCTTCATGAAGATGGGCGATCGTTTCTCGTACCTGGGCGGCCTGCCCACGGCCGAGGTGTATGCAGCGGCCTACAAGGCGCTGGGCACGCCGGTGTATTCGTCGGCAGTGTTCAACTTCATCCCCCGCACGGCGATGGAGTTCTACAAGGCGGTGGCCAGCGATGACACGGCCACGCAGCACCGCCTGCTGCGTCAGTTCTTCATGCCCTACCTGGCCATCCGCAACCGGGTGGAGGGCTATGGCGTAAGCATCATCAAGGCCGGCGCGCGCATTGTGGGTCATGACGGCGGGCCAGTGCGCGCGCCGCTCACGGACCTCAAGCACCACGAGATGGAAGAGCTCAAGGCGCTGATTGACCAGCTCGGCCCGCAGTAAGCGCGGCCTGGGTGCAGGGCCAGGTTCTCCAGGCCCTTTTTTGCCCGCAGTTCACCTCTTATCAACCCGGGCCTGGCCGTGCACGGACCCGTGGAGCAGTCGTGGCACGCACATCCCGAAACCCCAACACAACAACGGAGACAGACAAGATGTTCAAGCAAATCGTTCTCGCCATGGGAGCCGCCATCACCATTGCCACGCTCGCAGGCTGCGCCACTGGTGCAGCATCTACAGCCTCCTCGGCATCGGCCGAACAGGCGGTAGCTGCAGCCGCAGAAAAACTGCGTGTGGCCATGATTGACCCCACGCCCACTGCACTGACCGCTCTCGTCGCTGACGACCTGAGCTACGGTCACTCGGGCGGCCGCGTGGACACCAAGGACAGCTTCATCGGCGACCTGATCGCTGGCAAGTCCGACTTCGTGACCATCGCCATCTCCGACCAGACCATCAAGGTGGTGGGCGATACCGCCATCGTGCGCCACACCCTCACGGCCGACACCAACGACTCGGGCAAGCCCGGCAAGGTGCAGATCAAGATCCTGGGCGTGTGGCAGCTGCAAGGCGGCCAGTGGAAGCTGCTGGCGCGCCAGGCCGTGCGTGTACCGGCTTGATGTAGCCGCTTTGGGGCGGCAGTGTGCCGCCCTTCGCATTTTTGGCACTGTTGCCCCACGACACCATGACCACAGCCACCCCACACCGCATCCTGCAAATCGGCCGCCTGCCCCTTCCCGCGCTGGAGTCCGAACTGGCGGCCCGATACGACGTCACCTGTCTGGCCGAGCAGACCGATCCGGCGGCTTATCTGGCGTCGCACGGTGCGTATTTCACGGGGGTGGTGACTACCGCAGCAATCGGCCTCAAAGGCGAGGTCATTGCCTCCCTGCCCCACCTTCAGGTCATCAGCAGTTTTGGCGTGGGCTTTGACGCGCTGGACATCGAAGCGGCCAAGGCGCGCGGTGTGCAGGTGGGCTACACACCCGGCGTGCTCAACGACTGTGTGGCCGACATGGCGTTCGCGCTGATGCTGGATGTGTCACGCCACGTGGCCGCCAGCGACCGTTTTGTGCGCCGTGGTGAATGGCCGAAGGCCAGATACGCACTGGGCACCCGCGTGTCCGGCAAGCGGCTGGGCATCGTGGGCATGGGCCGCATCGGGCAGGCCGTGGCCGAGCGTGCGAGCGGGTTTCGCATGGAGGTGGGGTACCACAAGCGCCGCCCGGCGCAGGATTGCACACTGCCCTACTTCGAGTCGGTGACCGCGCTGGCGCAATGGGCCGACTACCTGGTGCTGACGGTGGCAGGCGGCGCGGGCACGCGCCACCTGGTCAACCGCGATGTGCTCGATGCCCTGGGCCCCCAGGGCTACCTCATCAACGTGGCGCGTGGCAGCGTGGTGGACGAGGCGGCACTGATCGATGCGCTGACCGAGCGCCGCATTGCCGGCGCCGGGCTGGACGTGTTTGAGAACGAACCCAGCGTGCCCGCCGCGCTGATGGCGCTGGACAACGTGGTGCTCACCCCCCACACCGCCAGTGCCACGCACGAAACCCGCCGTGCGATGGCGGACCTGGTGCTGGAGAACCTGGCATCCTTCTTTGCGACGGGCACCGTGCGCACGCCGGTGCCGGGCACGCCGGGCTATTGAGCCCGCCACAGCGCCCTGTGTAACGCAGCTGCCCTCACAGGGAGGGTGTGGAGCGGCTCAGCGTGTCACTTCACGCGGTCGCGTGAGATGTCCATGATCATGCGCGTGGCCAGGTACAGGCGCGGCACGATGGTGTTGATCTGCACGTACTCCGCATCGTTGGAGTGCGCGCCGTAGCCCGACAGGCCCATGCCCTCCACCACCGCGCCCTTGGTCTTGAGCGCCGCAAACGCTGCGTCGGTGCCGCCGCCGGTGGCTTTTTCCACCACATTGAGCGACATGCCCAGCTCCTGGTAGATGACCTTGCCGTAACCCGCCACGCGGCGGGATGCGTCGCTGGCCTCCAGCGGCGGGCGGCGCACTTCAAACTTCACATCCACCTTGGATGCGGGCAGCAGCTTGCTCTTGACCTTCTCTTGCAGGCCTTTCTCCAGCCCGTCGAAGTCCGCCACACGCAGCGCGCGCGCATCGGCCTGGGCCGTGGCTTCGGCCGGAATCACATTGCGGTTGGTGCCCGCCTTGGACACCGTCCAGTTCAGCCTGAGGCCCTCCTCGGTCTTGGACAAGTCCTTCATTTGCAGCAGCTGGTGCGACAGCTCATACAGCGCGTTCACGCCATCCTCGGGCTTGGCTCCGGCGTGCGATGCCTTGCCCTGCACCGTAAGGTAAGCCGCCCCAATGCCGCTGGTGGCCAGGCGCAGCGTGCCGTCGGTGCCGCCGCCTTCGAACGACAACACCACGTCCTGCTCGGACGCCACACGGGTGATGGTGCTGCGCCAGCCGGGCGAGCTGATTTCTTCGTCGCCGTTGATCAGCACGGTGAGCGTGCCGTAGTCCTTGAAGTTGAGCTTTTGCAGCAAGGCCACGGTGTGGATGATGAGCGCGATGCCCTGCTTGTCGTCCGAAATGCCCAGGCCATAGGCCTTGTCGCCATCGATGCGGAACGGCTGGCCTTTGAGCATGCCTTTCAGGTACACCGTGTCCATGTGCGCGATGAGCATGATCTTCTTGCTGCCCGTGCCCTTGAACACGGCCTGCACGGCAGGGCCCACCTTCTCGGGGGTATCGTCGAGGCGGTAGATGTCGCTGGTTTGCAGCACGTCCACCGTGCCGCCCAGTTGCTTGAGCTGGCTGGCAATGCGCTCGGCGATCTGATTCAGGCCTTCGATGTCCTTGCTGCCCGACTCGATATGCACCAGGTCACGCAGGGTGTCGAGCAGCGGCTGCTGCTCCTTCTGGGCCAGCGCATGGACATCAGCCACCGGCGCAGCGTGGGCCACGGCGGCGGCAAACGCCAGCGCCAGCGAGGCCATCAGGGGGCGGACAAACGAAGGGGCTGAGTGTGGGCGGCGCTGCGGATGGTGCATGGTGCGAAGGCTCGGTGAAGGGATGGGGAAAGCGATTATGGAGTCTTGCAACACCAATTTCAAACACTGATCCCCCTTGCAATGTTTCGGTCAGCGCCTGCGCACCAGATTCAGCCCGCGGGCGCAAACACCTCGGGACCCAGCCGTGACTTGTGGCCTCGGGGTTCGAACAGCCACATGCCATACAGCGGCAGAGATTCCGCCAGCCGCAGGGGCGCCACCAGCGTGGACGCACCGCCCAGCAACGCAGGGTGCGGCACAACAGCCAGCAGGTCGGACTGCGCCACCAGGTGCAGCAGGCTGGCAAAGTCGGGGCAGCGCACGGACATCTTGGGCGCGGGCATGCGGCGCACACGGTGCGCTTCCGTCAACACATCCACCGGCCCGCTGACACTGGGCCCCACACAGGCCCATGCAGCGCCCTGCAGTTGCACCAGCGACTGGGCCCGGACCCACGGGTGGCCCTTGCGCGCATAGACCTGGGGATGCAACTCGTACAGGGGGCGCTCCGCCACATCGGGATGCGCAAACTTGCGCGGTTTGGGGGCAATGACCGCATCAAAACGCCGCTGTAGCAGGCCGTCCAGCAGACTGCCTTCATCGGCCGTCGCCATCTCCAGCGAGCGCCGGGTGTTGGGCAGACACCAGCTGGCATACAGCAGCGGTCCACAGACCAGCGCCGCTGAAGACGTGAGCCCCACCCGCAGCAGGTATCGGTCTGCCGCAACCACTGACGCGCGGGGCAGCGCCTCCACCCCTTGTGCCAGGGGCAGGGCCTGCGCAGCCACGGCCCGGGCCAGGTCGGTGGGCACATGGCGGCGCCCCTCCCGCACCAGCAAGGGCTGCGCGAAGTGGGCTTGCAGCGCCTTCATGCCATGGCTGATCGCAGGCTGCGACACGCCGCAGGCCTTGGCCGCCAAAGCGAACGAGCCTTGTTCGATGACCGCATGGAGGTATTGCAGGTAGCGCAGATACATAAACACCTTTTATGTATAAGCCACCATTGTCTCTTGTCGTGCGGCGCGGAGTTGGCGAAGCTACGCACTCCACTCCACGCCCTTTGCATCGCCACGTATGAGCCACACCCCCATCGACACTGTCCGCACCTACCTTGCCCACCTGCACGCCAGCCACACCGACGGGCTGATTGCCTGCTTTGAAGACGATGGCGTGGTGCATTCGCCCTTTCTGGGCACCATGCGCGCGAGCGACTTTTTCCAAAAGCTCGCCCAGGCTTCCAGCGGCAGCGTGATCACCGTGCTGGATCTGTTCGTCTCCGCGCAACCAGACAACGGCGGCGCCGTGCGGGTCGCCGCCTATTTCCGCTATGACTGGACTTTGAACGATGGGCGCGAGGTGACGTTCACCTGCGTGGATGTGTTCACGTTCGACGCGGGCAGCACCCTCATCCGCGACATGAACATCGTCTACGACACCCACCCGCTGCGCGAAGAAGTGGGCGACAAGTACGCGCCTGACTAGGCTACAAAAGTTCTACGCCCTTGAGCGTCACAAAACTCGTCTCGCGCGTGACCTGCACAAAGTCCTGCAGATACGGCTTGGCCGACAGGCTGGGCAGGCAGGCGGCGTGCAACTCGCCGCGCAGGCCTTTTTCACCGATGGGCCGCGCCGTCACGTACCCCCGGTCCAGATAGCTCTGCACCGCCCACAGCGGCAATGCCGCCACGCCGCGCCCGCTAGCCACCAGCTGCAGCATGGCCACCGTCAGCTCGGTGGTGCGGCGCGGGGGGCGCACGCCGGCGGGCTCCAGCACCTGGCGGATCAAATCGAGCATTTCGTCGGGCACGGGGTAGGTGATGATGGTCTGGTCGGCAAAGTCCTGCGCCACCAAGTGCGGCTTGGCCACCAGCGCGTGCGTGTTGGCCAAAAGTGCGCGGATCTCAAAGCCAAACAGCGCGTGGTAGTCCACGCCCGTCTCGTCGGCATCCACCTCCGACACGATGGCCACATCGGCCCGGCCCTGGTGCAACAGGCCCACCGGGTCGGCGTGAAAGCCGCTCACGATGTCCAGCTCCACCTCGGGCCAGCGGGTGCGAAACGCGTCCATGGCGGGCATCAGCCAGTCAAAGCAGGTGTGGCATTCCACCGCAATGCGCATCTGCCCACCCTGCCCCAGCACCAGGCGGGCGATGTCGCGCTCGGCGCCTTCCACCTGGGGCAGCATGGCATCGGCCAGGGCCAGCAGGCGTTCACCCACGGCGGTGAACTGCGGCGGCACCGATTTGCGCTCAAACAGCGGATGGCCGTAGCGGTCTTCCAGCAGCTTGATCTGGTGCGACAGCGCCGACTGCGTGAGGTTGAGCAGCTGCGCGGCCCGCACCAGGCTGCCGCTGTCGCGCAGGGCGACCAGCGTGCGCAGGTGGCGCACTTCCAGGATCGACTGATTCATTATTAATTTTCAAGTTGATCGACTAAAACTTTCGTTTGAATAATAAACGAGCCCGCGCGACCATCGGTGCCTTCATTGCATTGCTCCATTCAGAAGAAGGAAATCACCATGTCGCTCGCCGCTCCAACAACCCGCCGCCCCGTGCTCACGCACACCCTGGGCTTTCCGCGCATGGGGGCGCAGCGCGCACTGAAATTCGCGCTGGAATCCTTCTGGCGGGGCGATAGCACCGAGGCCGAGCTGCAGGCCACCGCTGCCCAGCTGCGCCAGCAACACTGGCAGGCGCAGGCCGATGCGGGCCTGGGATTTGTGACGGTCGGCGACTTTGCTCTGTACGACCACGTCGCCAACCACATCCAGCTGCTGGGCTGCGAGCCTGCGCGTTTTGGCTTTGACGCCCAAGCGCCCGAGCTGGCGCGCTACTTTGCTATGGCCCGGGGCGTGTCGGCCCAAGCTGAAAACCACCAAGGCTGCAGCGCCGGTTGCACAGCCCAGCACCACACCGCAGGCCAGCCCGCGCTGGAGATGACCAAGTGGTTCGACACCAACTACCACTACCTTGTGCCGGAGTTCGGCGCCCACACCCAGTTCCACCTGGCCAGCGAGCGCCTGTTTGCCGAGGTGGCCGAGGCCCAGGCACTGGGCCACCGCGTCAAGGCCGTGCTGCTGGGGCCGCTGAGCTTTTTGTGGCTGGGTAAATCCAAGGCGGCGGGCTTTGACCGCTTTAGCCTGCTGGAGCAACTGCTGCCCGTGTACGAAGCCGTGCTGGCACGCCTGAAGGCCCTGGACGTGGAATGGGTGCAGATTGACGAGCCCATCCTGGGCCTGGACCTGCCCGATGCGTGGCGCCACGCCTTTGAGCCCAGCTACTGGCAACTCGCCCGCAGCGCGCCCAAGCTGCTGCTGGCCACCTACTTCTCCCCCCTGGCCGAAAACCTGCGCCTGGCTTGCCAGTTGCCCGTGGCGGGCCTGCATGTGGATGCCGTGCGTGCGCCCGAGGAACTGGTGGGCGTGGCCGACTGGCTGCCCTCGCACAAGGTGTTGTCGGTGGGCGTTGTGGATGGGCGCAACATCTGGCGCACCGATCTGGATGCCGCCCTGGCCAAGTTGCGCCCCGTGGCCGACAAGCACCAGGGCGAGCTGTGGCTGGCACCGTCGTGCTCGCTGTTGCATGTGCCGTTCAGCTTAGAGGCCGAAACACAGCTGGACGCCGAGGTGAAGTCATGGCTGGCGTTTGCGGTGGAAAAACTCGATGAGCTGCGCGTGCTTGCCGCCGCCTTGTCGCAAGGCGAAGCGGCGGTGGACGACGAACTGCACGCCGCTCGCACCGCCCTGGCCGCCCGCCGCGCCAGCCCGCGCGTGCACCGCGCCACCATGGCGGCCCGCATTGCCGCGGCCGCGCCAGGGGCCGACCAGCGCGCCAGCGCCTTCCCTGCCCGGCAAAAGGCCCAGCGCGATCGGCTGAAGCTGCCGCTGCTGCCCACCACCACGATTGGCTCGTTCCCGCAGACGGCGGAGATCCGCGCCGCACGCGCCGCCTTCAAGCGCGGGGCACTGGATGCGGCCCACTACCAACAGAAGATGGAAGCTGAAATTGCCTTGGCCGTGCGCAAGCAGGAAGCCTTGGGGCTGGACGTGCTGGTGCACGGCGAAGCCGAGCGCAACGACATGGTCGAATACTTTGGCGAGCAGCTTGACGGCTTTGCCTTCACCGCCAACGGCTGGGTGCAAAGCTACGGCTCGCGCTGCGTGAAGCCGCCCATCATCTACGGCGACGTGGCCCGCCCTGCGCCCATGACCGTGGCCTGGACCCAGTACGCGCAAAGCCTCACCGCCAAACCCATGAAAGGCATGCTCACCGGCCCCATCACCATCCTGCAATGGAGCTTTGTGCGCGACGACCAGCCCCGCGCCACCACGGCCGACCAGATCGCCTGGGCCATCCGCGACGAGGTGTGTGACCTGGAGGCCGCAGGCATCGCCATCATCCAGATTGACGAGCCCGCCATCCGCGAGGGCTTGCCGCTGCGCCGCGCGGGGTGGAAGAGCTACCTGGAGCGCGCCACGCGCGCCTTCCGCATCAGTGCCAGCGGCGTGCGCAACGACACGCAGATCCACACCCACATGTGCTACAGCGAGTTCAACGACATCCTGCCCGCCATCGCGGCCATGGATGCCGATGTGATCACGATTGAGACGAGCCGGTCGGACATGGAGCTGCTGCAGGGGTTCGGAGATTTCCGCTACCCCAACGAAATCGGCCCTGGCGTGTACGACATCCACTCGCCCCGTGTGCCTGGCGTGCAGGAGATGGCCGCGCTGCTGGAAAAAGCCGCCGAGGTCGTGCCCGTGGAGCACCTGTGGGTGAACCCCGACTGCGGCCTCAAAACCCGGGGCTGGCCCGAGACCGAAGCCGCCCTGCGCCACATGGTGCAGGCCGCGCAGGAAGTGCGCGAGCGGTTGCTGGAAGAGGCGGCCTTGGCCTGACGGCCCCCCGGTTCAGCCAGCAGCGCGCTTCATCTCGGCCAACTTGACCAGCACCTGCAGCGCGTGGTTCAGCGGCGTCGGCACGCCCAAGGCGGCGCCGCGCTTGACCACATAGCCATTCAGGTGGTCGATCTCGGTGGGTTTGCCACGCGCCAGATCCTGCGCGGTGGACGAATACTGCACGGGCATGGTGCTGGCAATGCCGCGCACCGCCGCCTCCACATCGCCCGGAATCGTCACTCCGTCAGCAGCAGCCACCGCCAGGCACTCGGCCACGATGTCGGCAATCACCTGCGTCACGCCGGGCACCTGCACCAGAGGGCCGTAGGGCTGCTGCGACAGGGCCGACAGCGCGTTGTAGGCGCTGTTGAGCAGCAGCTTGGCCCAGAGCGCGCCGCGCACGTTGTCTGACACCTGGGTGGGAATGCCCGCCGCCGTCAGCTGGCGGGCCACCTCGTCGCTGCGCGGCGAAGGTGCAATCACCAGCTCGCCCCGGCCATGGTGCACCACATGCCCGGGGCCGCCCATGGCAGTGGCCACATAGACCACCGCGGCTGCCACGGGGGTGCTGGCGTCCAGCACGGCGCGCACGCGTTCGTCGTTGTCCACACCGTTCTGCAAGGTCAGCACCAGCGCGCCAGGCGCCAGGTGGGGACGAATCTGCTGCGCGGCGTCTTCCGAGTCGGACGACTTCACGCAGAACAGAACCACGTCCGCGCCGTGCACGGCGCTGGCCTCGGTGCTGGCCGCCAGCGGCACCTGCACATCCATCGCCGCCGTCTGCAGCCGCAGACCGTTGTCACGCACGGCCAGCACGTGGGCAGGCCGCCCGATGAGCGTGACGGCATGGCCCGCCCGGGCGAGCAAGGCACCAAAGTAGCAGCCCACGGCTCCCGCGCCCATCACGGCAAAACGCAGGGGCGGTGCAATGTCCAAGGCAGTGGGCAGGGAGGCAGATGAATCAGCAGCAGCGGTCATGGCGGTGTCCCGGTGGGCAAGGCACAGAAGGGGCGGTCAACAAGGCGCCCCACTATATCGGCGACAGCCTGCGCACCAAAAATCAAGGGTTTTTGGCTGATGCGCTAGTCGAACATGCCTTACCAGCTATCAAATACGTAGCAAATTGACTTTCTGCAAGGCTGCTTGCAGGGGCGCACTCCCTTCACTCGCGCCATTTCCAGCACCGCGAACCCCCGTCCGTTACCCCCCGTTCGTGGGCTCCCACCCCGCTCAAAGGCCCCTCTCCAGTGTCAGGAATTTAATCAATGCAAAGACAATAATTGTCTAGTCAATTAAATTGCCCACCCATGTCAGCCCCTCCCGAACCCACCCAAGCCCCCGCGTTCTACAACGCCGAGCACTACGACCCCAGCAAGCTGGTGCCCGAAAACAGCGTCGGCTACCTGATGCGCAAGGTGATGTCGTCCATCCGCACGCAGGCCGATGCCCAGCTGTCTTTGCACGAACTCACCTACGCCCAGTGGCTGCCACTGTTCAAGTTGTCCCTGTGCGAGACCGCCACCGTGGCCAGCCTGGCGCGTGACCTGGAGACCGACCCCGCCTCCATGACCCGGTCGCTCGACCGCATGGAAGCCAAGGGCCTGGTGGTGCGGGAGCGCTCCACCGTGGACCGCCGCGTCGTGCAGCTCAGGCTCACACCGGAAGGCCAGCGCATTGCAGCCCTGGTGCCGCCCGTGCTGGCCGACGTGCTCAACGGCCACCTCAGCGACTTCAGCCACGACGAGTGGCAGCTGCTGCTGTCCATGCTGCGCCGCATGCTGGCCAACGGCGAAGCGCTGCGCCAGCAGCCCCCCTCACCCACCGAACCCGCAGCTGGTTGACCCCGCCCTGTTGCCCTGCCCCCTGGAGATTTCCGTGACCGCCACTGCCCCAACCTCCCTGTCCACACGCTCTGCCCTCGCCGCCCATCTGGCGGTATCGGCCGTTGCCCTGGCCGCCGCGCTGCTGCTGGTGGGCTGCGCCAACCCCGACCCGGCCCACACCCCGCTCGCGCAAACCACCCCGGCTGCCGCCGGCCTGAACGCAGCCACCACAGACGTGGTGGCCACCAGCCAATGGTGGAAAGCACTGGGCGACGAGCAGCTCAACACCCTGATCGACACCGCACTGCAAGGCAGCCCCAGCCTGGCCGTGAGCCGTGCCCGCCTGGAGCAAGCCGTGGCCCTGAGCCAGGTGCGCGAGGCCGCCAACGGCCCGCAGGCCACCCTGGGCGTGGACGCTACCCGCCAGCGCTACACCGCCAACGGGCTGGTGCCTGCCCCGGTGGCAGGCAACACGTACAACAGCGGTACCGTGCAGGCCACGCTGAGCTGGTCGCCCGACTTCTTTGGCCAGCACGCTGCCGAGCTGCAGGCTGCGCTGGGCCAGGCCCGCGCCGCCCAGGCCGATGCAGCCGCCGCCGCCAACACCCTGGCCGCCCAGGTGGGCCGCAGCTACGTGGCGCTGGCCCGGCTGGTGGCCCAGCGCAACGTGGCCACGCGCGCGCTGGAGCAGCGCGAAGAACAGCGCAAGCTCACGCAAGAGCGCACCTCTGCCGGCCTGGACAGCCAGGTCGAGCTTACCCAGGCCCAGGCCGCTGTGCCCGATGCCCGCACACAAATCGAAGCGCTCGAAGAGCAGATCACCCTGGGCCGCCGCCAACTGGCCGTGCTGACCGGCCAGGCGCCCGACGCCCTGCCCCAGCTCACGCCCCGCCTTGCCGCCCTGCAGCCCACTGCCGTGCCCGAGGTGCTGGGCGCCGACCTGCTGGGCCGCCGCCCCGATGTGGTGGCCGCGCGCTGGCGCGTGGAAGCGGCAACGCAAGGTGTGAACAGCGCGCGCAGCGAGTTCTATCCCAACATTAACATCGGCGCGTTCATTGGCCTGAACTCGCTGGGGCTGGACCGGATGTTCAACGGTAGCTCGCGCCAGATGGGCGTGACGCCCGCGCTGCGCCTGCCAATCTTTGACGGGGGCCGCCTGCGCGCCCAGCTGGGTGGCCGCGCTGCCGAGCTGGACGTGGCCATCGCCCAGTACAACGGCGCCGTGCTCGATGCGGTGAAGGAAGCCGGCGATGCCGTGGCCTCCATCCAGTCGCTCACCCGCCAGCAGGCCTTGCAGGACGAGGCCGTGGCCAGTGCCGAAAAAGCCTACCGCTTTGCGCAGGAGCGCTACCGCGCAGGCCTGGGCAACTACCTGGTGGTGCTCTCCACCGAAAGCCAGGTACTGGCCCAGCGCCGCCTGGCCGTGGACCTGCGCGCCCGCCAGCTCGACACCCGCCTGGTGCTGATGAAGGCCCTAGGTGGCGGCTGGACGGACGACACGGCCGTGCTGCACACCGCCGCCGCGCACTGACCGGCCCACCGCACCGGACCGCACTCATTCAAAAACACATAACAACACATTCCTGAAAGATCACAGCCATGACCGCCAACAGCGAACCCCTCACCGCCAACGAAGCTAACACCGCCCGCCGCCGCGGCCTCACCCTCATCGCCGCCGCCGTCGCGCTGGTGGCCATTGGCTGGGGTGGCTGGCACTGGGCCAATGGCCGCCATATCGAAACCACCGACAACGCCTACGTGGCCGGCAATGTGGTGCAGATCACGCCGCAGATCGGCGGCACCGTGGTGTCCATCGGCGCTGACGACACCGACTATGTGAAGGCCGGCCAGTTGCTGGTCAAGCTAGACCCCGCTGACGCCCGCGTGGCGCTGGAGCAGGCCGAGGCCCAGCTCGCACAGACGGTGCGCGAAGTGCGTACCCTGTACGCCAACAACTCCACCTTGAAGGCCCAGGTGAGCCTGCGCAGCGCCGACCTGGCCCGAGCCCAGGCCGACGCCGCCCGCATGCAGGACGACGTGACCCGCCGGGCTCCCCTGATGGCCAGCGGCGCCGTGGGCAAGGAAGAGTTCCAGCACGCCACTGCGCAGCTGGCCGCCGCCAAGAGCAGCGTGGCCGCCGCCCAGTCGGCCGTGCTGGCCGCGCAAGAACAGCTGGCCGCTAGCCAGACACAGACCGAGGGCACCTCCGTCGAGCAGCACCCCAACGTGCAGCGCGCTTCAGCCCGCGTGCGTGAGGCCTACCTGGCCGTGCAGCGTGCGCAGCTGGTCGCCCCTCTGGACGGCCACGTGGCCAAGCGCGGCGTGCAGGTGGGCCAGCGTGTGCAGGCCGGTGCTCCGCTGATGACGCTGGTGCCGCTGAACGATCTGTGGGTGGACGCGAACTTCAAGGAAAGCCAGCTCAAGACCCTGCGCATCGGCCAGACTGCCGAGCTGGAAGCCGACGTGTATGGAACCAAGGTGGTCTACCACGGCACGGTGACCGGGCTGGGCGCAGGCACCGGCGCGGCCTTTGCGCTGCTGCCCGCACAGAACGCCACGGGCAACTGGATCAAGGTGGTGCAGCGCGTGCCCGTGCGCATTGCGCTCGACCCCAAGGAAGTGGCAGAGCACCCTCTGCGCGTAGGCCTGTCGATGGAAGTCAGGGTGGACACCGCCGACCAGAGCGGCAAGACGCTGGCCGACACCCAGCGCACCACGCCCGTGGCCGCCACCGCTGTGTTCGACGAGCAGTTCAAGGCCGCCGACGACGAAGTGGCGCACATCATCGCCGCCAACCTGGGCCGCAATGGCAAGGCCGCCGTGGCAGTGGCGTCGCCCAAGGTGAGCAGCCAGCCCGCAGTGCAAGCGCAAAAGCATGCATCGGCCCCGGCGCAGCCCGCCGTGCAATCCCCGGTGGTGCAGTAAGCGGGGTTGACCGAGCATGACTGCCGCCAACCCCACTGCAGACACCGCAGGCCAGCCCCCCGCTCC
>NZ_JADHVT010000113.1 GCF_016783915.1 Acidovorax sp.
AATATGGAGCGGGAAAAGAGTCTCGAACTCTCGACCTCAACCTTGGCAAGGTTGCGCTCTACCAACTGAGCTATTCCCGCATTTTCTGATTTCTCTAACGTTTCCGTTAGCGCTTATCAGCAAGCCTCACATTATATAACTATTTTTGGCCGTATTCGATTGCAAGCCAAAAAATTTCCATCCAACTACCATCCATCGACACGATCCCTGCGAACGTCTCGGCCCAGAGGCTTTGATCGCTTCACTGCTGCAGACCATATCTGGAGGCGCGGTCCGGAGTCGAACCGGACTAACCGGATTTGCAATCCGGGGCATAACCGCTTTGCTACCGCGCCAGGAATTCGCATTCCCCTGACAAAAAAGGGAAGCAAATGCTTCCCTTTTTTGTGGAAATTGGAGCGGGAAAAGAGTCTCGAACTCTCGACCTCAACCTTGGCAAGGTTGCGCTCTACCAACTGAGCTATTCCCGCATTTTACCGAAGCCTCACATTGTACAACGTTTGCTGCGATGGAATGAATTATAGCGCATTTTTTGGGGGTCTCCAAAAAATTTTGCTTCAATGTTTCAATCCATCGGACGTGGCGGATGACACGGTTGCCTTGTCTGTGGACACAGGCACCGCAGCAGCTGCCACTGCAACTTCTTCATCCGTCAGCGGCACGGGTTTGCTCTCCAGAGCTACCTCCAGCACCTTGTCGATCCACCGCACGGGCACGATCTCCAGTCCGCTTTTCACGTTGTCTGGAATCTCGGCCAGGTCTTTCACGTTCTCCTCGGGGATCAGCACGGTCTTGATGCCCCCCCGCAGCGCGGCCAGCAGTTTTTCCTTGAGGCCACCGATGGCCGTGACCTCGCCACGCAACGTGATCTCACCCGTCATCGCCACGTCACCGCGCACAGGAATACCGGTAAGCGCCGAAACAAATGCAGTGGTCATCGCCGCGCCCGCACTCGGGCCATCCTTGGGCGTGGCGCCGTCTGGCACGTGAATGTGGATGTCGCGCTTTTCGAACGTTTCGTCCTTGATGCCCAGCATGCGCGCACGGCTGCGAACGACAGTGCGGGCAGCCTCTACAGATTCCTTCATCACATCGCCCAGCGAACCTGTGCGCGTGATCACCCCCTTGCCGGGCATGATGGCCGCCTCGATGGTCAGCAGATCGCCGCCCACCTCGGTCCAGGCCAGGCCTACCACCTGCCCCACCTGATTTTGCAGCTCTGCACGGCCGTAGGTGTACTTGCGCACGCCCAAAAAGTCCGGCAGGTTGTCAGCCGTGACGACCACCTGCGGCTCCAGCTTCTTGAGCTGAAGGCCCTTGACCACCTTGCGACAAATTTTGGACAGCTCCCGCTCCAGTGAACGCACGCCCGCCTCGCGGGTGTAGTAACGCACCATGTCACGCACGGCAGGCTCGGTGATGAGCAGCTCTTCGTCCTTCACGCCATTGTTCTTGAGCTGCTTGGGCAGCAGGTACTTCATGGCGATGCTGGTCTTCTCGTCTTCGGTATAACCCGACAGGCGGATCACTTCCATGCGGTCGAGCAATGCCGGTGGAATGTTCATCGAGTTCGATGTGGCGACAAACATCACGTCGGACAGGTCGAAGTCCACCTCGACGTAGTGGTCGCCAAAGGTGTGGTTCTGCTCGGGGTCCAGCACCTCCAGCAACGCGCTGGACGGGTCGCCCCGGAAGTCGGTACCCAGCTTGTCGATCTCGTCCAGCAAGAACAGCGGATTGCGTGTGCCCACCTTCGAGAGGCTCTGCAGCACCTTGCCCGGCAGCGCACCGATGTAGGTGCGGCGATGTCCACGGATCTCGGCCTCGTCGCGCATGCCGCCCAGGGCCATGCGCACGTACTTACGCCCGGTGGCCTTGGCGATCGACTGCCCCAGCGAGGTCTTGCCCACGCCAGGAGGGCCCACCAAGCACAGGATAGGCGCCTTCACCTTGTCCACACGCTGCTGAACCGCGAGGTATTCAAGGATGCGGTCCTTGACCTTATCGAGGCCGTAGTGGTCTTCGTTGAGGACGCCCTCGGCGTTGACCAGGTCGTGCTTGATCTTGGTCTTCTTGCTCCACGGCAGAGCGGTCAGCACGTCAATGTAGTTGCGCACCACCGTCGCTTCGGCCGACATGGGCGACATCAGCTTGAGCTTTTTGAGTTCGGCCTCGGCCTTCTTGCGCGCCTCGGCCGGCATCTTGGCCAACTTGATCTTTTTCTCGATCTCCTCGATGTCTGCGCCTTCGTCGCCCTCGCCCAATTCCTTCTGGATGGCCTTGACTTGCTCGTTCAGATAGAAGTCACGCTGGTTCTTCTCCATCTGGCGCTTGACGCGGCCACGGATTTTCTTGTCCACGTTGAGGATGTCCACCTCGCGGTCAAGCTGCTCGAACAGGTTTTCGAGGCGCGCCTTCACATCCGAAAGATCCAGCACCACCTGCTTGTTCTCGAGCTTGAGGGGCAAGTGCGCGGCGATGGTGTCCGCCAGACGACCTGGGTCGTCAATGCTGGAGATGGAAGTCAAAATTTCCGGCGGGATCTTCTTGTTGAGTTTGACGTACTGGTCAAACTGCTGCATCACCGCGCGGCGCAGGGCCTCGATTTCGCTGGGCTTGTTGGCTTCGGGGGTCGCCTCCACCGGCGTCACGGTGGCCATGAAATGCGTCTCCGCATCTTCAATGGAAGCTACCAGGGCGCGCTGCTGGCCTTCCACGAGCACCTTCACGGTGCCGTCGGGCAGCTTGAGCATCTGCAAGATGGTGGAGACACATCCCACATCGAACATGTCGGCCACCGAGGGCTCATCCTTGGCAGCGGCTTTTTGGGCCACCAGCATGATGCGGCGGTCGGCCTCCATGGCCATCTCAAGGGCCTTGATGCTCTTGGGGCGGCCCACGAAAAGCGGGATCACCATGTGAGGGAATACCACCACATCGCGCAAAGGCAAGAGCGGCAGATCAATAGGGGTGGCTGGCAGGGGGGTATGTCCGGACATGGAAATCCTCAAAGTACTCTGTGGAAGTGGGTCCACATGTGGGGATTTTCAACCCTTGCACGCAGCCGTACTGGCGCAAGGGTTGATGGTTCAAAGGGCGACAACAAGGCGCCCGCTCCGGTCTTCTCAGGCCTTTTTGGCCGCTTCGCGGTATACAAGCAGCGGCGGCTTGTTTTCTTCGATGGTGGATTCATCTACCACCACCTTCTCGACGTTGCTGGTATTGGGCAGGTCGAACATTGTGCCGATCAGCGATTGCTCCAGGATCGAACGCAGGCCGCGAGCGCCTGTCTTGCGGGCCAGCGCCTTGCGGGCAATGGCTTTCAGGGCAGCGGGGCGGATTTCGAGGTCCACGCCTTCCATGGCCAGGAGCTTGCTGTACTGCTTGACCAGCGCGTTCTTCGGCTCAGTCAGGATCTCCACCAACGCATCTTCACTCAGTTCAGCCAGTGCCGTCACGACGGGCATCCTGCCCACTAGTTCAGGAATCAGGCCGAACTTGATCAGGTCTTCGGGTTCGATTTCGGTGAACACCTCGGTCAGCGACCGCTGCTTCTTGCTCTTGACCGATGCGCCAAAGCCGATACCCGAGGCCTCGGTGCGGTTCTCGATGACCTTCTCCAGCCCTGCAAACGCACCACCACAGATGAACAGGATGTTGGTCGTGTCGATCTGCAAAAAGTCCTGGTTCGGATGCTTACGACCACCTTGTGGCGGCACGCTGGCCATGGTGCCTTCGATGAGCTTGAGCAGCGCCTGCTGCACGCCCTCACCAGACACATCGCGAGTGATGCTCGGGTTGTCCGACTTGCGCGAGATCTTGTCGATCTCATCAATGTAGACGATGCCTCGCTGGGCACGCTCGACTTCGTAGTTGCAGCTTTGCAGCAGCTTCTGGACGATATTTTCCACGTCCTCGCCCACATAGCCAGCCTCGGTCAGCGTGGTGGCATCGGCCATCACAAAGGGCACGTCCAGCATGCGCGCCAGGGTCTGGGCCAAAAGCGTCTTGCCCGAACCCGTGGGGCCAATCAGCAGGATGTTGCTCTTGGACAGCTCCACGTCGTCCTTGTGGGCCTTGTCCTTGTGGCGCAGGCGCTTGTAGTGGTTGTACACCGCCACCGCCAACGTGCGCTTGGCCACGTCCTGGCCAATCACGTAGTTGTCGAGGTTGGCCTTGATCTCGACCGGCGTGGGCAGGTCGCTGCGGCCTTCTCGGGCCAGGTCACCGGCCGGCAGTTCGTCGCGGATGATCTCGTTGCACAGGTCAATGCACTCGTCGCAGATAAAGACCGACGGACCGGCGATCAGCTTCTTCACTTCATGCTGGCTTTTGCCGCAAAAAGAGCAGTAAAGGGTTTTTTCGCTGGAAGAGCCTTTTTTCTCGGCCATGGGGGCAATGCCTTGCTTGTTTCGGAAAGTTGTCGGGATGATAACCAAATAAAAAACGGCGTCTTCCCCTCGGGAAAACGCCGCTTCGTCGCCCTCAGGCGATCAGGCGCGTTGGCTGATCACCTGATCGACCAGACCATAGTCCTTGGCTTCGTCGGCCGAGAGGAAATAGTCACGCTCGGTGTCGCGCTGGATCTTCTCCAGCGGCTGTCCGGTGCGCTCGGCGAGGATCTTGTTGAGCTGTTCGCGGGTCTTGAGGATCTCGCGGGCGTGGATCTCGATCTCGGTGGCTTGGCCTTGCATGCCGCCCAGTGGCTGATGGATCATGACTTTGGAGTTGGGCAGCGCAAAACGCTTGCCCTTGGCGCCCGCCGCCAGCAGGAATGCACCCATGCTGGCCGCCATGCCGGTGCACAGGGTCGAGACATCGGGCTTGATGAAGTTCATGGTGTCAAAAATCGCCATGCCGGCGCTCACCGAACCGCCGGGCGAGTTGATGTAGAACGAAATGTCCTTATCGGGGTTTTCGCTCTCCAGGAACAGCAGCTGCGCCACCACGAGGTTGGCAGTCTGGTCATTGACCGGACCCACCAGAAAAATCACGCGTTCCTTGAGCAGGCGCGAGTAGATGTCATAGGACCGTTCGCCACGGCCCGACTGCTCGATGACCATGGGGACCATGCCCAGGCCTTGTGTTTCCAATGCGCTCATGTATTTCTCCAGTCAAGCAGGTACTGTACCCAGAAATGAATTGGGGCTTGTGCACGAAAGCACAAGCCCCTGGTGTGTCTTGACAACCATAACCGGGCAGTTGCACGAGGCAGACCACCCGACCCGAGGGCCTATCAGCCCTGCTGCGCCATCAGGTCGTCGAAGGAGATAGCCTTCTCGACCACCTTGGCCTTGGACAGTACGAATTCGGTCACGTTGTTTTCGATGACAACGGCTTCGACTTCGGCCAGGCGCTGACGGTCACCGAAGTACCAGCGCACCACGTCTTCGGGCTTCTCGTAGCTGGCGGCCAGCTCGTCGATGTGGGCCTTGAGCTGCTCGGGCTTGGCCTGCAGCTCATTGGCGCGCACCAGCTCGGCCAGCACCAGGCCCAGGCGCACACGGCGCTCGGCCTGGGGACGGAACACGTCTTCAGGGATCTCGGCCTTGTCGGCGTCCTTGATGCCACGTTGCTTGAGTTCGGCGCGGGCACCTTCCATCAGGCGGGCAATTTCAGCCTGGATGCTGGAATTGGGCAGGTCCAACTCGGCCTTGGACACCAGGGCGTCCATCACGGCAGCCTTGTTGCGGGCCAGCAAGCGGAACTTGACTTCGCGCTCCAGGTTCTTCTTGATGTCGGCGCGCAGGCCATCCACGGAACCGTCGGCAATGCCCAGCGACTTGGCCAGAGCGTCATTCACTTCGGGCAGGTGGGCCGCTTCGATCTTCTTGATGGTCACCAGGAAGTCGGCGGTCTTGCCAGCGACGTCCTTGCCATGGTACTCAGCGGGGAACGCCAGGGGGAAAGTCTTGCTTTCGCCGGACTTCATGCCACCCACCGCGTCTTCAAATTCCTTGAGCATCTGGCCTTCGCCAACCAGGAACTGGAAGTCTTCGGCCTTGCCGCCGTCAAAGGGTTCGCCATCGATCTTGCCTTCGAAGTCCACGGTCACGCGGTCACCGTCTTGGGCAGCGGCGTCAATGGCGCGCTGGGCGAAGCTGCGGCGCTGCTTGCGCAGGATGTCGATGGTCTTGTCGATGGCGCTGTCCGTCACTTCAGACGAGAGCTTTTCGACTTCGGCGTCCGACAGGTCAGCAATCTTGACTTCGGGGAACACTTCGAAGATGGCGTCAAAAGTCACCTGGCCTTCAGGGGCGCCTTCTTTTTCAGTGATGCGGGGCTGGCCGGCAACACGCAGGTTGGCTTCATTGGCAGCCACGGCAAAGGCCTCACCCACCTTGTCGTTCAGCACTTCGTACTGCACCGAGTAGCCGTAACGCTGGGCCACCACGTTCATGGGCACCTTGCCGGGACGGAAACCGTCCATCTTGACCGTGCGGGCAAGGCGCTTGAGGCGCGTGTCCACTTCGGACTGGATCAGGGTGACGGGCACGCTCAGCGTGATCTTGCGCTCGAGCTTCTCAAGGGTTTCAACAGTAACGGCCATGGCTATTCCTCTTATGAATGTGGATCGTGCTGGCTGCAGCGCAGCAGCGCCGTGTTCCGCAAAGTCTCACATGGGTGGTGCGCGGGGGGGGACTCGAACCCCCACACCATTGCTGGCGTCAGGACCTAAACCTGGTGCGTCTACCAATTTCGCCACCCGCGCGGTTCTACAAACAAACAGGCGGCAACCTCAGCTGCCGCCTGCGTGAAATCGGTCAACCTTCTATTTTACCTGATGCGGGCGCCCCATCCGTCAAGCAATGCCAGGAACCTCCGGAACAGGGCGTTTGACACGGAACCAGGCCGCATACATTGCAGGCAGTGCCAGCAGCGTGAGCACCGTGGCCACCACCAGCCCGCCCATGATGGCAACGGCCATGGGCCCCCAGAACACACTGCGCGACAGCGGGATCATGGCCAGCACGGCGGCAGCGGCGGTGAGCACGATGGGGCGCAGACGGCGCACGGCCGATTCCACAATGGCATCCCAGGCGGGCACACCCCGGGCGCGGTCCTGCTCGATCTGGTCGATCAGGATCACCGAATTGCGCTGGATCATGCCCATGAGGGCAATCACCCCCAGCAGCGCCACAAAGCCAAAGGGGCGGTTGAGCAGCAGCAGCGCCGCCGCTACCCCCGCCAGGCCCAGCGGCCCAGTCAGGAACACCAGCATCGCCCGGCTGAAGCTGTGCAGTTGCAGCATGAGCAAGGTGAAGGTGATGAACAGCATGATGGGGATGCCCGCCGCGATCGAGGCCGATCCCTTGGAGCTTTCCTCCACAGCGCCCGCCACTTCGATGCGGTAGCCCGTCTGCCCCGCCGAGCGCCACTTGGCCTCGATCTCCTTCAGTGCCGGCTGCAGCGCTGCCGTCACCGTGGCGCCCTGCAGGCCCTCGGTCACATCGCCTTGCACGGTGATGGCGTAGTCGCGGTTTTCGCGCCACATCACGCCCGGCTCCCAGGTGAACACGGGCTTGGCGATCTGTGTGAGCGGGATCGACTTACCAGAGGCCGTGGGCAGGTAGGCATTGGCAATGTCGGTGATGGCGTTGCGCTCATCCAGCGGCTGGCGCAGCAGGATGTCGATGAGTTTGTCGCCCTCGCGGTACTGGCCCACCTGCGTGCCCGACAGGATGGTCTTGGACGCCTGCGCGATGGACTGGCTGGTCACCCCCAGGGCGCGCGCCTTGGCCTGGTCCACCTCCAGGCGGAGCACCTTCACGGACTCGTTCCAGTTGTCGTTCACCCCGCGCATGTTGGGGTTCTGGCGCAGTTGGGACTTGACCTCGTCCGCACGCTCACGCAGCACCAGCGGGTCGGGGCCCACCACGCGGAACTGCACGGGGTACGGCACCGGCGGGCCGTTGGGCAGCAGCTTGACGCGCCCACGCACTTCCGGGAACTCCTGCGCCAGCAGCGCGGGCAACTTCACGCGCAGCGATTCACGAATCTTCAGGTCCTGTGGCACCACAATGAACTGCGATACGTTGCTCTGCGGGAACACCTGGTCCAGCGGCAGATAGAACCGTGGCACGCCAGAGCCCACCCAGGTGCTCACCGTGTTCACGCCTGGCTCGGACAGCAGTCGCTGCTCCACGCGCTTGGTGACGGCCTCGTTGCCTGCGAACGATGTGCCTTCGGGGAACCAGATATCCACAAGGATCTCGGGCCGACTGGAATCAGGGAAGAACTGCTGCTGCACCTTGCCCATGCCCACGATGCCCAGCGCAAACGTCAGCACCGTGGCGCCAATGGTGATCCAGCGGTGCTCCACGCACCAGTTCACCAGACGGCGGAAGGCCGTGTAGAACGGGCTGTCGAACACCTCGTGCGGGTCGTCCGTGACGCCCTTGTTGGCCTGGGCGGCCAGCACATGGGGCGGCACCTTGAGCAGCAGCGTGCCCAGGTACGGCACAAAGTACACCGACACGATCCAGCTCAGTACCAGCGCAATCACCGTCACGGCGAAGATGGCAAAGGTGTATTCGCCCGTCACCGACTTAGCGATGCCAATGGGCAGAAAGCCGGCTGCGGTGATCAACGTGCCCGTCAGCATCGGCATGGCCGTGATCTCGTAGGCAAACGTGGCGGCACGCACCTTGTCGTAGCCCTCTTCGAGCTTCAGCACCATCATCTCCACCGCAATGATGGCGTCGTCCACCAGCAGCCCCAACGCGATGATGAGCGAGCCCAGAGAAATCTTGTGCAGGCCGATACCCCAGTACCACATGGCCAGGAAGGTCACCGCCAGCACCAGCGGGATGGTGATACCCACCACCAGCCCCGGGCGCGGGTCGATGTACCAGCGCTTCCACAAGGGCTGGTTGCCGGGACGCTTGTGCAGACCCAGGCTGATGAAGCTCACGGCCAGCACGATGACCACGGCCTCGATCAGCACCTTGACGAACTCATTCACCGAGGTGGACACCGCCTTGGGCTGGTCTTGCACGTTGACCAGCTTCACCCCCGCCGGCAGCGTGCCAGCGATGCGGTCGGTGGTGGTGTGCAGGGCCTTGCCCAGCGCAATGATGTCGCCACCCTTGGCCATGGAGACACCCAGCGCAATCACCTCGCGCCCCTGGTGGCGCACCTTCACGCCCGGTGGGTCCACATAGCCGCGCTGCACTTCGGCGATATCGCCCAGCCGCAGCTGCGCGCCCGACGGGCCACGGATCGGCATCGCGCGCAGGTCCTCGATGGCGTTGAACTGGCCTTGCACGCGCACCTGCACCTGGTCTTGCGGGGTCTGGATGGCGCCAGCACTCTCCACGGCGTTTTGCTGGCCCAGCTGGGCCAGCACCTGGTTCATGTCCAGGCCCAGTTGCGACAGGCGCTTTTGCGAGATTTCGATGAACAGCTTCTCGTCCTGCACGCCAAACAACTCGACCTTGGCCACATCGGGCACGCGCAGCAGCTGCTGGCGAGCGTCGTCGGCAAATTGTTTGAGCTCGGCGTAGCTGAAGCCCTCGGACTCCAGCGCATAGATCACGCCATACACATCCCCAAAGTCGTCATTGAAGAACGGGCCCTGGATGCCCTGCGGCAAGGTGTACCGCATGTCGCCCACCTTCTTGCGCACGCTGTACCAGACGTTGGCGACCTCGCTCGCCTTGGACGAGTCCTTGATCTGGAAAATGATCTGCGACTCGCCGGGCTTCGAATAACTGCGGATCTTGTCCGCATAGGGCACCTCTTGCAGCGTGCGCTCGATCTTGTCGGTGACCTGCTCGGCCACCTGCTGCGCCGTGGCGCCGGGCCAATACGTGCGCACCACCATAGCGCGGAAGGTGAAGGGCGGGTCCTCGTCCTGCCCCAGCTGGAAGTAGGCGGCAAAGCCCAGAAGCATCAGCACCACCATCAGGTAGCGCGTGAGGGCGGGATGGTCGAGCGCCCATTTGGAGAGGTTGAACCCCTCTTTGGGTTGGATTTGCGTCATGGCAGGCCTCAGTTGGCGGCAGACGCCGTGGCGGTGGCGGGTGCGGCGGGAGCCACAGAAGCTGATGGCACCGCAGGCATCGCTACAGTTTCAGGAGCTGTCTGCGCTTTATTCACCGGCGCTTGCGCCACTTTGGGCTGATATACCATCACTTTTTGGCCTGGGGACAGCACATGCACGCCGGTAGCCACCACCTGCATGCCGGGGGTCAGGCCTGCAGCCACCACGGCGTCGTTGCCGTCGGCCGTGGCAATCTGCACCACCTGCGACTTGACGGTGCTGGTCGCGGGGTCGTACACCCACACGGCGGTGGACTGGCCCTCCTGCCGCAGGGCGCTCGTGGGCAGCTTGATGGCGGCAATGCCGGCATGGCTCAGTGCCTTGGGCGTGGCGTACACGGTGGCGCCCAGCGCAGGGGCGTCCGCAGCGTCAATGGCCACCTTGACCTGGAAGGTACGGGTCGCAGCGTCGGCGCTGGCAGCCACTTCGCGCACGCGGCCCGTCAGGGTCGCGCCGCCAGACCAGCCGCGCACAGCCACCTCGGAGCCCGTCGTGATCTGCGCCACCTTGTCCTCGGGCACAGCAAACACCACGTCGCGCGGGCCGTCTTGCGCAATGCGCACCACCGGCGCACCGGCCGACACCACTTGGCCCGGCTCGGC
The DNA here is from genome assembly GCF_016783915.1 of Acidovorax sp. Classification (GTDB taxonomy): domain Bacteria; phylum Pseudomonadota; class Gammaproteobacteria; order Burkholderiales; family Burkholderiaceae_C; genus Acidovorax. Next base: position 10,648 of record NZ_JADHVT010000113.1, read on the forward strand.
ATCGATGCCCGTCACGACGCCGGACACGTCGGCCACCAGCGTGGTGTAGGCCGCCTGGTTGCCCTGCGACGACAGCTGCGCGCGCGCCTGGTCCAGCGTAGCCTGGGCGGCCTTGAGCGTGGCCTCGCGGCGTTCCAGCTCGGCACCGCTGATGAAGTTCTGGTCTTTGAGCGCCTGGTAGCGCTTGAGGTCCGCCGCCGCCAGATCACGCTGCGTAGTGGCCGATGCCAGTTGCGCACGCGCGGCGTCAGCCGCCAGTTGGTAGTCCTTGGGGTCCAGTTGCGCCAGCACCTGCCCGGCCTTCACGCGCTGGCCCAGCTCGGCCTGGCGCTGCACGATCTTGCCCGCCACGCGAAAGCCCAGGCGCGACTCCACCCGCGCGCGCACTTCGCCCGAATACTCCAGGCTGGACTGCAGCGCGCCCACGCCCACCGTCATCAGCTTGACGGAGCGCACGGGCTCCTCAGGCGGTGCGGGACGCGAACAGGCGGCCAGCACGGTAGCGGTGGCCAGCACCAGCAAAAGCCTGGAATGCCGTGAGGAGGGCCGCAGGGCGGAGGATGTGCGCATGGGAAATCCGGTGAAAAAAGAAGGGGCCACAAGGATCAGCAAGCAAGACGCAGGCCGGAGTGCCCGCGCAGCGACAGTACACCAGACACCCGCCAACCAGCCACCCGCAGCCATGCAGGGCGCTTGTGAACAGATGCAGGGGCCAGCCGCCTTGTCCCCCACTGGATTGGTTTTTATGATTACTGACTGACCGGTTAGTAATCTATGAGAAGCCCTTGAGCTTGTCAAGCGACAATCCGGGGTGTGAACGACCGTCCCAGCCCCTCTCCCCACCCCAACGCAGCCTCCGCGCCACAGCCCACTGCAACTGATGCGGTGGCGCCTCCTGTCACCCATTACGAAAACTTCCCCGTAGCATCCCTGCTGTGCCCGCCCCGCCTGCGCCAGCCGATTGCCGCCATCTACGGCTTTGCGCGCACGGCCGACGACATTGCCGACGAAGGCGATGCCCTGCCCGCCGCCCGGCTGGCTGACCTGGCCGCTTACCTGGCCGATTTGCGCGCGATTGCCCAGGGCCAGGCGCCCTCGCCCCGCTGGGCCAGCGTGTTTTTGCCGCTGCAAGGCGTGTTGCGCAGCCACCAGCTGCCCATGCCACTGCTGGAAGACCTGCTGAGTGCGTTTGCCCAGGACGTCGAAAAAACCCGTGACGGCGAGGGCTACGCCGACCGCGACGAGCTGCTGGACTACTGCCGCCGCTCGGCCAACCCCGTGGGCCGGCTGCTGCTGCACCTGTATGGCGTGCACGACGCCGAGGCGCTGCGCCAGAGCGACGCCATCTGCACGGCGCTGCAGCTCATCAACTTCTGGCAGGACCTGTCCGTGGACATTCCCCGGGGCCGACACTACCTGCCGCGCTCCGACTGCGTAGCGTATGGCGCCTGCCAGTCCGAGCTGCTGGCGCTGCAAAGCACCCGCGAGAACGCCCGCCTGATTGCCGACTGCGCCCACTGGGCGCGCACCACGATGCAAAGCGGCGCCCCCTTGGTGCACCGCCTGCCGGGCCGCGCCGGCTGGGAGCTGCGGCTGGTGGTGCAAGGCGGCCTGCGCATCCTCGACAAGATCGATGTGCTCAAAGGGGGCAGCCTGCACACCCGGCCCAAGCTCCGTGGCTGGGACTGGTGCGTGATGCTGGGCCGCGCGCTGGTGATGTAAGAAAGATTCATGGGCCACAAGGCGGGCTCACACATTGGCCTGCCAGCGCACCACGCAGTGCCCAAACGGCCTGTAGCGCATGATTCATATACGCCAAAAGCTACTTAATTGATAGCGAATTATTGGAATGCCTCTCGCCCTTGACCCGGCAGGGGCAGGGATTGCGAGCATGCCGCGGCCACTGCACCCGGTTAGCCTCGCGGCCACCGTGGCAGGGCGGCGGCCAACACCCCACCCTGCTGGCCCGTGCCCGCGCGCCACAAGCGCTGAGGCACCTTTAACACTGGTTCTCAGAGCCCAGGGTCACCCCCCACTATGTCCGTCAGCGTTTTCGACCTCTTCAAGATCGGCATCGGGCCGTCCAGCTCCCACACCGTGGGGCCCATGATTGCGGCGCGGCAATTTGCCTGCCATGTGCGCGACACCGTCGGCCTGGCGGCGGTGCACCAAGTGAGCGTGGAGCTGTTCGGCTCCCTCTCGGCCACCGGCGTAGGCCACGGCACCGACCGCGCCGTGCTGCTGGGTCTGGCCGGGCATGAGCCAGACCATATCGACCCCGACCAGATCGACCCCACCATCGCGCAGATCCGCCAGAGCGGCACGCTGGCATTGCTGGGCGAGCACGCCGTGCCGTTTGTCGAAAAAGACCACCTGCTGTTTCGCCGCAAAAGCCTGCCGCTGCACCCCAACGGCATGACGTTCCACGCGCACGACGCGCGGGGGCAGACGATTGCGCAACGCGACTATTACTCGGTGGGCGGCGGCTTTGTGGTCGATGCGGCGGGCCAGCGCGTGCTCAACACGCCCGCCAGCGCCGGCGCCGATACCGCAGGCCATGGCAAGGGCCTGCCACACCCGTTCCGCACCGGGGCCGAGCTGCTGGCGCAGTGCCGCACTACGGGCCTGAGCATGGCCCAGCTCATGGCCGCCAACGAACAGCACTGGCGCAGCCCGGCCGAGGTGCGGCGCCAGCTGCTGGCCATCTGGCAGACCATGGCAGGCGCCGTGCAGCGCGGCTGCGCCAGCACCGGCACCCTGCCCGGCCCCATGCATGTGCGCCGCCGCGCCGCCGAGCTGCACAAGAACCTCAGCCGCTCGCCCGAGGCTGCCCTGCGCGACCCACTCTCCATGCTGGACTGGGTGAACCTGTACGCCATGGCCGTGAACGAAGAAAACGCCGCTGGCGGCCGCGTCGTGACGGCGCCCACCAACGGTGCGGCAGGCGTGATCCCGGCCGTGCTGCACTACTACGTCAACTTTCTGCAGGGCCCCATCCCGGCCAACGATGACGGCATTGCCACTTTTTTGCTCACCGCAGGCGCCATCGGCATCATCTACAAGGAGAACGCATCGCTCTCCGGCGCCGAGGTGGGCTGCCAGGGCGAAGTGGGCGTGGCCTGCTCCATGGCCGCTGGCGCACTGGCCGCCGTGATGGGCGGCACACCCGAGCAGGTCGAGAACGCGGCCGAGATCGGCATGGAACACAACCTGGGCATGACCTGCGACCCCGTGGGCGGGCTGGTGCAGATCCCGTGCATCGAACGCAACGCCATGGGTGCCATCAAGGCCATCAACGCTGCCCGCATGGCGCTGCGCGGCGACGGGCAGCACGTGGTCTCGCTCGACAAGGTCATCAAGACCATGATGCAGACCGGCGCGGACATGAAGGTCAAGTACAAGGAAACATCGCGCGGCGGGCTGGCGGTGAATGTGGTCGAATGCTGAGCCTGGCCGCCTGAACGCCTTGTAGCGTCAACGCTTTATCGCTATCTATTGAATAGCAACAAAGCCATGCTGCACTAGCGCATCAGCGCCAAAACGCCTCAAACCCCGCCACGCCGCCCGCATTGGTGCGCCATGGGACAATCTCGCCCCATGACACCGCAGCAGTACGTACAGCAAAAAGCCGTGGCCTCGGGCAGCAGCTTCTATTACGCCTTTCTCTTTCTGCCCGCGCCGCGTCGCGCGGCCATCACGGCGTTTTATGCGTTCTGCCGTGAGGTGGACGATGTGGTCGATGAAGTGAGCGACCCCGGCGTGGCCCGCACCAAGCTGGCCTGGTGGCAGGCTGAAGTGACCAAGGCGTACGCAGGCCAGCCCACACACCCGGTGATGCTGGCGCTGATGCCGCTGGCGGCCGACTACGGCATCGAACAGCGCCACCTGCAGGCCGTGATCGACGGCTGCCAGATGGACCTGGAGCAGACCCGCTACCTGGACTTCGCAGGCCTCAAGGGCTACTGCCACCTCGTGGCGGGCATCGTGGGCGAAGTCGCCGCGCGCATCTTCGGCCAGACCGCCCCGCGCACCACCGAATACGCCCACCGGCTGGGCCTGGCGTTCCAGCTCACCAACATCATCCGCGACGTGGGCGAAGACGCCATGCTGGGCCGCATCTACCTGCCCGTCAGCGAGCTGCAGCAGTTCGACGTGAAGGCGCACGAGATCCTCAAACGCCAGTACTCCGACCGGTTTACCGCGCTGATGCGTTTTCAGGCCGAGCGCGCGCACAAACTGTACGACGAGGCCTTTGCCCTGTTGCCCGACGCGGACCGCCGCACCCAAAAGCCAGGCCTGATGATGGCCAGCATCTACCGCACCTTGCTGCGCGAGATCGAGCACGAAAACTTCCAGGTGCTGCACCAGCGCATCCGCCTCACGCCGCTGCGCAAGTTCTGGCTGGCCTGGAAGATGCAGGCCCTGGGCAGGATGTAGCCGCAGCGTGGCACCGCAAAAAGTCGCCGTCATCGGGGCTGGCTGGGCCGGCATGGCTGCGGCCATCGCCCACCGGCAGGCGGGCCGCCAGGTCACCGTGTTCGAGGCCACGCGCACCGTGGGTGGCCGCGCCCGCGCCGTGCCGGGTACGCTGCCCGACGGCACGGCGGCCACGCTGGACAACGGCCAGCACATCCTGATTGGCGCCTACGCCGAGAGCCTGCGCCTGATGCGACTGGTGGGCGTGGACCCCGACACCATACTGCTGCGCCTGCCGCTGACCCTGCCGTTTCCCGATGGCCAAGGCCTGCAACTGCCCGACCTGCCCCCGCCGTTCGATGCGCTGCTGGGCATCGTGCGTGCCAAAGGCTGGGGCTGGCAAGACAAGATCGCCCTGCTGCGCACGGCCACCGCCTGGCAGCTGCGCGGCTTTCGCTGCGCGCCCCACACATCGGTGGCAGACCTGTGTGCCCCGCTCACGCCCCGGCTGATGGCCGAGTTCATTGACCCGCTGTGCGTGTCGGCACTCAACACCCCCGCACGCGAGGCCAGCGGCCAGGTGTTTTTGCGGGTGCTGCAGGACAGCCTGTTCAGCGGGCGCGGCGGCTCCAACCTGTTGCTGCCACGCACCGACCTGGGCGCGCTGTTCCCCAAGGCTGCGGTGCGCTGGCTGGTGCAGCAAGGCGGCCAGGTGGTCACCGGCCAACGCATCCAGCGGCTCGTGCCCCTGGCCAGCGGGCGCTGGCAATTGGTGGGGGCTGTGGGCGCCGTCGGTACAGCGCAGGGCGCCGAAGCAGCCGACTCCTTCGACCACATCACCCTGGCCTGCCCCTCGTGGGAGGCCGCGCGCCTGGTCGATGGCCTTGCCAGCACGGCGGGCCTGGCCGCTGCCGCCCGCTGGAGCGCCACCGCCAATGCCCTGCGGTTTGAAGCCATCACCACCGTATACGCCCACGCCAGCGGCGCGCGCTTGCCCCTGCCCATGCTGGCGCTGCGCAACACGGCAGAGCACCCGGCGCAGTTCGTGTTCGACCGAGGCCAGCTCGATGGCCAGCAGGGGTTGCTGGCCTTTGTGGTGAGCGCCA